>WLXB01000094.1 GCA_012103295.1 Alphaproteobacteria bacterium | reverse complement strand
GTCAGCTCATCACGTTTGACGGGTTGTGCGAACACAAACATTATCACGGTGATATGGGGCGTACGGCCATTTGCGGCGAGCCGACCCAGGAAATGCTGAAGCGTAACCAGATTATGCGCAAGGGCTGTGAAATTGCCTACGATATGATTAAGCCGGGCGTGAAGGGAGCCGAGATGACATCCCGCGTCATCGATGAAATGCGCAAAATGGGTTTCCCCGGGTTCTTTATATGCACGCCCCATTCCGTGGGTTTGGAGCACACCGATCATCCCCTACCCATCGGCCCAATGATGCCAGGGTCACAGGGTGAATTCGTTTTCGAAGAGAACATGGTTTTCACTGTCGACATGCCCTACTACGAAGTCGGTTGGGGCAACATGCACCTAGAAGACACCGTGCGAGTGTCGGCAGATGGATGCGACCCGTTTAATAGCTGCGAAGTCGGCCTACGTATTGTTCCACCACAAGGTGGCACGGTTTCGATTGCCGCCGAATAGGATAGTCAGTGGCGCGTCAAAAAAAGAAAACAGCGGTACCAAAGACCAATCGTATGAATGGTGGTGAGGTCATAGCCAATGCGCTTGCGGGTTATGGCGTGTGCACAGTGGCGTGCTTGTCCGGCACAGCCCATACCCATCTACTGTTCGCGTTTGAGAATCATGACATAGACATTGTGTCTGGTCGGCATGAGACGGCGACGGTTGCGGTGGCGGATGGGTATGCCCGTGTTGCTGGGCGTCTTGGTGTTGCATTGATCAAAGCTGACCAGGGTTTGCCCAATGCGATGTCCGGTATTATTACCGCCAATCAAGCGTGTTCACCTGTTGTTGTGCTGGTTTCCATGCTGCCTGACCCAAAGCGTGAGGCGGCAGATGAATGGCCCAACGACTGGCTCGATATGGCCAAACCCTATGCTAAATGGGTGCGCAGCGTGCCTTCTGCGGATCGGCTGGAAGAGTTCGTTCATGCAGCGGCGCGCCATGCCTTGACCGGCAGACCTGGTGTTGCGGTGCTTGGCATCCCGCAGCACTTCGAAGGCCAGGCGGTCGATGCGGCTAAGTCCTACGCGCCAGTAGCGACCGACCCGCCAGCGCCACGTCAAGACTCCATTGAACGCGCTGCCGATCTTTTGGCAAAGGCGAAGCGGCCGTTGATTCTTGCGGGTAGTGGCGCGGCCTTGTCTGGTGCGGGCCCAGCCCTGCGCAAATTCGCTAAGGCTTTCAACGTTCCCGTTTTAGCCAATGCTCTTGGCCGTGGGCTCGTCCCCGAGGACATGACGCTTGGGTTCTCCTGGCCATTGGCGCAGGTCGCGGCCAAAGACGTTGATGTCGTGGTCGTCGTCGGTATGCGTTTAACCGAGCGCATGGGTTATGGTTTGGCACCACGCTTTGACGGCAAAGCAAAGTTTATCCAGATCGATGTTGAGGCGGAGGAGATTGGCCGCAATCGTGTTGTTGATGCGCCGGTGTGCGGAGATGCACGTCTTTCGATCGAGACACTTCATAAGACGTTGAAGAAACGAAAGGTTGCCAGAAAAGGCAAGCCAACGTGGGTCAACAAAGCACTAAAGGTGCGGCTCGCCCGTATTGAGGAATTAGGCAAAGAGTCCGCTGGCCCTGTTCATCCCTATCGCATTGGCCGTGATCTCATGGCTTTGATGCCAGCTGATGCTGTGTATGTCGGCGACGGCGCCGACGTTCAAAATTGGATGCATGCGATTCTGCGCATCCGATCAGAGCGTGGTTTCATGGATCACTATCCGCTGGGTTCTATGGGCATCGGGACACCTTTGGCCATCGGTGCCGCAGCTGCGGCTCGCGACTTGGCGCGGGAGTCTGGTGGTAAGCCGAGGCCGGTGGTCCTAGTCACTGGCGATGGTGCATTTGGGTTCTACGCCGCAGAGTTCAACGCCGCGGCATTGTCGGGCCTCAAGATTGTCTGTGTCATTTCCAATGATGGGGCGTGGGGTACGGAGAAGCATGGCCAACTCAACGCTGTTGGAAAGTCTATCAACTGCGAGCTTGGCCAGTGGGATTATCACCTTATCGGTCAGATGTTCGGCGGGCACGGCGAAAAAGTTGAGACCCCGGACGATGTTAAACCCGCTCTGGAACGCGCTTTTTCCGCCGACACGTTCTCTGTAATCAACGTGCTAACAGATCCCATGGCTGGCCTCGTACGCAAACAAGACCCACGCGTGCAAACTGTAGCCTTTGAAGATTTGGTTTCGAGTTTAAAGGCACATCATACGCCTGACGTCGCTTAAATGCGGTGGCGTGAATAAAGAGGTTGCTATGCCCGCTAAAACGAATCGGATGACAGGTGCGCAACTGATGCTGCGGGCGCTTAAGAAATATGACCTCACGACGGCATTCTGTTTGGCGGGCACAGCGCATGGACCGCTGCTCATGGAAATCGCTAAGGAGAAGATTGCGATTGTGTCCGGGCGAAATGAGTCGGCAACTGTCGGCGAAGCTGATGGGTATGCTCGGGTGACCGGTAAGCTTGGGTTAGCGTTAATCAATGCTGAACACGGTCTACCCAACGCCATGACCGGGATCCTAACGGCCAACGAAGCCTGTTCGCCAGTTCTCGTGTTGCTGACAATGCCATATGGAAACCGGGCCGATGCGCAGGGTGGGTATCCATCCAATGTTTTGGAGATGGTCTCGCCATTCGCCAAGTACTGCCAGTTGGTGCCCGACGCAAATCGGCTGCAGGAGTATATTGAAGTGGCGGCCCGTCAGGCCCTGTCTGGGCGTCCGGGTGTCGCCATCCTCGGCATTCCCAATGGTTTTCAAACTCAGGCGATCGACTATGCCGAGGGTATTAATCCCTCAGTGACTCTTTCACCACCACCGGAACCAGATGCTGGTGCGATTGCTGAGGCCGCAGCGCTTTTGGCCAAAGCGAAGCGGCCACTCATTCTAGCCGGCTCGGGTGCAGCGCTTTCCGGTGCGGGCGCGGCGTTACGTAAGTTAACCAAGGCCTTCAACGTTCCAATTTTTGCGAACGCGCTCGGTCGAGGTCTCGTTCCCGAAGACGACACCCTGAGCTTTTCCTGGCCGCTTGCGAATATGTCTGCCGCACCGGCAGATATCGTTGTTGTGCTCGGTATGCGTTTGACTCAACGTATGGGGTATGGCCTGGCACCCCGGTTCGATAAAAAGGCGAAGTTTATACAGATCGACATAGAGGCCGAAGAAATCGGGCGGAATAGGCCGATTCATCTTCCTATTGTCAGTGATGCGCGGCGCGCGATCGAACACCTGCACAAGGCGTTAAAAAAACTTAAGGCGAAACCCAAAGCCCCACCGACATGGATTCAAAAAGGTCTTAAACCACGTCTCTCCCGCATCAAGGCATTGGCCAAGAGTCCCAAGGGAGGACCGATTCAAGCGTTTGATATGGCGCGGGCAGTCACCGCCCAAATGCCAAAGAACGCTATCTACGCTGGCGACGGCGCGGATACTCAAAACTGGATGCATGGCTTTCTTCGGGTTCGAACCGAACGCGCGTTTTTGGATCATTACCCCGTAGGCTGCATGGGTACTGCTTTGCCCCTCGCGGTCGGGGCGGCAGCGGCGGCGAAAGAGGAATCGTTAGAGAGCGGTAAGAAAGCACGGCCGGTGGTGCTTGTGTCCGGTGACGGTGCGTTCGGTTTCTATTGCAGTGAAATCAATGGTGCGGTTCAGGCCAGCCTTCCCTTGATCATCGTCATTTGCAATGACGGTGCGTGGGGTACGGAGAAGCACGGCCAGATCATGCAGATGGGAACGGTCGTGAACTGTGAGTTGGGGCACAACGACTACCAGCTGATTGGTGAAGCTTATGGTGCTTTGGGTCTCAAGGTTGAAGATCCGGCAGACCTAGATGCCACGATGAAAAAAGCGTTCAAGGCTGTGAACAACGGGCCTGTCGTTGTGAACGTGATTGTCGACGGTATGGCCGGCTTGGTGCGCAAAAAAGAACCGCTGATTCAAACCATTGCGTTTAGCGATCTGCTCGCGGGACAAAAAGCGCAGTACGGCCTCGACTAAGGTTCGTACCTAGAACCAGGCGGAGGCCAGCACCCAAAAAATTCCCAGCGGACAGACAAAGCGAACAAGGAAACGCCAAGCTCTAAAAATAGTTTCGCTCATGCCTAGTTCTTTGGTCAGTACATCTGATTTCATCCACCACCCTGCAAAAACAGCGATGAGCATGCCACCCAGGGGCAACAACGCTTGTCCGGTGATGTAATCAACTAAGTCAAGAATGCCGGTGGTTTCGAATTTCTCGACAAAACCCAACAGATAGACGTCAGACCAGACACTCGTTGAGAGCGCGGACCCAACGCCAACCAGCCAGATCGCGCTACCGATTGTCAGTGTGGCGTTGCGCCGTGTCCATCCGCTGCGTTCTTCGAGCCAGGAGACCGGGACTTCTAGGAGCGAAATCGCGGACGTTAAAGCGGCGAAAGCGAGGAGAACAAAGAAAGCAGTTCCAATGACGGCTCCGCCCGTCATTTGCCCAAAGGCGAGCGGTAGTGTTTTAAAGACAAGTCCGGGGCCCGCCGCAGGGTCAAGACCGTTGGCAAAGACGATAGGGAAAATGGCAAGGCCCGCCAAGACTGCAACTAGGGTGTCGGCGATGGCGATCATCACGCAGGCTCGCGGCAAAGGAATATCGTCCGGAAGGTAAGCACCGTAGGTAAACATGATTCCGATGCCAACGCCGATCGAGAAGAACGCCTGACCGATGGCGGCCAAGACGACATCTGCCGTAACCTTCGAGAAATCCGGTTCAAACAAGAAAAATAGCCCGGCGGAGAAATCTCCAGCGGCGATGGCGTAACCAACAATCAACAACAGCATCACAAAGAGGGCCGGCATCATGATGCTAACCGCGCGTTCTAGGCCAGATTTGATCCCCTGAGCGACGATGCTCACTGTCACTGCGATAAACACAGTGTGCCAAAACAATACTGTTGCTGGATTCTCTAGAAGTGCATCGAAGTTGGCGCTGACAGTCGCCGCATCCATGCCCGCGAATGTTCCTGATATTATTTGCGGAACATAGGCAATGACCCAGCCACCGATCACACTATAGAAAGAGAGAATAAGAAAGGCGGCAGCAACTCCAAACCAACCAACAATACCCCAATTCTTTGATGCCCCTACTTCCGCTGCCGCTTTTTGCATTGAAACGGGGGCGCTCATGTGGCCGTGGCGGCCGATCATGGTTTCCGAGATGAGAACGGGGATTGCAATGAGGGCAACAGCTGCAAGATAGATCAAGACAAACGCACCGCCGCCGTTCGTCCCGGTCATATAAGGGAATCGCCAAATGTTGCCGAGGCCGACCGCCGCGCCGACTGCCGCCATCAAAAATGTTGTACGTGAAGACCAGGACTCGTGCTTGAACGCCATCGCGCGCTCCCCGTTGTGTTGAATATCTATTTGTGATGCTAGCCGAATTGCCCCCTAGGGCAAAACACCTGCCATTGCGTTCAAGATGCGCTCTGCCGTTGGTGTCGGTGTGTAGTGTTCAAAAGCCCACGCTTGTCCCGCTTTGGCAATTGCAGGCCATTCTGATCGTCGCGTCCAAATTTCGTCAGCGGAGGCGCTTGGGTTGGCCAAGTCGATCGGTATGTAGTGTTTCCATGCTTCGGGCATGACCGGCAAGTTGAACCCATATGCCTCAAAATCGAGGTGAACAACGACGCAGCCTGCGGCGAGCGCTTCCCAGAAACGCCAACTGTCCCAGCGTAGTACAGCTGCGGGGTCGAGATGGGCAAAGCTGTGGTGCGCGTATAAATCTGGTTGATTCTGTTTAAACCAATCATTCTTCATGATCGGGCTGTAGAATTCACCTCCGTACGCCAGGCACAGCGCCGAATTCATGAGTGCACCATAATACTCTCTTGGCGGTAGGTTTACCCGATTGACCGGCATTCTCTTTTCTAGGGATGGAATGAACGCGAGTTCTAATAGTGCACGGACCCCTTGCTGCAACGTCGGCCTAAACGTGTCGACGGCGATTTGTTCACGATCTTCAGTGGGTGACTCACCCGCACTGTTTTTGGCCAATCGATCAACCAAGCCAAAAGCAATCGGGATTCGTACGCCTGGTTTGACGGCCGCAATGCTGTCATGGGCCGCAAACAAAAGGTGAGGGCTCGGCACCTCACAAAAGGTGCTGATATCACTTGTCGTAATGTACCCGACCGGTGCTGGGTCGACGCCCTCAAAGGGAATGAAGGTGTTGTTGGTAGAAATGTCGACGAGATAACACGCGAACCCTGTTAGGGGGTCGCTCTTAATGCTGTTCAAGTCAAACCGTGCCAGCGGCATAGAAACAGGGCGGGACGTAAGCGTTGTTGCGTTTGTTTTGACTGGAATGCCCAACGCCAAGAGCCCTTCCACCAGGCATCCCGAGAAGTGGGTCAATGTCTGATCAGCGGCATATATATAGACGCCACGTGCGAACAATTTTTTCAGATCAGGCACTCTTTACCCCACGCATCGATTGCGTCCTTCCATCGTATCCTGCACCATCATGTCACGCTGGCAAACCCGACGCTTGGACACAAGCCCATGGCCACAGTTCATTTTACCGCTCATCTCGATGGCATCGCGCCGACCGAACCGTTGAAAGTTGACGGTGAAACGGTGGTTGAGGCCCTGAGTCATGTTTGGCCGCTTTATAAACGGCTGAGAGGTTACGTTCTCGATGATCAAGATCGGGTGCGAAAGCATATCGCAATCTTTATCGACGGTAATCTAATCCGAGGCAATGCTGCGTTGAGCCACCCAGTTTCCGTAGAGACTGAAATTCACGTGTTGCAAGCGTTGTCCGGCGGATAACTGCTAACCCGAGGAGGGGCTATAAATGGCCAGTCGAATGTTTGCCGCGACCCGTAAGGGGCTGATGGAGTATCGCCGCAACGGCACGAACTGGGATCATGCCAGGACACATTTCATTGGTGACCCCGTTGCTAACCTATTGGTCGATGACCGTGATGATGCGCTGTACGCAGCGCTCGACCTCGGACATTTTGGCGTCAAATTGCACCGGTCTCGCGATGGCGGTGAGTCTTGGCAGGAGCTTGATCCACCGAAGTATCCAAAAGGAGGGGACGGCGCGCCTTCACTAGTTCTGTTGTGGACAATGGCCGCGGGTGGGCCTGATCAACCGGGACGGTTATGGGCTGGGACTTTGCCTGGCGGCCTGTTCCGCTCTGACGATCATGGTGAGACATGGAGTATGGTTGAAAGTTTGTGGAACATGCCCGACCGCGAAAAATGGTTCGGTGGCGGCACAGATGTGCCGGGTTTGCATTCCATCTGCGTTGATCCGAGAGACAGCCGTCGTATCGCCATTGCTGTTTCCTGTGGCGGTACTTGGGTTAGTGAAGATGACGGTGAGAGTTGGCGGGTTTGCTCCCACGGCATGTGGGCAGAATACGTTCCTCCGGAGGCGAAATTTGATCCTGTTACCCAAGATCCACACATCATGGTGCAGTGTGCCGCTGCACCGGACGTGTATTGGGTGCAACATCACAACGGTATTTTCCGGTGTGGCGATAACTTAGAGTCGTGGCAAGAGGTGACGGGTGTGCCGGTATCGAATTTCGGATTTGCTGTGGCCGTTCATCCGCACGACCCCAATACGGCTTGGTTTGCTCCCGCGCTGGATGATGCCGCGCGATATCCTGTCGATGGCAAGGTGGTTGTGATGCGGACGAAAGACGGCGGCAAAAGTTTTGACGTAATCCGCGAGGGTCTTCCGCAGAATCAGGCGTACGATTTGGTTTACCGTCATGGCTTGGCGGTGGATGATACCGGCAATGAGCTGTTGATGGGATCGACCACGGGGTCGCTCTGGTTCACCGCCGATGGCGCGGACAGCTGGACGCTGGTTAACGCCCACCTGCCACCGGTTTATGCCGTTAAATTTGGGTAACCGGCTGTTTGGCCAACGCGTCCTCGGTCAAGGTGTAGCGCGACAAGCAGTAACAGCTAAGAACCAGCGTAACTGTTGGGACCAGCATGGCAATATCGATGGCCATCAACGCTCGTGCCGATTGTTCGGCCCGAACACCGCCTTGCGCTTCGACCCAACCTAAGGCGCCGAGCAATAGTCCAAGGACCGCTGGGCCAAAGGCGAATGAAAATTTCTCGACGGTTGTGTAGACGCCGGAATAAATTCCTTCGCGGCGTAATCCGGTGCGGCGGAAATCATGTTCAATTGTATCTGGCAATAGAGATTGTCCGATCAGCATTAAACCGCCAGCGCCAACGCCAGTAACTAGTGCGCGAACATTGATGTACCAATCTGGGTCGCTGGCCGTGCCTAGAACCCATGACGCAGAAGCAACCGCAAAAATTACAGATGTCGCGTAATAGCACGACGTTTTTCCATATTTGCGACTTAAGGAAACCCACATGGGTTGAGATGCGATTACGGCCCCAGCTTGGAACAAATAGTACGTGCCCAGGTAGGCATACGAAACATCAAGGACGCGCGTGAATAAGAGGGGCAATGCAGCGATGAAAATTGAAAACCCGAATAGCTGGGTAAATTTCACCATCATCAAAACAAAGAAGGGCTTGTTTTCCAAGGCCATCTTCACCTGGTCGCGCAGGCTGTAGCTGTGTTCGGTAACGCGGACAGTGAATTTCGCGTCATGTGTGGTCCAGAAGCAAATGGCACAGACCGCTATAATCGCGACACCAACGACCATCGCCATCACTGAGTGGCCGAAAAGCCCGCCGCCATAATAAGCGATAATGACTGGCCCAAGTACTGACGAAAGCAATTGTCCACCGGCTATGGAACTAACACGAAAAGACATCAGTGCGGTCCGCTCGTGATAGCTCTCGGTCATCTCGGCGGGCATGGCCAAATACGGCACGTTAAATACGGTATAGGCCGTGGCGTTCAAAATGAGCGCGACAAAAATGTAAAGGATAATGGCATTCTGACTATCGAACGACGGAACCGTAAAGATCATCGCAAAGGACAAGCCTGATAGAATGCCGCCAATCATTAAGTAAGGTCGCCTCCGGCCCGACCGACTTTTTGTACGGTCACTGACAACACCCATCAACGGATCGGTGACGGCGTCGTATATTTTGGAGACAAGGATGAGGGCGCCGGCTGTTACTGCTGGAATGCCAACGAATTCAATAAGGAAAGTCAGCAACAGCAAGCTGACCGCGTTGAACATGGCTGACATAGGCAAACTACCCAGCCCCCAACCGAGCCGCAGCCGCAGCGACATGGAATTTACCGGTTGAGCGACGTCAGTCATTGTTTTGATCCAGTTGGGATTGCTGCGGGCGGTCGATCAGAAAATCAGAATCCACGTTGGACGCATAATACTTTTGCAAGTGCAGCATCGGCGCTGCCGGCGCTTCTACATAGTGGCAGATCATCCATTGATCGTCGCGGTTGCGCAATAAGGCTGTAACGCGACTATCAATCCCGAATAGATGGTCAACGCTTTTGAGCTCGCCGTTCCAGTGCATTTGATAGAGCGCGACGGCAAGGCCGGGTGACAGGAGCTTTGCATGTACATCCCATATACGCATGGAACAGCGTACTAGTCGTGCCTGAGCGGTGGCGTAGTATGTGGTCAACTTGTCCCAGCCAATAATCGGCTCTTTGATTTCTTGGGGTAGAAAGTAGGGCTCAGCCTCTTTGGGGTCCCATAAGTTCTGGATCGCCGGTTGATCTAAATTGTTCCAGCATGCGCACAACGCGTTCAATGTTGGTGCCACCTCGTCGACTATCGGTTCCATTGCGGGTGCTCCAACACTATTGAAATTGCATTGTTCCATAGGGTAGCAGGCAACGCGAATGCCTATCTGTTGTCATTGTATGGCGATTAGGAAACGATGGTAGTGCAACTGGGGCTAAAGGCTGGGGCAGTTACAATGAAATCTTGCGATATTCTCTTGCGCGGTACCGTTCTCTCAATGGATTCCGAACGCACGGCATATCTCGACGGCTATGTGGCGGTGAGCGAAGGCCTCATCGTTGGCGTTGGTAAGGCAAGCGAGTGCGAGTTCGAAGGTGAGGAGATTATTGGCGGTGATGGACACATCGTGATCCCGGGTCTTGTCAATGTTCACGGCCATCTCGTTCAGGGGTGCATTCGCGGCATGGCAGAAGGAACAACGTTCGAAGAGCGCTTGTTTGGTTTCTATTACCCGATGACCGGCGCCTGCGATGAAGAACGGTCCTATGTCTCAGCTATGCCGCCTATTTTGGATCTGGTCCGTCGCGGTATTACGACAACGGCGGATGATCATTTCACCCATATTCATAAACGGTCCATCGACGGTGTTCTGAAAGCGATTCAAGATTCGGGGATGCGTTGCCGTATGGCACGACTCATCCTGAGTGATCCCGACAACGCGCCAGACGGATTTCGTGAAAAGCTCGATATTGGTTTAGCCGAAACTGAGCGAGTTAAAGCTGAGTGGGAAAGTGATTTCACAACGGTCACTGCGTCAACCATCGGCATCACCTATTGTATGCCCGATGAATTCAAAGAAATTTGGCAGTGGACCATCGATAATGATCGGCAGTTCGATGTCCATGCACCATCAGTCCTTGATACACGTTACCTAAAGGAGCGTCGTGGTTGGGACGGGGGGTCCTTCGAATGGATGGATCATGAAGGTATCCTTGGGCCCAATGTTCTCGCCGCCCATGCGCAAACCCTGCAACCAGGAGAAGCCGAGCTCATTCGTAAATGTGGTGCGCACATCGCCCTCGTGCCTGACATGGAGCAAGTTCTCGGGCTCGTGGAATTTGATTCTCACAAGTTTCTTGATGCGGGTGTGACCTGTGGCATTGGGCTCGATGGTCCTGTTGTCGCATATGGACATGACCTATGGCCCGCGCTGCGTGCGTTTCTCACTGCCCAGCGCTTGGGAGATCAGCACCGCAAACAGATGAGTGATTCAGATCAACACTGGACCGGATACGAAATGTTATTTGGAAGCGCTGAGTTGGCGCTGGAGCTTGCGACGATCGGTGGGGCCAAAGCCCTAAACATGGATGACAAGATCGGTTCTCTCGAAGTCGGCAAGGATGCGGATATTGTTCTGATAGATCGTCGCGGGGAGACGCAGTTGTCTCCTCCGGCCGCGCTAATACCTAACCTTATTTTCGGCAATGGCCCGTCACCCGACGCCGTTGCGCGGGTCATGGTTCGCGGCAAAACGCTGGTTGAGAATGGTGAACACGTCTCGCTGGATCGATATGATGCTGTCCGTCAATCCGATGCTTTGCAGGAAACGTTGCTAGACGAGGTCGGTGCGCGGCAATTTGTCCGTATGCGTTCACCGTATACATGGGTCGACGCCTAAGTGGCTTAAGAGTAGAAGAGCGTTTGCATTTCTAAGTTTGAATGAGGAAGTCGGTACATGGCATCGAAACGCAATCCCCTAAAACTCAACGCGCTTCAATTGAAAACGCTGACTATTCTCCATGCTTTAACCGAGCCGGACGAGCCGATGAGTGGGGAGCGTGCCATTCCTATGCTGCCACCGGCGCATGGCAATCACTTTCATGTCGGGCCGCACCTCGTTATGGGTAATGACGCGACTGGGCTGCACAACCCAGCAGTCTGGGCGGCGTTGAATCGTAAAGGATTGGTTTCGGGGCAACCACCGGGTCATGCCGTTTTAACCGGCGCTGGTGTCGACTATGAAACGGGCCTAGCCGAAAAAATTCTTCATTCACACGATCACTGAGCCATCAGCCTTAGTTTCGCGGGGTTGTTCGTCACCATAAGGTGGGCGCGAGGCATGTGCGCTAATGTGTGATCTACTGCGCAGGTATACTGACGCGCTACATGATTTTTAGGTTTGGTAATTGGAGTGTCTTAAGGTGAAGCAAGTAAGCCTGTTCTTGATAGTCACGCTTGTTGCTTCCATCAGCACATTGGGACAAGGCCAGGCAGTTGAAGACCGGGCATTGCGGATTGCTGTGGAGAGTCGGCCACCGACGTACGGCAATCCCTATACCCAGGCCTTGCCAAGTATTCTCCATACGCTCTTTCCGGTATTCGACGCACTTACGCTGCTTGGCGATGGTGGAGAGGTTCTTCCGAATTTAGCTGAGTCTTACGAACGTATAGATGACTTAATTTGGCGCTTCGTTCTGCGCTCCGATGTCGCCTTTGCTAATGGCGAGCCCTTTGACGCCGCATCATTCAAGCGAAACTTAGATTATCTATTGAGCGATGAGGGTCAGACTACATACGCATCTTCCCTGATTCCAACCGTTGACCGGATCGAGGTGGAAGATGAGTTTTCCCTTCTCATCGTAACCAAAACACCAGATGCGATTTTGCCCCGTCGCATGAGCACAATTATTGCGGTGCCGGCAGATGCCTGGGATGATCTTGGGCCGTCTGAGTTTGGGCTGTCGCCCATCGGCAGCGGGCCCTATCAAATTATCGATTGGGGCGAGTCCGACGGTATCTTGGATTACGAGGCCTTCGTTGAAAGCTGGCACGGTCCACCTGGAATATCTCGTGTCGAAGCATTCATTCAGGCGGAAGGTGTCGCGCGCAGCCAGGCGCTCCTGTCAGGTCAGATCGATATGGCCATGAATGCAGGCATTGACGAGTTGGACTACCTGGAATCACTCGGAATGACCGTTCAGTCTGTCGTGACACCGGTGGTCGGGTCCCTGGCTTTTTCCAATCAAGATCCCACCTCACCATTTTCAGATGTGCGAGTTCGACAAGCGTTCAATTATGCCATTGATCGTGAAGGTATCGCTAAGTTCATCTTCGCCGGTCTTGTCGAGCCGACTGGCCAGGGTACGATCCCCGGCGTTTATGGGCACAACTCGGATGTGAAGTCCTATCCGTATGATCCCGAGCGTGCACAGGCATTGCTGGCAGACGCTGGTTACCAAGGCGGATTAGAGCTCAGCGCACGTGTCACACCGGGCCCACCGGTGATGAGTATTTTGTATCAAAAAGTTGCGCAGGATTTGGCGGCGATCGGTGTTCAGCTGGACATTCAGTTTGCCCAAGGCCCGAGCTGGGTGCAGATGTGGTTTTCGGGCGACTGGAAGGGTGCGGATTTGCTTTCCTCGGCCTGGAGCAACACGACGTTCATGGACGCCGCGCGCGGGTTTGAAACCTACTCCTGTTTAAGACCCAACCCATTTTTTTGTGAACCAAGTATTGCCGGGTCGATAGAGTCCGTGGCTGGAGAATTCGATGCGGATGTGCGCCTTGCCATGCTTAAGGATATCTCCAAACGTATGCATGACTTGGCGCCGGTCGTTTATCTTTTTCCGACCACCAATAATCTTGTCTATACATCAGAGATAACAGGCCTTGAGTTTGTTGGAATTCGCGCTCTGCTCGAAAGCCTGCGTTTTATCGACCAATAAAAAGGGCGACCCGCAGGCCGCCCTTTCAGAAACATAATTTTTATACGACTTACTTCGCCATCGCTTCCTGCTGAACTGCAGTTCCGCTTGCCTGTTCCGCGGTCCATTCCCAAGGATACTGTTTCTTTTCTGGCGCGCGAATGACTAGGAACGGTGCCGGCGTTGCCGTCGCCGTCATGAATGCCCAGCTCTTTTTGGCGAACTCAGGGTCATTGATGTCGAGCGCCGTCTCTGGGAGGTCGACGTACGGGTCCGAACTATCTGCACAGACGGTGATGTTTTGAATATGGAGAACTTTGCCTGGCTCGTCCGGAAGCGTCATGCGGAATTTGAACGGGTACCATGCAGTTGCAGGCATCGCTTTGACCGGGTTTTTCCAAATAATCTCACCGACCACTTCGTTAACTGAGCGCCCGTGCGCCATGATCGGTGTTTCCAGGGTGCGCATTTTATATTCGATATCCCACGCTGGGTCGAACGCGGCTTTGGCGTCGGTAACCCCATCAGGAACTCTGATGCGAAGGCCAATCGGCGGGCTGCTCTTACAGCCATGATTGACGCTTAAGATCATCGGGGTCGAATAACCGGCATAGCCTTCCTTAATGTCGAGCGCGTTGTGGGCGCTGGCTGGCACGGATGCAGCAAAGCTGAAGCCGAGCACGGTA
>WLXB01000197.1 GCA_012103295.1 Alphaproteobacteria bacterium | reverse complement strand
TGTGGAACCGCACGGCTTGGGTAGTCGACCTGGCCGAGGTGCTGGAGGATGCTGGCTCGTGGCAATGGGATCAAATCTTGGTCAAGGCACGCAAGGTCGGCGTCGAACACATGCTCTTGCTCGGAATCCAACTGGCCGCGGACATCTTCGGCGCTCCCATACCTCATTCCGTCGCCCAACGCCTCGACCAATTTCCCCACGTCGGGCAACTGGCCAGGACGGTTGGTGAGTGGATCTTCAGCGATGATTTCGAGGCCTTCACGGACGACGGTATCGGGCTGGGAGAAGGTGACACGGATACACTCATTCTCCTGTTCCCACGGCTGGTCGAGGCCGAAGAAGAAGAATTCGCCGGTGCTGACCTCTCCATCCATCAGATCAGCTCAAACCCAGAGGATGGTGTACAACTCAGGTAACCTGAGATTTGCCGTGATGAACGAGGGCATCCCCATGCGCAGTGTGGGGGCGCCTTTTCTGTTACTGCTGGCCAGATTTGTCGATGTGTTCAACGTCGCGGTGGCGATACTGCAGAGCAATCATAACCGCTTTGACAGGGCGCAGCGTTAGAGTAACAGCGCCGATGATAGCCAAAGGCCAAAGGGTCATATGCACCCACATTGGTGGTCGGAAGTTGATATCGGTAAGCAGAGCCAGCACTGCAACGATGATGCATAGGGGCAACATGATAAAAAACGCTGGTCCATCGCCGGTGTCATGGCCTGCTAGACCAAGACCGCAAACGCTGCAGGATTTAGCAACTGTTAGGTAGCCATCATACAGCTTGCCTTCACCACAGCGAGGGCATCGCGCGGTGAAGGCAACCCGTAAAAGGGATGGTGATTGGTCCGAGGACGAGTCCGTACTCACGTCGCTCTAATGCGGTTCTAGTTTCGCTAAGGATTAGAACGTTCGGACGGGCAGACCGAGCAGCCAGTAGACCCAAACAAACAGGAACAACCAAACCACATCAACAAAGTGCCAATACCAGGCAGCGGATTGGAACCCGATGTGCTTTTCGGGGCTGAATTGGTTCTTCTGGGCGCGCATTGCACAAACAATCAAGAACGTCGTACCGACGAATACGTGGAACCCGTGGAAGCCTGTCGCGAGGTAGAACGTTGACGGGTAAATGCCATCGCTTAAGCCAAATGCGGCATGTCCATATTCAAAGACTTGAAGACCGAGGAACATTGCGCCAAGCGCAGCCGAGATCCAAATCCATTTCGCGGCCTTTTGGTTCAAGCCAGCTTCGACATAGAGATGAGCGCGTGTGACCGTCACACCGGACGTAAGTAGGATGACGGTGTTGTAGAATGGCAAGTGCCAAGCATCGAGGACTTCAATGCCTTCTGGCGGCCATTGCATTGTCGATGGTGACCATCCAAGAGAGTGATGAAAGAACGCCCAGAAAAACGCGACAAAGAACATCACTTCCGACGCGATAAACAGGACCATGCCCATGCGAAGACCGGTGCTGACTTCACTGGAGTGCACGCGCTCCGTGACTGACTCTTTTACGACATCACGCCACCACAAAATCATTGTGAGGATGATTAGGGAAAATCCTGGGAGGACTTTGTAGACCCCTGGGAGTCCAAGAAAATTCTCTTCATGGAAATAGAACACCGCGCCAAGGGCGAGGAAGAGGGCCGAAAAGGCACCCATTGCTGGCCATGGGCTCGGGTTAACCATGTGATAGGGGTGATTTGCCTGTGCGCTCATCGTTCGCGTCCTCGTACGTTACGCTGGGTGATCAAATACCGCCCAACTGGGCAGTCGTTAAAACTTGGTCGGCTTCAGAAATAATTTCTGGCTCTTCATCAGGAATGTCGTCCAGAGTCCTGTAGAAGGTATAGGACAAGGTGATCGTCTGGACGTCGTTCGCAAGTTCGTCTTCTAGAATTGCCGGATCGATATAGAAGGTTACAGGCATGTCTACTGATTGGCCTGGCTCAAGAGTCTGCTCCGTAAAACAGAAACACTCGATCTTTGTGAAATACTGTGCGGCCTTCAGCGGTGTAACGTTGAAGGTCGAGATACCGGTCACCGGTTTATCGGAGAGATTGGT
>WLXB01000093.1 GCA_012103295.1 Alphaproteobacteria bacterium | reverse complement strand
ATTCGTTCGGATGACATGATAGTGACTGATCCCTTTTCGTTCTGGCGACGAACCTACTGACTTATTCGGTGGTGAAAAAGGGCTGAGATAGCCCTTAAGAGCAAGGCTGACTGGGCGATATGATCGCACCGTGGCGGTACTCAGGGATTAAGCGCATCCCCTGGTCCGAATTCACTACATTCGGTCCAAATCCTGGGGTATTCACAGAGAGCGAGCAATTTCGGATACTCGGCGAAAGACACCGCGCTTACGATAGAGAGATTGGACTTATGGCGAATGACACCCATCAAGATGTGATTACAGATACCGGCCAACCGCCCGTATTTGAGGAGGCCCGCGATCCCGTAACCCGCCGCGCCTTTATCAAGAGCGTTATTGCGACAGGAGCAGTTGCTTCAACGGGTGGCCTCATGCTGGTCGGTCTGAGCGGATGCTCTGACGAGGCGACACAGGCCGCGGGCTCTGTTGAGCGCCTGGTTACATTGAACGTCAACGGTAAGAGCAGGCCAGTCGATGTTCTGCCCAATGAAACTCTGGCGATGACACTGCGCTACAAGCTCGGTCTAACTGGGACGAAGTTAGCCTGTGACCGTGGTGAGTGTGGTGCGTGTACCGTTCTTGTCGATGATGTCACTCACAACTCCTGCTCGACACTGACCCACAGTGTTCGTGGCCGAGATGTCACAACTGTCGAAGGCCTGGAACAACCGGACGGCACTCTGCACCCGGTGCAACAGGCGATGATTGACGAGCTTGGACCTCAATGCGGTTTCTGCACGCCGGGCCAAGTGATGTCAGGCGTAGCCCTTCTTAAGAACAACCCCAACCCAAGTCGGGAGGAAGCTCGCCAAGGCTTGGCGGGCAATCTTTGCCGCTGTGGGGCTTATGACCACTATCTCAATTCAATCATGCGCGCAGCACGGGTGAGCTAACATGGCCTTTAAACATATTGGTAAAAACTTCACGCCGCCCGACGTCCGCGCCAAGGTCACGGGTAAAGCAAAATACTCTGAGGACTTCCGTGCTGAAGGAATGCTGTTCATCAAGCTCCTCGCCAGTCCAATGCCTCATGCTATCGTGCGCAAGTTGGATACGTCCGAGGCACTGAAGATGGATGGCGTTATCGACGTCATGACGGCGGATGACGTGCCGAACATCCCTGAACCACAAATGCCAATCCTGACAAACCATCCGAAGTACGTGGGTGATCCAATCCTCGCTATCGCCGCGACCAGCGAGCAGATTGCAGCGGACGCGCTTGAGAAGATCATAATCGAATATGAGCCACGCCCGTTTGTGATCGACCCCTTGGTCAGCCTGTTCCCGGGCGGACCGGATGTCCATGACAGCGGCAACGTCGCGTTGTTTAGAGGGAAGGCCGAAAGTTACAAATGGACGGCGCGCGATTTTGCAGCAGCGAGCGATGATGAACTGCCCCGTGGCAAACCACAGGGCGAGTGGGAACACGGCGACGTCGATGCTGGATTTGCCAATGCGGCTCTCGTTCTCGACGAAACGTTCGTGGTCGCCGGGCACCCCCACCAAAGTATGGAACCGCGTAGTGCGTTCGCCTATTGGGAAAACGGCAAGTGCTACCTCCACGCTTCCTCACAAAGCCATACCTTTAATGTTCCCGACTACGCTAAGTACTGCGGCATCGAAACAGAAGATCTCATTCTTATCGCTGAATTCTGTGGCGGCGGATTTGGATCAAAGGGCACAGCGTACCCAATCGCGACGATCCCGGCTCATATGTCCAAGAAAGTCGGGCGCCCCTGCATGATGCGCATTAGCCGTGCAGAAGAGTATTACCTCGGCTCGCGACGCAACGGTTTCCAAGGCAACGTGAAACTAGGGTTCAGTGAAGAAGGCCGCCTCGTTGCCGCTGACTTGTATGTGGTGCAGCAGAGCGGGTCTAACGATAGCTTTCCCGACTACGCGAATGCTGGTGAAGCATTATCCCTGGTCTACACACCGGAAGCTATGCGCTGGAAAGGCATTCCCATCGCAACCAATACACCGCCGACAGGAGCACAACGTGGGCCGGGACAAAATCAACTCGCCTGCGTCATGGAACCCCTCATGGACAAAGCGGCAAAAACACTTGGGATTGACCGCCTTGCCATTCGTGATTTGAACGCACCGAAAAATGACACGGTATTTGGAGGGCGCCGCAGCACTTTATCCAGCACCTATCTGCGAGAGGCCATGCAGAGCGGGGCGGATCGCTTCAACTGGGAAGAAAAGAAGAATGAGAGCGGTCAGCGTAACGGCAGCAAAGTAATCGGCATTGGCGTTGGCCAAGCGTTTCACCCCGGCGGTTCCAGTGGCTTTGATGGTTTGGTGCGCATCGCGCCGGACGGCAAAGTGCATATTCACACCGGCGTCGGCAACCTCGGCACCTACTCTTATGCCAGCACGTCCCGTATCTCGGCGGAAGTCCTTGGCTGTTCTTGGGAAAACTGCGTGATTGAGCGCGGTGATACCCGGCGCCATCTACCTTGGAACTTAGGCCAGTTCGGCAGCAACACGTCCTACACCATGTCCCGCACCAACTATGCCGGGGCGATGGATGCCAAAATGAAGCTGCTCGAAATTGCGGCGATGGATTTGGGCGGCGCGGCCGAAGACTATGATGTCGGTGACGACAAAGTATTCTCCAAGGCTGACCCTAGTAAGAGTCTAACCTTCGCCCAGGCGGCACAGCGGGCTATTGAGCTTGGCGGCAAGTTCAGCGGCGAAGAAATGAACGAAGACATGCACGCCATCACCAAAGCTTCCGTTACGGCAATGGCGGGCACAGGTCTGATCGGCGCAGCGAAAGACAACCATCCAAGTAAAGGCTTACCGCCAGCACTAGCTGCCTCGTTCATGAAAATTGAGCTCGATGTCGAGACTGGTAAATACGAAATTCTAGAGTATGTCGGTATGGCGGACTGCGGCACCGTGGTTCACCCGCAGGGTCTGGAACATCAGATTCGGGGCGGTGGCGTTATGGGTATTGGCATGGCTGGCCTTGAGCGGATTGTTTACGATCCACAGAATGGGTTGCCCGCCAACATTGGCTTCCACCAAAACAAACCGCCGTCTTATCTGGATGTTCCGCTTGAGATGGATGTCGGTTACGTCGACAAGCCCGATCCGACCAACCCTGTTGGCGCGCGTGGGATTGGCGAACCGCTCATGGGCTGTGCCGCGGCGGCACTGCTCAGTGCAATTTCGGATGCGCTCGGTGGTGTGTACTTCAACCGCACGCCCATCGTACCCGACATGATTATCAATGCTTTGGCCGACAGGCCCCAATCATACAAAACGCTCCAAGTGAGCAACCAGTAGGGAGGCGCAGACATGAGTACTAAAGATGTAATGCCGCAGTTTGCGCTGTTTCAGCCGACAGATATCGAGAACGCGCTAGACCTGCTTGAAAAATATGGCGATCGCAGCTGGAAAGTCGCCGGTGGCCAAGACAGTTATGATTGGTTTAAGGATCGCGCCAAGCGGCCCGAAGCGGTTATCGACTTGGGCGGAATCGCGGACCTACATGGTATTCGGGAAACCGAAGACGGTATCGAGATCGGTACCATGACGACGCTTACCGAGATCGTCGAGAGTCCAATCATCTCAGGGAGCTATGGCGTGCTTGCGCAAGCGGCCAGCCGAGTGGCCAGCCCGCAAATTCGCAATGCCGGAACACTAGGCGGTAACCTCAACCAAGATGCCCGCTGTTGGTATTACCGATCGGGCCTTGATTGCTACCGTGCTGGCGGCAACACCTGCTACGCCGATACACCCGAAGGGATGAACCGGGAACACTGCTTGTTCGGTGCCTCACGCTGCGTTGCAGTGACTCCATCAGATACAGCCGCTGCTGTGGTGGCTTTGGATGCTGAGATGGTGATCCGTGGCCCAGCTGGGGAGCGGGTTGTCCCGGCTCAAGAGTTCTTTATCGGTCCAGCCGTCAACATCACACGCATGACCGTGGTCGAGCCAACAGAACTTCTCGTTGCGGTACGTATCCCTTCCAAGTGGGCAGGTGCGGACTTTTACTTTGAGAAAGTCGCTGACCGGAATACGTGGGACTTCCCGCTGGTTAATGTCGCCTCTGCGATGATCGTCAAAGACGGTGTGGTCGAAGACATCCGTATCGTCTGCTCCGGTGTTGAATGCGTACCGAAGCGCATCGAAGGGGCTGAGCAAATCGCCATTGGCAGCGCCCCCGATGCGGAAACAGCCGATCTCGCTGGTGGCACAGCGTCCCGTGGCGCAACACCGCTTAACTACAATCACTTTAAGATTCCCCTGATGGAGAATCTGGTGAAACGGGCCATCCGAGGCGACGCCTAGGATGGAGCTGTTTCGCTACAGCCGCGACGTTTATGGGCAAACAACCCTTGAAGGGATGTCCTGGGACCTCTTTTGGGTTTTCCTGGGCCTTGCCTTGGTGGGGATTGTCGGCCACATGATCTTTTGCGCGGTTACCGATAAGAAAGCGGGTGCTGACTCTTAAAGCGGAACGTGGAGACCGATGCCTAGATCGCGGGTTTCCAGCGTAACCTCACGGGTAGCCAGCAAGACCGCTCCGCCTTCACGAATGACAGTATCGTTGTAGCGACCGACGGCGAGGGTTTGCGTCCGCCCACCTAAGTCGGTGTGATGAACGACAACGCTGCTTACAACGACAAATTCTTGGGCGCTGGCACCAGTCTCTATTGTTGAGATGGAAACATGACGTGACAGCCGGCCTGACCGTTGTAGATGTTCCGGCAGAGTCTCAAACAGCCCAGCCATTCCGTCACGGTCGTGTTCAAGCCAAATCATGTCCTTGCGCAACTCAGGACTCCACACCCTTATGCAGTAAGAAAAATCTAGCGCGCACAAACCCAGGTACGCAGCAAAATCACTGTCATCTAGGGCTAGGCAGCTTTTCCCAATCAGCGTCCGGATAGCTTCATGGTCGCTCATCACACCGGCGCTCCGGGGTCGCGATCAACGCGGCGCCCCCACTCCGCATAAAATGCGCGCAGTATGGCGTCATCTTGCCCCGACATCTTTTCGTCACGGGCGATAATCTGATAGCGCCCAGCCTGGTTGCGAAAACTGTCCGCGCACGACTCTGCAGCCACCATATCCTCTGGCACATTGCGCCCGAACGGGCCCCAGTATTGATTGTGATGTTTTTGCCGAATACGTCGGTGCTCGTCAGATTCACCTTTGAGTCCCAGCCCACGCATCTCAAGCAACGCCTTGTCGGGCCCGATTGGCGTAACCGTATCGATACGGACCACTGTGCCACGTGAAATAATCGCGGTGGACGGAAACAAATTGACGAAGCGGAAATCAGTCGCACTCATTCCCGGCAAAGGGGGCACATCATCGCCACGTCCGGCGAAACCCTCATAGCCGTCGTAAGCGGCTTTGAGGTCGCCGCCACTGCCACCATGACCACCGTCGAAAACAATGCGCTTGCGGTCTTCCATTGGCATCGCGTTGACTTGGGTTTGACGCAGAACCACATGCATGAACTCGTGGTAAAGATCCATGTTGGTCTCGTGCCAGGCCTTCCAATTGCAATCGAGAATGGCCTGGTTGTAGTGAAAGACTTCGAGCGGTTGACCCGTCAGCATTTCTGAGAACCGGTCCAGTGCTGACCCGATGTGGGATCCTAGCGGTGGGGCTGCATCATCCATACATACAAAGGCTAAACCATGGAGAATTTCGGTCCGCACCTCGCGAAGGCCCATAACCTCCTTCTTCACGCTGCCCGAAGCGTACCCAGACGCACGCGGTATTCCGGTGCAGCCACCCTGACTGTCATAGGTCCAGCGGTGATAAAAACAGGTTATCGATTTGGCATTGCCCGCGGGCTGATCCAGCAACTTGGCGCCGCGGTGAGAACACACGTTTAGGAACGTTCGAACGACATTATCTTCACCACGAATGGAAAATAGAGACTGACCATCGTGGTCAAAAACTCGGTAATCAAAAGCTTCCGGTAATTCACTTTCGTGACATGCCAACCGCCAGACTTTGGAGAATATTTTGTCTGACTCATCCCTGTAAATATCGGGGTCGGAATAGACCAAACCTGACACAAAGTGCTCGGCCGGCGCAGCCGGTACCTGCTCCCAGGATGACGTGTCGCGCGCGCCCACAGCACTTATTCCTTAACGTATCCAAGGCGTGCGAGGTTCTGCGCCAATTTAGAGGGAACCGTATCGTTCACTGGATTGACGTCGAAATCTTCACCGTGCTCTGCCAACGCTTTCGTCAGATAGTCCTCGGGCAGATCATCCCATGACTTCACCTTATAAAATTCTACATGCCATATGACTTGGCCGACATCCGGGTCTTTCATTCCGATGCTCGCCATCGATGGCATGAGAATCTGCCCGGCGCCGTGGGCGGGAATCCAAGATTGCTCAGGGTCCTGGAGGTCACTTATATTGGCAAAGAAGGTGTTGTCTTGGTTGTAAGGGTTGCGAACGAGAGGTTCAGGCCAACGCATCTTGGCGTGGAAGGCCACGGTATCCCCTATCAAGTTCATCTCAACGTCGTGGATTGAACTGTTCGAATAGAAATCGGGGAATGCTTTATCAACGATGTTCAGTGTCGCACCTCGCACTGAAATGCTTTGCCCTTCTGGCACCCGGCTCCAATTAGGCTTGAACGTGACATCTTCCCCCGTCATTGGGTTGACGAAACCGTCAATGATCTCATCGGTCTCAAAGTCGCTGTAGTAGGTCAAAAGAGAATTGTATTTAACGAACTCTGCATCGGAAACTTTCTTGACCCATTGCTGTTCACACCCTTTGAAACGCACCAGAGGAATCGGTGACTCAGGCGCCTTAAAACCGTAGATAACGCCGCGCGTCCGCCAAATCGCCTTGCCATCATCGACCCGGCCTTGCTGTTTTGCGAGAGCATAGACCCGATCTTCGAGCGACCAATCTTCTATTGAGTCCGGAAGCATCTTGTGGCCGGCCGCAGCCGCGTGGCCTCCGGTTCCGAAGGCTAAAGCTCCTGCTGAAACAACAGCGTCTCGGCGCGTTAGTCTCACCTTATCCATACGTCTGCTCCATATATGTGTGCAGTTAGTGTGCAGCGAACGCGTTCTGAGCGAAAGCGTTCAAATCCATGTTAAATCTGTCCGGTCGCTCTAGAAACGGAGAGTGCCCGACACCAGAATAAATCAAGATCTGCGCCTGCGGGAGAGCTGAAACGAAGGCCGCAGATAATTGCGATGTCTCTCTAAACGGATCTTGATCGCCCATAATGGCTAGGAACGGCACATTGATCTTATCGACCAGGCTGGCGTAACTCGTCACAGCCTCACCAGTCGGATCATAGACAGGGCTCCGCATGGCGCGGCGGGCGTAGGGCGGTGACATGACATTCATTGCCGCCGACAAGGCGGTCCATTCTTCATCCATCGGTTCTGCGGTCATCAAACTGGCGAACGTTTGTGCCCCAGCCATATTCGATTCAATGTCGGATTCTTCGAGTTGCACCTGGCTGACGCGGGCGGGGCTATCGCTTGCAGGCAGCGGTACATCAACCAAGCGTCCTCGCGAGGATACCATGACGATGCCGGACAACTCATCGGTGCCGAAACAACGCACATAATGCATTGCCATTAAGCCCCCGCGCGACCAACCCACGATGATGGGCTTGTCCAACCCCGTCTCACGGATCACCGCCGCGACATCTTCAGCCCAAATGCAGGCGCGATTGTAGGATTCCACGTCCCATGGCTTACCCGAGTTGGCATGGCCCCGTAAGTCAAACGCCACCAAATGAAACGCGTTCGCCAACGAAGAACTCAATTGACGATGCCAGCTCATATAGCCCTGTCCATTGCCATGAATGAACAAGAGACCGGGATTATCAGACTTACCAGCTTCGGCAACATTGAGGGGAACGCCCCCAAACCCTTCGATCATGCGAAGTGAGACGCCGTCTTCCGCGAAGGCACAGGAACCAAACGACGTGAACAGACCGAGAATGAAAGCCACGATGACACGCAACATCGGACGAGCGATGATCATTTTTTCAGTGTGATCCGTTCGAGGTCAACGCGCTGACCCGTCAGCTGTATTGGGTTCAGCCGCGGGCTATAGGCCAGCGTATCAAAGTAAGGAAAGAGATAGACCGCCGGTGGGTTGTGATGGAGGGCAGTGACCAGTTCTTGAAGCTTCTTTTCGCGCAACACCGGATCGAACTCCCGGTTACTCGCCTCAATCAACGGCAGCAGAGCTTCATCACAAAAATAGGCTCCGGCTTTAAGGCAGGACGCCGTTTCGATACTGCGGATAGCATCACCATGGATTGAGTTATTGAAGCTGGTGTCGAGAATGTCGGCCCCAGACCAGTCGCCTGAGAAATACATACTCAACCATCGGGTACCGGGAATGGGATCTAGCTCAATTTCAACACCGACAGCGGCTAAATTCTGGGCCAACACTTGATAGATTAAAGTTGATTCCGGCACTGATGGATCGCTGCGGACGATAGCCTTGAGTTCTAGACCATCGCCATAACCCGCCTCATTTAGCAAAGCGCGCGCTGCGTCCGGGTCATAGTCAAACAATGGCAAATCCGGCGCGTAACCAAATACATCCGGTGTCGCAACCTGCGATACAGGCTGCGTTACCCCCGACAAAATTGTAGCCGCAATGCCATCTCGGTCGACGGCCATATTGAGAGCCCGACGCACGCGAACGTCGGCGACCGGTGAATTTTTATCGACTTGATGAAAAGCCCAAGCACCAATGGAATAAGTCGGGCGGGCCACAGTGTTGTATCCAGCAGCATCCAGATCGACGAGCAGGTCTAGGCTTAGCTTAAAGGAGAGGTCAATCTGTCCGCTCAGCATGGATTGGGCTCGGCTTACAACATCCCCAACTGCGGTAAAGCGTATTTCATCAAAGTGGCCCGTATCGCGCCATGATGTCGGGTTGCGCTGGAAGACATAGCTACCGGTCGTTTGCCCCCAATCCTTTAGCTTGAAGGGTCCCGATCCGGCTGGCTCAAGACCGAAAGCATCAACACCGACTTCTGCCCAATATTTCATCGCGACCATGTACACGAAGCTCATGCGCTTCGGCAGAATAGCATCGGGTCGGTTGGTGTTAATTTGTACAGTCAGATCATCAACGACTTCAGCCGAGTCTATCATTGCCGTCTCGCCGGCGATCAAGTAGCCGGCAGCATCTTCACTTCGCAGATAGGAGACAACATCCACTACCGTTTGCGCAGTAAAAGGCTCGCCATTGGAAAACTCTACGTCCGGCCGGAGATTAAAGATCCACGCCGACTCCCCACGTGGCTCCCATGACAGTGCCAAGCCCGGAAGAATGACGCCCTTATCGCCGATAATCGTCAGCGCGTCATACAAGACATGATTGGGATTTATAGCGCCAATGGGGAGAGTCGAATAAGGATTGCCCAGACCTGGCGGTCGTTGAGGCACGGCGACCCGGAGGACGCTCGGTTCGTCATCGGCGATCGTTTCTACGCTGCTGACGCAGAGCAAAAAGCCAATAACAGCGTACTTAAAAAGCTGTTTCATTTTGTTTAGACCTGGATGTACTCGCCGTCCATTTTTTCTTCGTCGGCCAGCGTTTTGGGCTTGGGTGCACCTTCCGCGCCGGGTTTATCGAAGTCCGGCTGTGCTTTACCGGGAACAGATAGCGACCGTGAGGATGGCACCGTCGGCGGGACAAAAATCCCGCGCTCGTAGTAGCTCGAGAGCACTTTACGCAGCGGCTTCATACCCCGATACGGGTTGTCGAGTGGATCTCCCGTACCAAGGTTGTTGGCCAGCCCAACATCTGCAGCATAGTCCGCCGCATACACATTGGGGTCATCCCACATCGGTAAGTTTTGGTGAGGGTTGGCCCGAGCGCGACGCAGTGCGAGAAGATCTACGGTCCCTGACAAAGTCGCCGCTCCCGGCGTATCCAATTCGCCCTGGATAGACCCATCGAAGTTCACCATTTTTGTGTAACCGCGCATTTGATTGGTGTGCTCGTATTTGGAATCAGGGGTGAAATGCTCACCGCCGGGCAATGGCGAAAGAATATAAGCAACGTTCTCAAAGGCCCGTGTCTGGCGGGCGATATCCCATCCCCTGCGGCCTGACCCATGCCCCTCGGAAGACGGGTGAATAATTACCTCAGCGCCATACTTGACCAGCATTCGCGCCACTTCTGGGTGGGCCTGATCGAAACAAACCATCGTACCAAGCCGGCCAATTGGTGTGTCTGTGACGGGGAACAGGAATTCATAGCCATAGGTATCAAGGTATTGGTCGTAGATGGTGCTGGGTGTGGTATCAGGTAACGATCCCCACACATCGGCACATTGAATCTTACGATAGCGGTGAATAAGGTCACCGGAATCATTAAGAATAAACGCTGAATTGAAAACATAACCCGGTAACTTGTCATCAATCTCGAAAGATGACCCTGCCAAGTAAACTTTGTGTTTCAGCGCAAACTCCGACAGCAGTTCCATCTCAGGTCCGGGATAGCGGATCGCTAGCCGCTGCAATGTGATCGGCGAACGGTACCCATGACCGCCCTGCCCAGTCATAAAGAATTCTGAGAGTGCGACGAGGCGAATGTTCGGGTTTGACGCCGTTCGAGACGGTAGCTCGAGAGATCGCTGCACGTTTTCGGTAATCATCGCCCGCACGTCAGACGTTTTTTGAATCATCGTTTTGACGGTCTGCACCAGCAGCACGTCATATTCAGTTTCATGCCCTGTACCTTCTGCCGCCTTAGCCTTGTCGAGACGCTGGCGTGCATCAGCCACCCACTCTTCTTTGTTGCGCGGTTGGGCGGGGGCTTTTTTCTGAGCAGCGACTAACTTGCCATAGCCCTCAGCAAAAAGATTGGCACGCAGATGAAGTGGGGCGATACCGAATATGGCCGCCCGTCTGCGCCGCAGCTTGTCGACATAGACATCCACTTTCATGAAATCTTCGTTGGCCTTAGCGCTGATCTGACGCCCATTCCAATCAGACAATCCGCTGGCACACGGGTAAGACACAGCCATGCCGTTTGCGCCGCGGGACACGGCAGACGCGGAGACAACAAATGCGCTGTTCTCAAACGCCCGGGCGATGCGGGCGTTTTGTCGCGCATCAAACAATTCATCAGCCACTTCTTCTGTGGGGTTCAGAATAACCTCCGCCCCTTTCCACACTAAGCTACGGGCGTAATGAGGGAACAAAATATCTTCGCCCGGTAATATGCCAACTTGACCAATTGGTGTATTCGCTGTCTTGAATTCCTTGGGTTGCCCGAGTGCGCTGGTCTGTTCTGTCGCTAGACCGTTAACCAATTCAGGCGACACCTTCTCGGTTTCAATCAAGACCTCGCCGTTCGAATTGATAAGGAAGCCGAGCGTTATGGTAGATTCAGCAACTTCGCTTTGAACGATCGTTGACCCTGCAAGAAAAACGTTCTTCTCAGCGGCTAGGTCGGCCAAGCTCTGAATCAGTATTTTTTTATCGTGGGGCTCTGCACCAGCCGACGTATGGGGCAGCAGAACCACAGGCTCTATCGGCCCCGCCACTTCAAACCGAGCCGTGGTCGCGACGATGGTCTCGACATGTTCGGCGAGAGCCGCAATGTCATCTGGAGACCAGGACTTCTGAGAAATATAAAGCATGGCGCTGCGCCTTCATTGCGAGGTTTCTTGGGGTAATAGAGTGCGACTATATTTACCGAAGGATAGTATAAATGGGCGGTCGCAGCACGCCTCCCGCTCACTGACCGAGCATATACGAGCTGCTTTTCATCACTTTTCGGCCATTCCAGTGCCAGCCGAGGAAGAAACTGCAGACATGACCGACGCCATCGACCTCATCATTTCACCCCGGCAACGGGATATCGGCAGCTTTGAGGTGCGCCGCGTGCTGCCCTACGCCAAACTAAGGTCGGTCGGACCCTTCATTTTCTTCGACCATATGGGGCCAGCCACGTTTGCCCCCGGTCAAGGAATTGACGTCCGCCCCCACCCTCACATAGGGCTCGCAACGGTGACGTTCCTTTTCGACGGTGAAATTGATCACCGTGACAATCTCGGATTCCACCAACCTATTCAGCCAGGTGACGTAAACTGGATGACGGCGGGCCGCGGCATAGCTCATTCAGAGCGAACGGGACCAGAAATCCGGGCAGCCGGACACACCCTCCACGGCATCCAAACCTGGATCGCTTTGCCAAAAAGTGACGAAGAGATAGAACCGGCATTTTACCACCATCCTAAAGAGAGCCTCCCTACCGTAGAGCAAAATGGCGCTGCGTTCCGGTTGATTACCGGAACCGCCTACGGAGAAACATCTCCCGTCAAAGTATTCTCCCCAATGTTTTATCTAGGCGGCACACTATCCAGCGGCGCTGACTTTGCCATAACCGATGAGCACGAAGAGCGCGCGGTCTATGTTGTTGACGGTACAGTTACAGTCGACGGCCGGTTAATTGAAGAAGGCCAGATGGTCGTGCTTAAGCCCGGTGCGCCGGCGAGCATGCGGACAGACTCCACAGCCCGTGTAATGTTGGCCGGCGGAGCACCATTGGATGGGGAACGCCTTATTTGGTGGAATCTTGTCGCAAGCAATCAGGCGCTAATAGATCGCGCAAAACAGGAGTGGAAGAACGATGAGTTTCCCAAAGTGCGCGACGATGAAGACGAATTTATTCCTCTGCCCGAGGGATAGTTTCTAGGGATACTTCTTTGTATTTAGAACCTGGCCTGAGAAATTGAACACCCTTATTGAAAAGAGAAGCAACAATTCCACCGCACAACCTTATGTTAGCGCGTTGGATGGAATTCGAGGCCTGGCCGTCCTCATCGTCTTTATGAGCCACACGTCGGGCAGAGGAATGGCGATAACCCCGTGGCTCAATTTTCACGGAATCGGCCATGTTGGCGTATACCTCTTCTTTGTTCTTAGTGGCTTTTTACTCACCAAAAATCTAATGAACGGGCAAGGAACCAAAGCGTTCATTGTGCGTAGGTTTTTTAGAATTGTTCCGCTTTACTATCTAGTTCTCATTGGTGTTTTCATCCTCCAAGCGCTGGGGCACGCGAACCCACTTTACTTGCATTTCTCAAGCGGCCTGTCGGGGACGGCGCTCCATTTCCTGTTTGTAAA
Organism: Alphaproteobacteria bacterium; assembly: GCA_012103295.1. Taxonomy (GTDB): domain Bacteria; phylum Pseudomonadota; class Alphaproteobacteria; order Rhodospirillales; family Rhodospirillaceae; genus WLXB01. Next base: position 1,144 of record WLXB01000093.1, on the reverse strand, counting down.
AGGGGACGGAATATTTTGGACAATTTCCGCTGAGTTTTTATTTTATCTGCTTCTCCCCGCCATACTCTTGTTTACCAATCGTTTTGGTGTCATCGCCTTGGCATTTGCAGCTATCTTGTACTTCGTATGGTATTTCTCGGTTTTTTTAGGTGCTCCTATTCCTGCGCCTAAGATCGTTGGCATCAATCATTCCGGGCAGTTTATTGACGTTTTTCTGTGTGGAGTCATTGCGGCATTTATAAATAGACAGGTTAACCACTCCGCCGTCGCTCTCGTTTTCATCGTTGCGTTGCTGGTCACTCTAATCGGGGTGGCACGCTCCTTTCTCGGGTTCGAACGCGAGCTCTACGACATTCGGTTCGCCTCTATTTTGTATGGGGCCGCTTTTGCACTAACGATTGTGAGCGTACACCAAGGGTCACGGTGGCTGACTCCAATCATGAACAATTACGTTTTGCGGTTCATGGGCGTTGTCGGGTTTGGCTGGTATCTGCTTCATTTTGCTGTGTTACAGTATGTGAATACCTTAGCCGTCCCAGAGTCTTGGGTTCGGTTTATTATATCTTTTGGATTGACCGCGCTCATCTCCTGGCTGGCGTTCGTACTAGTCGAAAAACCATTCATTCGCATAGGTCATAAGCTTACTTCTAACCTGAACACAACAGCGGCACGTTGATGAAAATGAATAGAATCACTGCGACACTCTCTTTGATTGTCGGTTTGGGAGCTTTCTGTACAACTCCCGCATCAGCCCAAACAAGCATCATCGGCGGAACGACCGGCGTCCCTGAAGGCACCGCCGGATACGAAAAATGGATGATGTTTCGCGACCATGTAAACGAACAATCAAATGGGGCACTCAACCTAACACCGATGGTCTCGGGAGAGTTAGGGTCAGAAGAAACGATATTGAGTAGTTTACGCCGTGGGCGCGTTCAAATCGCAAACTTGTCTGGATTGGTTGTCGGTTCGATTGTACCTGAAGCCGCTCTGTTACAGACCCCTTTCTTGTTTGATAGCACTGAGCAGGCGGATCACATTTTTGACACTGTACTGTTCGAAATATACAGCGATTTACTCGCTCAACACCGCCTCACGCTTATGTCATGGGACGAAGTCGGAATTCATCACGTCTATGGAAAGA
>WLXB01000092.1 GCA_012103295.1 Alphaproteobacteria bacterium | reverse complement strand
ACAGCTTTAGTCGATCAATTCTATTCCGATGTACAAGCGCTTGGAGGGGGGCGGTGGGATACGTCAAGTCTTATAGAAAGACTCAGAGTTCCAAAATCTGAAGGCAGCGCCTAGACAGATCTAGATTTCGTGGAGGTCCTGTAGCTTCACTGGCATGTCCGGATTAACCATTAGTGCTTTCTTCCTATAGAAACGAAGGATAGACGCGCCGCCCATTCGTGAGCCGCCAAGACCGGACAGGTTAAACGAGGTTTTTTCTGCATCGCGTAAGATAGAGCCGGTTAGCGTTGTGTCCATGAGACTTACGCCCCCTGCATTAATTCTTTTTCCAATTTCCATCGCTTCGTTTTCATCGCCGGCGATGACTGCTGCCGAAAGCCCAAACTCGGTATCGTTTGCGAGAGCTATCGCCTCTTCAATCGATGAAAATTTCATCACCGGCATAACAGGTCCGAATGTTTCATCGTGCATAAGGACCATATCGTGGTTGACGTCCGTCACAACAGTTGGTGGAACGTATTTCCCACCTTGGATGTTTTTTGATTTTCCTCCGCTTCTAATTTCAGCACCTTTTGCGATGGCGTCATCAAGTTGACGATCAATAATTACAGCTTGTTTCTCAAAAATGAGTGGGCCTACATGACCCTTATGTATATCGGAGTCATTTAACGAAATTTCATTGGTCTTCTCAACCAAACGATTCACGAAGGCATCATGAATTGACTCATCAACGTAGACTCGTTCGATTGAGAAGCATATTTGACCCGTCGCGTGCACTGACCCGCGAAGAACTGCATCCGTGGCCCGTTCAAGGTCAGCTGACTTAGTAACGATTACTGGATCTTTTCCGCCTAACTCTAAAAAGGCAGGAATAAAATTACGGGCGCAGGCCTCAGCAACTTTACGCCCGGTTGGTACGGAGCCGGTAAAACAAACAATATCGACATTGTCGATAATGTCCTGCCCAGTTTGTCCACCACCGGCGACATATGAAAGTACCTGGTCGAGTTCTGGGACGGCTGCTATGGATTCTTGAAGGGGCTCAATGAATCGAGGCGTTACTTCGCTGGGTTTAATGATAGCTGCAGATCCAGCGATTAGCGCCGGTATCGCGTCTATGGAACTCAACATCATTGGAAAGTTCCATGGACTGATTACGCCCAACAAGGGATATGGCACCAACTGCTGTGCTAGCTTTACAGTCGGCATCGTTGAGGATTGGCCGACCCTAAGGGCGTTCTCAATTATCCCTTCTGCGCGATCACACCATCCGCGAATACCCCATATTATGGCGTCCGGGCTTTCGCTTGATATACGCCAACGACCGGTATCTATGGATTCCGCTTTTACGATGGCGTCGCGATTGGCTTCAACAGCATCCGCCCACTTAAGCATGATTCCCATACGATCTGCCAAAGGGGCATTTGCCCAGTCAACTTGGGCTGCCCTGAGTGACTGACACTTATCAACAATCTCTTCCGATGTTGGCGGCGTGACGTGGTAGTCAATTCCCCCGGTTCTGGGGTTTTTGACTGGGATTGTATTCATCGGCGACGCGTCGTCTGGCATTTGTGCCTCATGACTAGGGTAGGTGATCGGTAAAACGTTCTACTTGGTTCAAGCGGACAGTAAAAGCGTTTGATTTGGCGTGACTGTGGGAAAACTCTACGTGGCCGGCTGATTCTAGCCGTCGAGATGAGAACTAATTTTCTTGACGATCGAATCTTTCGCGACATCAAAAAGTCCAAAACCGTGGTCTGGCCACCGTTCAAACGAGCCATTTTTTATCAGTGGTTCAGATCGTGGTGATATCTCCCATAAATCGTCGTTTGGACCAATTGCGAGGATCGGCTGTTGGATTTTTTGCAGCCGTTCTGCAAATGGATAGTGCATTGCGGCTTGCCCACCCCAGAACGCGCGATCTCCAGCTTTCAGTTTGTCTACAAAGCCACGCTGTATGAGAGGCAGGGTCATGCCGGGGCCTGCCCACTTAACTGACCGGTTCCACTCAGTGTTGATATGCGAACCGTCTTCTAGCATTGGAATTGGCCAAGGCTGCGCAAAAAAAGCATCTATTTCTTGTTGTGTTAGAACCGGCAGTCCGATCAGCACCAGCCGTCTCGCTTGATTAGGCCGTCGTAAAGCGATCTCAGTCGCGGTTAACGCACCAGTGTGGTAGCCGAGGATATCAAAGGTCTTGAGTTCAAGCTGATCTATCAACTCTTCCATTGCATCGGCGAAATCTTCGATCGTCGGGGCCGAAGTCGGTGGGTCTGATTCACCAAAACCTGGTGTATCGGGTGCAAATACTGGTCTTGTCTGTCCAAAGCTATCTAGTATTTCTGTAAATACTTTCCCTGATTGAGGACTTTGGTGAAAACAAATAAGCGGAATTACGTCGGCATTTCTCGCTTCAGGCTTAGCCGACCGTATGTGGAGTTGGCCGTACTTGCAGTCATAATAAGATCGTCTAATGGTCACGCCGTTTGTCCGACTTAAAAACGAACGAGCCCCTCACCGAATGTATGTAAGGGGCTCGTATAATGCGTCTACTCTGCAGGTTTAACGAAGAGGTGTGTAAACCGGTCACTTTCGCCAATCGCTAAGCTTTTTTGGCGATCTGCCCCAGTTAGTTCTGGAAAGCCTTCCCGTCCAAAGTATCTAAGAGTTTGGGGTAGGCGCCAAACTCGGCCTTCATAGTCTTTATCATCCATCGGATTGTTGTTGATGTCTGACACGGCAACGAGTTGCCATCCTGCATCTTCGGCTAATTTAATTGCATAGCCTTCATTGACGTAGCCCGAGCGCGCTTTCGGATCCTGCTTGACCATAGGGTTTCCGCGATGTTCAACAACACCTAGATACCCACCAGGCTTCGCGGAATCGTACATAATTTCGTACATCTTTTCTGCGGTACCGGCGCCCATCCAGTTGTGGATATTGCGGAAGGTTAGAACAAGATCTGCAGTACCAGGCTCAATCGGCTGAGTAGCCTCTGTTCCTATTCCAGCTGCTTCTGCGTCACCATAAAGGTCTCTATCGGCGTCAAATGCAGCTGAATACGTATTGAAGGAATTTTGAGAGCGCTCACTTACTGTCGGGTCAGGAAGGGCTCCAACATACTTACCCGTGCCAGCCACGACCGGGGCGATAACTTCAGTATACCAAGCCCCCTGGGCGAATATTTCTAAAACAGTCATATTCTCTTTGAGGCCGAAGAATTTTAGCGTCTCATAGGGGTTGCGATAGGCATCGCGAGCAACTTTCGCCTCAGAGCGGTGTTCACCGCTGATGGCCGCGCGCAGGCGTGTATCTGTATTGTCGGCTGCGTTGACGGATGCGAACGATCCGAGCATGAGAGTTGTCGCCGAAACGGCGCCAACTAGTGAGCGTCTTATGAAATTCATAATCCTGTCCTTATTGGTTGGTCGAAATAGAACAACGGCGAGATTACTGCACATTTCGGTATCTATAAGAAAGCCCGAAACGTGTAACAATTTCGCTATCTGAGCGCATAGATTTAGCAAACTTAAGGCGAAACTACGGACCAGTATTGGCTATGGTTTGCCGATAGTGTGCCTTGTGCTTTGCACGAATACAGTGGAACCTGTGTGTCGGGTCTTAAATCTCGATCAAGGTTCTATGGCAACTATCCTGTATTATCCGGCGTTCCCGGATAGAACTTCCTTTTACGACCAACTGTATCGAGCAATCTGGCATTTTTCGCCAATGGTTGATCGTCTTACGAGCCTAGTATTTCCTTACTCGGGTGATGATTTGGTCCAAATAGATGTGGGGGCATGTCTAAGTCCCGATACGCCATTTATCAGCGAGGACTTTGATCCTGCGATTACCAATATCGGCCCAAAATTTAGCGGATTGGTCAACGTAAGGGCAAATTCTGAATCGTACGAAGACCTAGAGAGGGTTGACGCCATTCTTGTGTGGAATATGGCAAAACCAAGCATTGTCTCGGAGGCGCAGCAACTTGGTCATCGGTACAACGCAGAGGTTGTTCTTATTGATCCGATAAGGGTGCAGCAGGAGACCTTGGATGCAATTCGGTTCGCCTACTCGTTGTGGACAGCGGACGAGTTGAAGCAACTTGTCGAAGAATCATACATCAAGTTTGAGCAGCATGCGGCTCGCTGGCAGGGAAAGGCGATAAGTGCGTTCGGAAATGGCCCATCGCTTGGCCAAGTCGTTGAAGATGAGATCGACCTTGGACCATCGGTTAAAGCGATTTGCAATTCGACGATAGGGGATGCCAATGCTCTGAATTTTCTCCAGCCTGAGTTGCTATTTTGTGGAGACCCGGTTCAGCACTGCGGCGTGTCTAAGTACGCAGGTCAATTCAGAAAGGGCTTAGCTGCGGCACTTTCTAACTCCAATCGTGTCTTATTTACCCAGTTAGGCTATGTGCCGTATTTTAGATTTGTGACACCGCCAGATTGCCATGATCGAATTGTTGGGATCGGCAATGACCGGAGACCAAGTTTTAACCTTGATCTCCGATCAGAATTTCTAACGGCGGCGACCGCAAATATATTCACAATGCTGGTGCTACCCGTAGCGTGTACGGTCTCAAACGATATCCAGATTTTTGGCTGTGACGGTATGGCATATTCCGACTCTACCAAACCATGGGCACATTCTAACGAAGATGACTATATGGGGCGAATGTCAGTTACCCATCGCGTGCATGAGGGGTTCTGGCAGCGCAACTATGAGGAAGAATACTGGTCGTACTGTAGGGATCTATCGGAACTGTTAGACTCTGCTGAGCAGCAAGGCCGTAGGATCCAAGTTCGTACGCCGTCCTTTGTGCCAGCGCTGGCAAAGAGGTTCGTCCTCGCGTAGTACTAATAGTTACCAAGGGACTTGCCAACTATTTCGGCGACATCGTCAGATAACCCATTGGTGTCAAGAATGCGCAATAGTTGTTCACGCATTAAATCTTCGCGTTCCGCGCTATAGCGTTTCCAATGCTGGAAAGCGCTAGCCATGCGCGCAGCAGATTGAGGGTTAAATTTGTCTATTGATATGATTTGATCTGCGACAAATCTGTACCCTCGGCCTGAAACGCAATGGAATCCCGTAGCGTTATTCATGGCAAATGTACCGATAAGTGCTCTTATTCGGTTCGGGTTTTGGTTGTTATAGCGCGGATGCGAAAGCAAAGTTTTCACGCGTTCTAATACACTCCCTCGAGTGTAAGAGGCTTCGAGTGTCAACCATTTATCAAGTACAAGGTCGTTGTCGTAGAACTGTTTCTCAAACGTATCCAAGGCGGTGCGCCTCAGTTCGGAAGACGTTTCATTAAGACTTTGAAGTGCGGACCATCTGTCCGTCATGTTGTCTGAGTTCTGAAATTGCAAGAATGCCAATTGTTGGTCAGGCTCCACGCCGGTGCAGACAATGTAGTTTAATGCAACGTTTTTTAGAGATCTCAGTCCAGCTTCTTTAGCCGACGGACTGAAGGGGTGATTGGATTTGCATTCCGCATATAAGAACGCAAGATGATCACCGAAAAAATCCCCAATTCTCCCCTTCAACCAACATCTTGCGTCATGAATAGCAATTGGGTCGATAGGGCTGCATAGTTCGGAAAGTGCCTTTTCACTTGGCAAGTCGAGAAGCAGCGCCGACTTCGCTGGATCATCTAATGCGTGCTCTAGAATTTTACTAACAGCTTGCATAAAAATATCTTGGACTGCTTCTAATTCTTGTTCCTTAACCTGTCTAAGGAGAACTCGCGACGCTAGCGTCTGTGCTGCATTCCACTGCGATACTGGATCTGAATCGCTTGTCATCAATGTGGCCAATTGAGCTGATGACATATCGATGCTTACATGGATCGGCGCCGTAAAACCCCGGTTCAGAGATATGGTCGGTTTCTGTGTGCGTTCGGGGAAACCACCAAATTGAAACGTGGCTTCATTTTCTCGAATTCTGAGAAGGTGCGTTTCTCGCGTGCCACTATTGGAACCAACAAGAGTGGACTCAAGCGACCCGGATACGGAATCGACAAAGCCTACGGCGATAGGAATTAGCATCGATTCTTTAGTGGTCTGTCCGGGGGTCGACGGGCATGATTGTTTTAGCGTCAGCGTATACAGCCCAGTATCTGAGTCGTACTCGCCGGAAGCTTTGAGAGTTGGAGTACCTGCTTGACTATACCAAAGTAGAAATTGATCCAAATTAATGTTCGATGTCTCAGCCATTGCTGAGACGAAATCATCGCACGTTACAGCCTGTCCGTCATGGCGACTAATATATGTATCCATTCCTTCACGAAAATTTTGTGCACCAATAAGGGTATGAATCATACGCACAACTTCGGCACCTTTCTCATAGACCGTATGAGTGTAGAAGTTGTTTATTTCCGCATAACTTTCGGGCCTCACCGGATGGGCGAGGGGACCCGCATCTTCAATGAATTGCGTTGTGCGTAGCCGCTTCACATCCTCGACCCGTTGAACGGCGGCTGACCGTTGGTCGGCGGAAAATTGCTGGTCCCGGAAAACGGTAAGACCTTCTTTCAGGCTCAATTGGAACCAATCGCGGCATGTAACTCTATTGCCGGTCCAATTATGGAAATACTCGTGCGCGACAACCGACTCTATCCAAGCGTAGTCTGTGTCCGTGGCAGTGTCGGGATCCGCCAGAATAAACTTGTCGTTAAAGATGTTTAGCGACTTGTTCTCCATGGCGCCCATGTTGAAATCAGACACCGCGACGATGTTGAACTCGCTTAGGTCATATTCAAGGCCGTAGACTCTCTCGTCCCACTCCATTGCCCGCTTTAGGGCATCCATGGCATAGGAGGCTTTTGTTTCCTTGCCGAGTTCGACGTAGAGATTAAGTGAGGTTTGTTTTGACGAGGCTGTTTTGAAAGTATCTGACACGCAGCTGAGTTTGCCAGCGACTAATGCAAAGAGGTAACACGGTTTTGGAAATGGGTCTTCCCATACCGAGAAATGGCGACCTTCGTTGGCTACACCTCGTTCAATGCAATTACCGTTGGAAAGTAATACCGGAAATTGATCAACATCAGCTGTTATAGTAACCGTGAATGTTGCCAAAATATCTGGTCTATCCAGATAGTAGGTGATTCTTCTGAAACCTTCAGCCTCACACTGGGTGCAAAACCTACCCCCGGACATAAATAGCCCTTCCAGTGCTTTGTTGGACGCCGGATTGATCTCAGTACAAATTTCTAATTCAAACTCCTCAGGCGCCTCGTGAAGCGTTAGAGAATTTTGAGTAAGCGTCCAGTCTGTGCCACTCAGTTCTAGGCCGTCCATCTTCAGGCCGATTAGCGTGAGGTTCTCGCCATTAAGAACAAGGTTTCTATGCGTCTCATTGGAGGCCGGGTTTCTCCTGAATTGGCTGATTGCGCTGACCCTAGTTTTTTGTGGATCGAGGTCAAAAACGAGGTCAATTGAACTGATTAGATACGAAGGTGGGGCATAATCTTTGAGGAAGATTGGCTGAATGTCAGTCTTAGCCATGCGAAATGGTGTCCGTTCTTGATGGAGAAGCATAAGTAATGTGGGAAGGCCCACATCAATCTACCTTCACAAGGTTTTCTTAACATCAGTTGAGTACGATATAGTACTTATACAGTGGCTTGCGTAGTGGGAGGCGGGCAATGCGGGTTGTAGCCTTCGTGCCAGCGAAAGGGCAGAGCGATAGAATAGCTAACAAAAACACCGCTATTCTAGACGGTGAGCATTTATTCAAGCGTAAGCTTCGGCAATTGCTTGATTGTGATCTGATTGACGACGTTTATCTGGACACTGAATCCCCTGATCTCATTGAACTGGCGTCTGACTTGGACGTGAAAGTACTGTCCCGAGATCCAAGTCTGGCGTCAAACGCAACTGACGGGCACGCGTTATTTGCGAACGAGTGCAACCAAGTTGACGCTGATATTTACATTCAAAGCTTGTGCACGAGCCCTTTCATCACCAGCGATACGGTTTCGAGAGCACTTCAGTGTTTGCTTGATGATGAAAAATCCGACTCTCTTGTCGCTGTTCAAAAAAAGAAGCAGTACCTATGGGTAGATGGTCGCCCAGAATATGGTGAAGGGAGAATTCCAAACAGTGTTGACCTCCCGGAGGCTGTCATCGAGTCAATGGGGCTCTACATGGTCAAAAAATCAGGTACCGCGCCTGACAAGAGGTTCGGTGATACTCCAATTCTGTTTGATTTGACGGAGGAAGAAGCCGTTGATGTCAACTGGCCGGATGACTTGGCATTGGCCGAACGGATTAGCGCCGGGTATCGCGCTGTTCACAACGCCAACCTAGATGCCATAAGACCACATCTATACTCTTCACTATTAGCTGACATATGCAAGGAGCGTGGCGTGTCTACCTTGCTACCGCCCGGCTTTCGTCGCGTTAGTGGAAGGTCTGTTCTTGGGGTGGCGAAAACCTTAGAGCTCAAGAAGTTACAAAAGGGCGACGATTGGCACGGCATATACGACGCATTGTCCACCTACGATTTTGTGCGCCCAGGCGATGTCATTGTTGTTCACAGCGAAGTACAAGACGCCGCATATTTTGGAGATTTGAATGCTAATATTGCCCTTCGTTCGGGGGCTGTCGGTGCGGTTGTCGACAGTTTTACACGCGATTCACGGGCGCTGACTGATCTCGAGTTCTCTGTTTTCGCTAAAGGAATATACAGTCACGACATCAAGTATGAAGGTACGGTTGCAGCAATGAACCGTCCCATTCAAATCGGTTCCGTTACGATAAACAATGGTGACTATGTTTTCGCTGATGATGATGGTGTCATTGCCATTCCCAAAGAAATATGGCCTTCAATTGTTGAGGAAGCGATGGCGTCCCTAAAGAAAGAATTTGATATTCGTTACAGTATTATGATGGGGCAGGACGTTAGCAAAGTGCTGAAGGACCATGGCGCTTTCTAGTATCTGATCCTTCACAGAATTATTGGCGTGCCCGCCAGAAGATCTTGTGTTGTTACTGCAACGGTCGAATGTGGTCTACGCCCCAGTACGCTATGTAAGCCAGGTCCACCAATCTCCGCATAATTATTTGAGACGGCCGCTTTGACTGTGTCGGCATCTGGGAGACCAAGAACGTAAGTCGGCCGCTTTTTAAGCGCTTTTTTGAAGTGATGCAGTTCTTCAGCAATCTTCTCGGTGTTTATCAGAGGTGCGGCGCCTGCATCGCATCCAATCATGACCTTACTGGCAGCTAAGACAGCATTGTTTGGGGACATTAGACTCGTCACAACACTGACATCACGCGCGACCGGCAGAAGCAAATCTCGAGCAGTCAGAATTGAGGCCGTGGACACAGAACGTGGGATGGCAACGATTTCTGTTCGCAGGTAAAGAAAGCGATGGGCGTCCTCTAGCTTTTCTAACGCCTGTAGAATTTGCCTTTGCGCCGGCGCTAGCAGTGGGGCTAATGGCAAGGGCAAGACAAATTTTGCTCGAACACCGTCCTTGATCATTCCGTTGAGGGCAACTATTCCTGCTCGTGCTACAGCCACCGCATTAGCCGCGACCTGGGATGGATCTTGCCGCTCGAAGGGGCTCTCACCGTCTTCACAGATAGCTCTACAAACGAAAGTGTCGATTGACTGGGAGTCTGACGCCCACATCGGCCAATACACCAGTTTAATACCTGCTTCAGCAGAGGTTACGCCTGTGTGCCTGGTACGATTGTCGTCGGCTGGAGTGCCTACCTCACGTTTCTTGTTATCTACCTTAGAGTCTATCGTCTTTTTTCTATTTCTCCTCGTCTTGCCATCTTTTGCGGCAATGACCGCACGAGCTTTCGCAACGGCTTGCTGCATCGCGCTACGGTCAATTGATCCGTCCTCAGCGAGCGCGTCGGATAGATCAACCATACCTGTCGTGGGGGTCGGATCTGGATCCTCGTCAGGATCAAAGCGAGCTCCCATCAGCTTTTCACCGATCGATTCTGCGATGATTTTCGCAAACTTCTCCGCTTCGCCAATACTTAGGTCAGGTGTGACAAGTAGCCAGGTGAGCTCGTCTTCCCTTATGGCCGTGTGGCCTTTGTTGATCATACGGTCAATTGTTGTCTCGGCGATTAACAGTATGTTTTTCTCGTGTGATTTCCAGAGTTTTCCAAGGTCATCTTGAAATTCTGTCAGAGTAATTGCCTGTACGGTTCCGTAAGATTTACTTGCTTTGTCTGCAAGCAGGGTTCCGAGTTTTAACTCGAGACCGTCATCGTCCCAGGCTTTGGGATTGTCAGAATCTGTGATGTCGTCATGGCCAGGGCCTCGTTGGGCCCGTGGTCGGAGGCGAGAGAAGAAACTAGAGACGATAGGAATTTTCACGACTGAAAAATCTCAAGTCTATCTGATGGCAGGGACTCTAAACCCGGCCAAACGGTATGCGCCGAACAATTCGCATAGATTGGTCAGGAGAGGGTTTCCTGCAAATAACGATATCGTTGATAAGAAGTGGTTTGCCGACAAACTCTTTGCATTGCTCTGACGCAGCGGCCATAGCCAAATCACGTTCTGACTCATCCTCAATTCTTCCGGTAAGGGTCATATGAAATCTGAACTCTTCCAGAATGTATGGATATCCCCAGTTGTCTAGCATTTGTTCTTGATGGACGGTCAGTTTGGCTTGTCTGTAAAGGGCAAGTTCCTTTTCTGTCCGATGTGCGCGAAATCCTTCTACGGCGCGGACACAATCGCTGGCCATGTTTTCTAACTGGACTGAAGATGCCACTGGCGATAGGGCAAGGAACTTTCCGATGCAAACGAGTTCGAGCGGCGGAATCTCAAAAGGGGCAACGCCTTTGGCAAACAACTCCGTCGCGCTAATCAAACCGTTCAGCGTCACATTTGCGGCTAGACTGAAAGGTGGCTTTAGAGTTGCGTGAAAGCCATATGGTTGAGTATCGGCGACATGAAGCCGAAGACGTTCTTCGGACAGTCCCTGGACTGGCTGCATGGGGTGCGGTTGGCCCGACTCAATGTCCAGGCCGAGCCATTCCCGACCGAAAACAGCTAAATCGCTATCCTTTGGGGGTACATAGTAAATCGCGTACCGCGCTAAAGACATTGAAACCAATCCTTCCTAAACGGGTCGTCAATAAGACTCCGAAGGTCCGCGGTTAAGCTTACTATTTTATTGGCGAGAAAATGCCAAGCGTCGACTATGATGACATGAAAACGTTACGACAGGCTTAAGCTCTAATGCAATTATTGGTTGTTAGCGGCTCTTTACGCGGCCAATTGATTCGTCGATACCATTTCTAGCGCTTCGCTAATAATTTCAGTCGTCGCATTTTCGCGAACCGCCTGAGTGCTAAGATGGCGGCGCCATCGGCGGGCACCCGGGCATCCATGAAATAGCCCCAGAATGTGACGCGTCATGTGGTGAAGTGGAGTTCCATTGCCGCATTCTATCTCGCAGTAGGGAATGTAAGCCTCCACGATTTCAGATCGGGTTAGAGTGTTTTTGTTGGATCCAAATACTCTTTGATCGACGCTGGCTAATAAATAGGGCAGTTCATATGCGGCTCTCCCGAGCATTACGCCGTCAACATGTTCGAGGTGGGACAGGCTGTCTCCCAAGGTTGTTATCCCGCCGTTAATAATAACTTCCATATCAGGGAAACTTCGTTTCAGTTCGTATACCCTGGGGTGGTCGAGGGGTGGCACATCTCTATTCTCTTTGGGGCTCAATCCCTTTAGCCAGGCCTTCCTTGCATGGACGATAATGGTTTTGCAGCCTGCCGATCTGACCCCTGACACGAATTGGTCAAGAGGTTCCCCAACATCCATATCATCGATACCAATACGACATTTTACGGTGATCGGAATCGTGCACGCCTCGCTCATTGCAGCCACAGAGTCAGCAACAAGGGTCGGCTCTGCCATGAGGCAGGCACCAAAATGTCCGCTAGAAACGCGATCACTAGGACAGCCGACGTTCAAGTTTATTTCGTCATACCCCCATTGTTCTCCAATTGAGGCGGCTTGCGCGAGGCTCACCGGATCAGAACCACCCAGTTGCAAAGCGACGGGATGCTCGGATGGATCAAACGATAAGAAGCGTTTTGGATCGCCATACAGTAGCGCGTTGGCTGTGACCATTTCAGTGTAGAGGCGGGCGTTCTGACTAATCTGACGCAGAAAGTACCTGGCATGACGGTCTGTCCAGGCCATCATCGGCGCAACGCAAAAGCGGTGTGGGCACCAATTTTTCTTATTCTCTGAGTTATGCATGGTTTTAGGCTGAAATCCGGACGCTCATTTTGATGGGTCGTACATCCAACAAGGCGGCTTGACAATATGTTCTCTAAATGTTCCTATCCGAGAAATAGAACAATACATGAACATTTATGGAGATTGACACATGAACGCCACACGTTATCTCAAGGACTCTCTGGCTCTGCTTGGTTTGTTTGGTGTTATTTATTTGTGGTCAGTCGTTGCGTACGCTTTGCAGGTCTAGTGACTCTGAATTGCGCCAGGCGCTCCAGTTTCTTCGCGAATATTTTCAGAATCAAAGAGTCCATCGACGTTTAGGGGGGCAGCAGCAGCCAGCAGTCCTTTATCGATTCTGAGTCCATTTTTGCGATCAAAGCTAAAAAGTGGCCTAGCCCAAGGACTTTTGGCCATTAGCTGATATAGGGCGAGCATTCTAAAGCATACGGATAGGCCCTTTACGGTTGCCAAGTTGAAAGAGCGGTGTATCGCTGTTGCCCAGCAATGCGCATCAAAATCGTCGAATTTAACTTGAACAGGCGCTCCCAATTTATCTTGAAAAACGACGCCATCTGGGTCGTTTTCGCGTAGTTCGAGGCCCATTTCGGCTGCTTTGCTGGCAGTCTCCCATGCTCTTCTAATGTCTGACAGCCCAACCGGGGGCAGATCTTGGGCAGGGAATGGTGCGCAGACCATAGTGCTACCGTCTGAATCTTGGCTTAAATCAAGAGATTCCATAGGAAAATCTTAGACCGTTCCGAAGCTCCGTAGAAGTCTATAGTTATCCGTCAAAACCGCAGAAATGTTGACATTTAGCCCTCGGAACGCGTATAAACGTAGTTGTAGAAAATTATAATAAATAATTCTGCGCCGAATAGGTAACTAGGACATGAGTACGGCATTAGTCTCATCGACTTCGCTGGCACCCGCCACAGCGCGGGTCTCGTCCGTGCGCGTTGGTAACGCGACGTCCTTTGCCTATGTCGATGCGCTGGGGACTTCAGTCGGCGCGAGGCCTGGTGATCAGTCCGTTCGGTACGACGAACGATGGTCCGATTTACAGCAGCATGGGCAGCCAGGGTACGGCGAACAGCGGGACCAGACGGTTAAGTTTGGCGGCATATTCGTTTCCCGGGAAGTGGGCACCGCGATAATGCAGGCTCAGGTGCAAGCTTCCCTACCCAAGGCACCCTCTATCCCAGAGGCTGAAAAGCAAATTCGGGTATACGAGTTTAATCAATCCTTAGCTGGTACGCCCCAGGTCACAACGACCGTTGGCGTTGCTCGTTTCTAAACAGGATCGTTAGTGCGTCCGAGTTAGCGTGACCAGTTGCCTGATGTACTAAATACATACCAGCCGTTACTCCTAGCTTTTCCCATCAGCTTTTCACCGGCTATTGCTTGCACAGCCTCGATTGGGGCGCCGTCCTTTGCGGCCAGTTGCCGATAACTGTTGAGGCGGGCAGCGTTAATTTCGGAAACCAGTGCCGAAATTTCGGTCGATGCGTTAGCGGATACTGCAGCGACTAGTCCGTCTGGGCGTTCGCCAATCAAACCCTGTGACCTTGCTTCAGTCAGGGTCGTAGCAAACACCGGGCCTGTAAGACCTAGTCCCCCCAGCACAACAGCTGAGACGAACATCGATTTCGCGGATTTAAGTATCTTCGGCATATCTCGACTCCTGTAGCTGCGCAAAACTAGAAAATGTCCGGATTGTCTGAAAGAAGATCCTCGACCCCTTTCTCCACTTTAATCCGAACTTCCTGTTCGATTTTTATATTTAGATTTATGACGATTGGTTTGTCGGGGGCTTGGACCTTTACGGTTGGTGAGCAAGCAGTAAGACCAAGCGTTGCTAATCCCGATATCAGGAGTAGCTTCAAGGGAAATTTATTCGCAAAGGGTGGGGTTTTGACTGTTTCTATCATTACTTGAACTCCGTACCGTTGCGATCCTTAGCCTAGTCAGCAATCGTCTGTTTTATGTTGGCTGACATGTCTCATGCTAGTGCGCATGATAATTGAGGCATCTGTGTGGCGCCAGGCTTGTACCCAATCCGCTATGGCGCCGATGGAAAGGCCATCAATTGCCGTTTTATTGCTTCTGGAACCCTGTAGCCCACCATGCTGTCACGCACTACGTTTGCTAATTCACCACTGAGATTGAGATTGAAATCGATCGGGTAGCCATCGTACAGAGCTGGGTTTCGGCCCTTAATCGCTAGTGAAGTTTCAAGATTCTTCTGAGCGGAACCTGAAACTTTGACGGCAATTGACTCGTAATTGAAATTTTCAAGCGCTTGAAGGGCAAGGGCCATGCCACCCTGGTTAGTCGCAGCT
>WLXB01000091.1 GCA_012103295.1 Alphaproteobacteria bacterium | reverse complement strand
GCGCCGGTTTCACGACTGATCAGGCGATCACGAGTCCAATTGTAGTCTGGCCCCAAGACAACCTGATACTCAAACCATTCGTTCTTGCCGCAAGATTCGCGCTTCATCCCACCGTTGAACTGCCCGCCTTCAAACCGCAAATAAACGTCGCAAGGATCGGAAAATTCTCGTAGATCTGTCGCGGAAATTGTTGCAAGGCGGTCTGGATCAAGCCGCGCACCGATCCAATCGTCATGGCCGTCTTTAAACGCATAGAGCTTTACTTTTACCGCCTGCTCCGCCTCGTCGACCGATAGGCTATAGACCCGAATACGGGAAATCTTGGACGGGTCCGCATTGAGATACTCCTCGACGTACAATACGTTCTCGCCCAAATCAGGAAGATCAATCGCAATGTAATGAGAGTGAATGCGGAATATGGGTTCATATTGATGAATCGAAATACCACCGCCAGAACGACGCACAATCTGTTCATGATTGTCGTATTCGCCCGGCCACCACTCCATCGCCAAACGTAGATGGCCTTCCAACTCACCCCTGCTGAAGGTTTGAGCGGAAACTGGCAACACGGAAACTATCAAGCTTAAGGCGGCAATTAGCACTGTACGCATGTCTTTTTCTCCTACGTGCCCCGCCGTTATGGTGCCTTAGGCTCATACCCGAGGATGCTGACGAGAACACCATCAGGGTCGTAGAAAATCATTTCGGTGTAGGTACCCGCCTTCATGTAGTCACTATCTTCTTCCTTCACGTACTTGGTCGGCGGAGTCAGAAATGGATACCCTTTTTCTTCGAGTTCGGCTGCAATGGCTTCTGGCTGATCCGTACTTACAACCACAGCAACTTGGCCACGATGGATAACGCCGGGCGGTGGGGGAGATGTTTCGGGCACGTCGTCGGCAGTAATTTCGTAAAGGCCAATCAGACCATCTTCGCTATTGTGGGCGCGCAAATGACAAATGTGCATACTGCAATCAGTTAGCCCAATCATTTTGGCCATTGCGGGTCCGGCAACTGTCTTATCCTCGGCCACTGAAAAGCCCAGAATATCACGATATAGGCTTAGCGATTTCTCGATATCTCTACAAAAAATGGTGGTTCGTTTTACCGGACTCGTGCGCTCTGACATGTTTGTTCTCCCCATTGCCGGTTTCCCGGACACCTCTCATAATGGACCCATAATGACAGAGCGGCAGATAAATTACACAGGAGCTTTCCAATGATTCTCGAACAATTCCCTTTAACAGCACTCTCTACCGTTGTGACCCTCATGGTCTACTTTTACTGCATCGCCATGGTCGGGAAAGCACGCGCCAAGCACGGCATCAAGCCGCCTTCTGTTGATGGACCAGAAGAATTTCAACGGGTCAATCGCGTACATCAGAATATGGTCGAGCAACTGGTGTTTCATTTACCAGCGCTATGGTTGTTCGCCGCTGCCTGGGGAGACATGGGAGCCGGGATTCTAGGGGCTATCTTCGCCATCGGCCGCATCCTGTATGCAAGAGGCTACTACGAAGCTGCAGAGAAACGAGGCCGCGGCTTCGGACTCTCGACGATGGCATCAGTTATTCTCTTACTCGGCGCTCTCGCTGGTGTCGTGATGGCGATACTCTAAGGACAATCGGAGTAATAGATCATGACCACTGGCCCGCTCACCACCCTCACCCGACGTGCCGCAATCGCCGGCGCGACTACAGCCCTCGGCCTTACCGCCGCCTCTATTGGTTCGCGCGCACAGAATAACTTCGACAAGAACAAACTCTATGTGCAAACGCGAGGCAACTTAGACGGCACCGATGGTCTATGGTCTTACTCTGGCGCTTATTGGGGCAAGCCGCAGGGCGAAATTGCCCGACAGCTATTCCGAGTTGACGGCTTCAGCTTCAACACCATGACGCTGCGAGAGGACGGTGGTGTTGACCAAAAAATGATCGAGTGTGGGTTCTGGCAACACCCCAAGACCGGCGAGCTAGCGGACAACTGGATCAACCCGATGAACGGATTGCCGTGTGAACCGAAACACTTCAGGTCCTCACAAACTTTGTCCTTTGATCCAGCTGGAAATTGGGAAGCCACAGGCGGGCAACGGGCTGCAATGCGCTATTTCGAAGGCGTCATTGTCGAACCGATAGTCAATGGGCCGGTCATCTGGTCTCAAGAACGGCTGATCACGAAGGCTATACGGCCTGAACCAGACCCCGAGTCAGACCCTCTGGCGTATAGCGGGCCCGTTCGCTCAGGTACGTCTCTCGCGACGTACAAGGCCAACATTGACGACTTGGACAAAGATTTTGTTCCCACCACCATGCACTATCAGTCCATGGGCGGCTGGTACCCCTGGATGCGCATGGGACAACGAGCTGGAGTTTGTAGCTTTGAGCTCGTTGGACGCAAGCTTCCAAGCACTGATGAGATCCCGGAGCGGACGCGGGCTTTATTGAATGACCGCCAGCCCGGCTTCATCGACGACCCCTGGGCGTAGAACGGTTTATTACCCCTCGTCCTCAGCAATGGGGAAGCTGTATGCCCGCCAGATTTTTCCATCTTGCATGTGGTAAACGCCAAGCGTTGTCGTCGTTTTATCGCCCGCCGGGGTTTCAAAAGTATCCTTCTCCACCGCGACCACGTGATCACCGACGACCATGATCCGGTCAAGCTGCGAACCTTTGAGCGGCACGGCATCAAACATTTTTTGGATGATAGCCATGGTTTCTTCGCGGCTAGCGGTACGTTTCACAGCATCCCCGCCTTCCATGCGAAAAGACGCGTAGTCCTCGGCTAAATTACTGCCCAGTGCCTCAACGTCTTTGCGTGTAAACGCGTCAGTATTGTCGGTCATCATTCTGATGTAGTCGGCCATATCGTTCTTCTCCGTTTTGTGCTGTTCGTCTGCCGGTGAGGCTAACCTGTTTACCATGGCGCAACACCATTGACCCTCTATGGTGACCGCCACTCGGGGGAGAGCAACGATGACCGAAATCACCACAGCGGATCGATTGACCTTTGGACAGAAGCTTGGGTGGGCCGTCGGTGCTCACGGAACGTCGACTATGATCGGCGTATTGGTAACCTATTTGCTCATATACATGACCGATGTCCTGGGCATCGCGGCCTTCGTCGCCGGCGCCATAATATTCGGCGCACGCATGTATGATCTCGTGACCGATCCACTAATGGGTTACATCAGCGACCGCACAAAAACCCGGTGGGGTCGACGCAGACCCTACTTACTACTTGGTGGTTTCGTTTGTTTTATCGCCTTCGTCGCACTCTTCAATGTCCCGGACATCGATAGCGAAACTGGCATGGCAGTATACGCCGCCTTCCTTCTCATCTTATTCACGACCGCTTACACAATTTTCAATGTCCCGTACCTGGCTATGCCTGCGGAGATGACCGACAGTTACAACGAACGCACAAGCATGATGGGTTACCGTGTGGTTTTCTTCACAACGGCGAACCTCGGCTTGTTTCTCGGCGGCGCAATGTTACTCAAAGCCTACGGACCAGAACAGGGTTACGCCATGATGGGTTGGATTCTAGGCGGCTTCCTTCTCGCCAGCATGCTTGTCGCATTTTACGCCACAGGCTCGGCACCACGTTACGAAAGAACAGAATCAAGCCACCTATCCTTGCGGCAACAAATCGCACTTGTCGCTGACAACAAACCGTTCATGATTTTTCTTGCTGTCAAACTCTGCCAATTGATCGCGCAGGCGAGCAGCCAAGCCGCATTGATTTTCTTCGGCGTCTACGTATTGCAACGCAGTGAAGAACTCCTGTTGTCCTTTGGTACCTATTTTACCGTCTCGACATTCGTTGCCATTCCACTCTGGACTTGGGCCGGGAAACGCTTTGGCAAGAAGCCGGTCTACATGACCGCTGCCATTCTATACGCCATCGTTATGAGCTCGTGGATGTTATCCGACTCTTCGGAGGCGCAGTGGATCGTCAATGCTCGGATCTTTGGCATCGGCGTCGCGGTCACAGGAATTTTAGTCATGGGGTTCTCGATATTGCCTGACACCATGGAATACGACCGGCGACGCACCGGGCTAAATCGCGAAGGCATCTACGCAGGCCTATACAGCACGATGGAGAAAGCCGCTTCTGGCTTCGGGCCTTTGCTGTTTGGTGCCTACCTTGGGTCGATGGGGTACGTTTCAACACGCGGCGGCGAGATTGCCGCCCAGCCGGACGCAGCAGTTTCCGGCATATACATTGGGCTCGCAGTGTTTCCTGCCACCGCTGCGGCTTTGAGTGCCGTGCTTCTTATTTTCTACAAACTGGATGAAAAGACGCTGAAAGCGGCGGGCCCTGAATAGAGCCTATGGCGTAACCAATGCAGAAACACGCGCGACGTTAGCTTCGTCCGCGAGTCCGGGCACACGCCCGACAATGACGCCTGCCTGATCGATGACCATCACTAAGGGCTGCAACTTATCGTCTTCGTCGATATTCAAAGCCGGGAAAATTTCATCTTCATCGATATAAAGAATCACAACGCGATCACGCATGTCGTCTTCTTTGTAGATGCTTCGGAATCCCCCGTTGATAAATCCCCGTATGATTCCGTTGGGCTTTGGAATCAATGGCGCGTTGTAGACCTGGACAGCATCTGAGCTTTCACGCATAGGTGTGAGCGCCGCTTCCCAGGCATCGACCGACTCCTGCATATCGCGACCGAATGAAAGAAGCAGAACATTGCGCCCCGCCGTAAAGTCTGTGGGCACAGTAATCTTGTCTTTGTTGAGAGTCCGCGCCTTGATCGTCGGGAAGGTCGTATCTTGTGCCGCTATTGGTGTTGCAAAAGAAACGATTGCCAAGGTTAGGGCCGCCAAAACAGGAATACGCATCACGAATACTCTCTCTACAAAAGCCACAGGCGCCGTATTAGGCGCCTGGGATAAAAGTTCAAGAGAGAATGTGCATAGCCCTACTTAGGGTGCGCCCTCTTCACCACGCTCTGGCGTCAGGTAAATGGCAATGCCGGCGATAATAAAGGCCGCGACGACCAAACTCATTTCCAAGGCGTATTCGCCCGGCATCAACCAGAACTCATTGAGTATTCCCCATCGACTCAGCACTTCGATATCGAGCCAGGTAATTACAGTGGTTGGTATTGCGTAGCGCACAGCGGGCGCCATTCGGGCATATTTAATAAGCCGCGTGTTGAGGTAAATCGCCCAAACAAGAAACCCGAAGAACACGCCATACGTGACGGGATGTTCCACGCCTAGAATACGCTCATCGTAAAGCGTGAGATTGATGACGTAGATAAACCAAATCACGAAAATGGTTTCCAGTGCGGTTATGCGAGCATAGTCCCTGTCTTTTCCCGGCGCCGCTTTGCCCGGATCCATATGCGCATTGCGGTGTAGCCATTTGAACGCTGTGCATCGGGTATCGCGGTTGAAGTAAAGCAGCACCGTCACGGCGATCATAATAATGCCGGACGCCTGTATGACTTGCAGGCCCGGACTCATCGCTACCTCGCCGGTTGCAGTATAAAGCGGTTGTACATTGAGCAGGTGGGAGAAGAACTCCCAGGTGTATTCAAACCATCCGGTCCAAATTAGAATGGCGCCAACAAAGCCAAGCCAGGTCGCTGCTGTTTCTTTTTTCTTCAATCCGACCCACACCAGTACAAAGCCAACTAACCCGCACAAAAAACTAGCAGTAAAAGTCGCCTCACCTGGAGATCCCAGAACGCCCTGCAGCATTACAAAAAGCGTATGTCCTAGTGGCTGAGCCATGATGACCGTAACGAACGCAATAATGCCAACGAACGGCGGGCGGTAGTACTTCCCCAACATAGCGATTTCCCCTTGGTCTAAATTGCCACCCATTCTGGCAGCCTTCTGCCTCGGTATAAAATAGTTCTAACGCCGATACAACAAATAATTACCGGGTGGTAACTTTTTCTTGCATTGTCGCATTTTATACCCATGATTGGCAGAAGCTCGCCAAAAAACAGGCCCCGATATGACACCGCTCGATCACGATCACTCTGACAAGCCACTCTCTAAAGCGGGCGTGAAGCGCGAAGCAACTAAAGCAGCGCTGATAGATGCCTTTGAAGCATTAGTCGCGGAAGACGGCATATCGGCGGTCGGTGTAAATGCTGTCGCAAAACGGGCCGGCGTCGGCAAGCCTTTGATCTACAAATACTTCGGCAACTTTGATGGTCTCGTCACCGCTTGGGCGACACAATCCAAAATCTGGGGAAGTGACGAAGATGTTTTCAGTGCGCTGACACGAAACCCTGACGCCGACCCGATGTCTGTGATGCGCGATGCTTTTGTTCAATCGGCATCCGAATTGAGAGACAAACCTGTTGCGCTGCAAATCATGGCACAGGCGCTGCTCGGAGGGGATGAACTCACGCCGGGCCTGGAAACCGCAAAACAAAAATCCGGCGGCCACCATGACACTCTTTATGAGGACGGCGGGGTATTCGCTGACCAGAACACCAGCGCACTTCTATTGGTGATGTATGCCGCATCGCGATACCTGGCTCTTCGCAGCCTCAGTCAAAGCAATTTTAATGGCATACAACTTAACACCGACGACGGTTGGTCATCGGTGATGGCAATGATGACGACGGTCTTCGACAATGCCATGCGCGGCGCAGACACGAAAACAGAATAGGAAACGGAAGATGCTCAAACGCCTTTACCGCGTCCCCTTCGTCGGCCTCATGGCCCTTGCCACCGTGTTCATCATCGTCCCGCTCAATCACACGATTCTGATCGGACTGGAGAACCTAGCCGGTGAGGAAAACCAGTACACCGTTGGCATATTGTTTGGGCTGGTAGGTCTTGCGATCATCTACTACGGCACAGCACGCAATACCGAAGCCATAGGAACATGGCTTGGCTTCATTGGTGCACACATGATGTTCATCGGCTGGATTGAGTTTGGCATCAAGTTCAATGCGGCTGATCTGCAGAAAGTACCGGGCAGCGACAATTACATCCCCATTCAACTGTTGTTCTACCAAGGATCAGTCGGGCTGTTGCTCGCTGTCGCGCCGTTCTTCTTCTTCAACAAGGACAGCAAATGCAACTTCTTCCGTTGGTTTCATCGCGTGTTCCGTATGAATCTGGGCAGACCGAACCCAGCCCAGGGTCGCAACTATTGCCTGATCACAATGATGGAAACAGTTTACGTACAATGGACCTTCTATGTGATCTCTTTGTTTATGGTCGATGCCCGCTTCCTCGGCGCAACACACCCCGTCACCTATATTTCGGTTTCTCTGGGCGGACTATGGGCGTTCTATTTGGCGTTGCGACTATCACGGTTCACACGAGTTCTAGCGGCCGTGCGGTACGCGATCCCAGTTGCGACTATTTATTGGACGATTACAGAAATCGCCTCGTTCTGGGGATTTTTCGAAGAGATTTGGTTAAAACCGGGCGACTACGCGTTGGAGATGGCCGGCGTGGCTCTGGTGTTCGTCGCTGTCGGCGCGGCAACTTTGCTTTCTCCAGTATCGACGAAAGCACCAGACCGAACACCGTAAGGGCTCCGTTACTCCGCGGCCTCTGCGACAGCGGCGTTGCTGGCTATAAGCGGCACTGTCTGATGCACCCACCCCTTGGGGTCGACCGCCCGGGCCGGTGACGGCACAACAAAAACCTCACGCTTGCCGTCACGCTCTAATGCGTCCCCATCGACATACCGACCAAGGTTGCGCCACTCCGCAACCTTATTGCGAAAGGCCAGCTCCATACCATCGGACTCGATCAGCATCTCGCGCGCATTAGAGGTCACAGTATGCTTGGGCTTAAGAAGGCGCACGATGTCATGATCTTCCTTTACCGCCTCAAACAAACCCTCAATGCGATCTGCATCGTGTTCGGGTTCCTTCAAGAAATTACGCGCTTGAAAACCGTAAGAGCGCACCGTTGTGTCATCGACTGGCGTCCGCACGGAAAAAAGAACTTGAGTAATTTCGGTCGTCATTTCTTGAAAAAGCATCTCAGCATTGGCGATCATGCTCCATTCCACGCTGACCCGTGTGGTTTTACGGTCTTTGGGAAGCAGGTCAGCAATAGCACCGCGCTTCTGGCTGGCGGCAGGCGCGGCCCGTTCACGGGTCACCTTGGCCCCATGTTCGGTGTGCTCAATAGGAACGATGGTCGCTTTCGGTGAAATGCGACTGCCAAAACGCTTGTGGACAAATGAGGGATGCGAGGTGTCCAGGGAGTTCTCGCAGAGACGCTCCCAATTGCAGTCGGTCCACTCGTAATTATAGCGGGAGACTCGCCATTCCGGATTATCTAGGTACGGCTGAAACCAATCAGGAATCTCAGGGCGGTCGGCCTCGGCCTGGTCGCCGACAAAGACCCAGATCAGGCCCATACGTTCTTCAATCGGATAGGAATCAATACGTGCGCGCTTGGGAATCGAAATATCGTCGCCCATCGCCGGAATCTTTACGCATTGGCCTTCGCCGTTGAATTCCCAGCCGTGGTAAGGGCACGCAATGCACCCGCCAACAACCTCTCCCCGATGCAAAGCGCCTCCGCGATGACAACAGACATCGGACAGGCAGTACAACGTCTCGCTTTCATCACGGAATAGAACAAAATCAACACCGACCATCCGGGTGCGATGGGGTTTGTCCGTCACTTCGTCGCTTGTTGCGGCGACATACCAGTTGTTGATCAGCATTTGGGTCGTCCCTCGGTTACGACTGAGGCCTCGGTTTCTCACCTTTGGGAAACATCATAAGACTATAACAATTATACGCCTATGGCCCTAGAGTAGATCATTGCGCAAAATCAATATGACGCCTTAGACAGTGAGATTGCCGCCAGTTTCGGAGCCCTTCATGAACCGCCCCACCTTCGTTCTTATTGCTCTCCTTGCATCGTCGGCCGCTGCGGAGGACGCCACTGTCCGCAAATTCCATGACGCCTTCTTCGCTGCATGGAATGAGGGAGATGCGGACGCCCTCGTCGAACGACTAACCGAAGACACGGTGTATCACCCTATGGGGGCGGAAACTTTAGTCGGTCGGGACGTCATCGGCGGAAGTTATCGCTCCTTCATCGACTCCTTCAATGTCCGCATGGATGTCACGCCCGAGGTGCTCGATGCGTATGGCGACCACGGCATGATGCAGGGCACTTACACGTCGACGCTGACACCGAAAGATGGTCGACCCGGCTGGTCCCGTTCGGGCCGCTACCACATGGACTTGGTGCGCAACGTCGATGGCGATTGGCGCATCGCCCGCGAGGTCACACAAATGACAGCGGATCCTACGCCGAGACTTATGGCCGAAGCGAACCCAACCACATCCGATGGCGAAGTGCGACGACGCTTCGCGGACATTGACGAAGGTCAGGTGCATTACTGGCAGGGCGGTCCCGCAGCATCAAATAAGACCCCGCTTCTGTTCCTACATCCAGGCCCGCATTCTGCGCGGGTACAGAAACCGCTGCTGGATGCTATCGCGACACACCGCCCTGTTTATGCACCGGACATCATGGGCATGGGGGACTCCTCTCCGCCGCCGCACCTTGAACCGGACTTGAGCTACTTTGCCGATGCGGTGCTGCGCTTCGCTGATGCGACGGGATTAGAGTCCTTCGCCCTCTATGGTTCCAACCTCAGTGCCCGCATCGGTGTCGAGATTGCGCTGCAACAGCCCGAGCGCGTGCGGACGTTGATCCTAAACCGCATGGTGTTCTTCGAGGGCGACACCCTAGCAACATGGGCCGCCGGGCATGTGCCCAATGTCCAACCCGATCAAGAAGGCGCCTACGTCACGTTCCTATGGAGTCGGCTACGCGACCTCAACACCTATGTGCCGTGGTTTCAAAAAGGGGCTGAGAATCTCCGCGGGAAAGGCTTACCGTCGGCTGATATCCTGCATCTCTCTTTCGTCGAACAGGTCAAAATGGCGCCAACCATGCACCTCGCCTTTGACGCCTACTGGGCCTATCCACTGATAGAGAAATTGCTGCACCTTAAGGTGCAGACAACTGTCACGGAGGCAGACGCTAAACGTGTGCCCGACGCCGAAATTTGGGCACCGACACCCCTCGGCGGCAATGTCATCAGCGCCACCCCCGGTGCTCTTGCAGCGCGGGCGGCGCAATTCGACAAGATTATAGGCGACTGACCTAGAAGGGCTTAGCGAGCCCAAGAAACGCTAAGAGGAGCGACGTGCCCCAGAACAAATAGGCCACTGGCTTTGACCGGGCGAGCATGTTTGAGAAGATCGCCTCGACCTCTGGTGTCGAGCCCTCAGCACCGAGACGCTGAAAACCGAGCACCAAATCACCGACAAAAGAACGCAGCCACAGGCCGATAAACACAAGTACGCCGAACAACATCACTTTAAGACCGAGCCAACTGCTGCCAAATCCAATGTCCAGCACCAATGATACTGCACCGGTCAGCACGAGTATGGGGGCGACGATCCAACGCAAGCCGTTATCGATCTTGCGAAATGCGGAGCCATTACTCGGCCCCTTGTTGAGGTACACACCCCAGGACAAAACCAGCCACGCCAGGAAAAACACCCACACTGGCACGAGCCACATGCCAGTGACGGGACTCAAACCGAGGCCATCGGACAGAGTCAGCCCAACCGGAAACAACAGGATCAAACAGGAGCGCGGCACCAGATCGATGCGCAACATCGCTGCCAGAAAACGCCGCCGTTCCTCAATGGGCAAACCAGCTTTGCAGATATAGTGGGTGGTAACGTAAACGCCCCAGTCTGGCCCGAGCCAATAGACGAAGAGCACAAGGTGACCATAGAGCAGCAGAGTGTGCGGATCTATCATACTATTGGACTCCAGAGTAAGCCTGAGTCCGTTAGACTCAGTCTAAATTTAATGCTTCAGCCACATCAGCCCAGGACACCAGTTTGAAGTTCTGGTTCACCTTAGACCCATCGGGGTCTGTGTTTTCGCCATCCTGCACGACCAAAAGACCTGCTGGATAGGCAGGTCCGAGCGGTGCGGAGATGACATCAATGCCGTCGGTGTCTTGGACGCCGTCGGTTCCGTTTGATTCGTTTTCACCGATCTGAAATGTGCCGCGATACGCGTGAGGCAGCACGCGGTCATAAACCACAAAGGTGTGGTTGCCTTGGCTCGACGCAATCAAGTATCCCGCGTCCGGATTGCCGTTCGTGTCGGCGTATAGAGCCAGCCCTTCAACATCGGCGGATAAGTGCCCACCTCTCGCGTTGCCAAGACCGGTCTTATCCACACTTGTGCGTTCGTTAAACGAGTCTTTCGGCTCGGCGCCATAACGCCACACACCAGCATTCTCTTCACCGATATAGACAACGCCATTGGCATCGTCCGCGACACAGCCTTCAGTTTGACTGCCAACCGTCCAGATTCGCTGGATGGTATAGCGCAGTTGACCGATCCCATTATCGTAAAGTTGCCACTGGCTCACCGTTCCGTCTTTGTCATTGGCATAGACGTACAACTTGCCGTTCACAGCGCTGCGGTAGAGACACAAGCCGTACGGGTCATCCATATTCGAGGGGATGGGCTCGACCATGATATCCGAGAGCACACCCGTACTAGGGTTCAACGCATAGACAGCGATCGTTTTACTGGTGCGGTTTGTCGCGGCGACAATGATCGTCGGCGTTGCTGTGTCAGGATTTCCGTTGTCGGTGGTGATTGGATATCCCGCGCGAACATCGACGTTATTCATGCGGCCATCGCTGTTTTGATAAACGATGGCGCCGGAGAGGTCATAAACGATCAAACCCGTTTTTTTATCCGTCGCAATAATCAGGCTCTTGGTCGGGTCGTCCGAATCAACCCATATGGCTGGGTCATCGGCAGCATCTTTATCTCCAGCCACTGGAACTGTCTCTGCTGTTGGCACCACACTGACGGCATCAGACGAAACTGATGTGGGACCGCCCTCGTTACCACACGCCGCAAGCGGCAGCGCGACAATCGCCGAAGAGAGAACATAGAATAACCGTAGCGTCATAAATCCTTAACCGTCATACAGAGACCGGGTTAGCGAAATTTTCTACACACCATTGCAAGCAGTGATGACAGAGGCAGCGGAACACGTCTAGTTTATTCAATACAAAATACGTTAGGACAACTGGTGGTCCTTTTTCTATTGAGAATTGCAAGAAATTAATTCGCACCGCAAACAAATATCTTTTTTGCGTCGGTGACTCTGTGCGTGTAAAAAAGTTTTGTTCTTGCGGCGTTCCTAAGCCCGTTAGCGTCCGCATGAACAAGGGCCGCCCTTCTGGGGCGGCCCTTTTTTATTCTGCGAACCCGGCTTAGGTGCGCGTGTATTAAACCCCACCCGGTGGCGCAGGCTCTTGCTCGCGGGCGTACCATTCCAACGAGGACAAGGATGGCTCTTCCCACTCTGTCGGCGCATCAAGGTATTGCGGATATTTCTTGGCAATGTACTCGATGACCCTTTGATCCGGCGCCTCTTCAAGCGAATGAATACTCGCGGCCATGACATTGTATAAACAATGGCCCGGGGCCTGCCCCATCAGCATCCACGGCAGCCAAGGCGTATGCCGCCCCCACACCGTCGTTGTGTCTACGGTTGTCAGTTCTGGATTCTGCAAGTCCTTCAGACTCATGTTGTAGACATAAGTTTCTGTCACCTGATTCATCGGCCCTGCGCTTTCGCGTATCCATTTTTTGGGGTCGAGCGCATTTGGGTAATAGAGGTTGATGTGGCGTTCCATCATCAAACGGTCACCAAAGGCCTTCCAATTGAGAATGAAAGGTTTTGGTTCCAATTTTTCATCGGTGTTTAGGCCGCCGAACGTCGGACGGCTGAGTTCAGATTCACGAATGATGCGATTGAACGGATCGTTGGCCACAGGCACAACGCGGACTCTCTCTCCTGTGAAGGGATTTTCCATTTCTTCTAGAATCTCGCCGGTTTCTAGATCTGTGTAGAACACGACTTCACGGAGAACACGACGGTAGCCATGCTCACCCTCTAACGGGAGCAATCGGGTTGTCCCAAGACCGCGGAATCCACAAAAGGTTTTGATCGCGCCGCCAGGCGCGACCCCCATGACGTAGCCATCGAGCCAGCCGTAGTGGGTCGATTTCATATCCAGGTTAGACGACACCTTGGCGTAGGCTTCGACATTGCCATGAGCAGTGGTGAGATCGTAGGTCGGCCCCCTTAACGACACATCGCCTTCGGCATGAGAGTTCGCCATCGCCATTTGTGGAAAAGCACCCACAGCCAAGCCAGCCGCCAAAGCTGTTCGGCGATCGATTGAGACTTCAATGGGCTGGTTAGATTTGTTGCCTGTCGACATAGGTTATACCCCTCCCTGCAATAAAGATGTCCTGACGCTAGCATACCGAGGCGGGCACAGCCCAACGGTCTGATGCCTTGTTCACCTGTAGGTGGCACGCTATTCGAAACCTTCGTTTTTCAAGCTGAACCCTCCCCTTGGGCACTGGATTCGGCTACCCTGACGGCTCACGCACACCACGAGGACTGAGACCCATGGGCGAAATCATCTGGCTGAGCATTCCACTCTGCGTCATCGTTTCCTTTGCCATCGGTTTCGTTTGGTACGGACCGCTGTTCAAAAAACCTTGGATGGAAGACACCGGTATGACTGATGAGAAAATGGGTCCACCGGCCAAAGTGTTCGGAGGGGCGGCTCTGCATGCCCTGATCGGTGCTCTTGCGCTCAACCTTCTACTTGATCGAACCAATGGCGTGCTGGCCAACACCAGTGGCGGCGTCATCATCGGCGTTGCGGCTGCTGCAGCGATTGGTATCAACTACATGTTTTCGTCTCAGCCCCGGCGCCTACTGTATATCGACGGCGGCTACACCATCCTGCTGTACGGCGCCATGGGCGCGGTTGTTGGGCTGATGAAATAAACGCTACAACCGAGTTTTAGTCAGCCCCTTATTTTTGTCGTTTTTACCGAGTTACTCTAGCGTCATGACAGTTATAGTTCGCCTTTTCACCATCACCCTCGCACTCTTTCTTGGTTCCACTACTTTTTTTGGCGCCGGGTCCGCACGTGCCGAGTCAACATTCCGGATCGCTCTAAGTGCAGCGCCACCGAGCAAGGGCAATCCATTTTCCACAGTCGGCACGACACCGACGTTCTTTTGGACAGCCATTTATGACCGACTGACCGACATCGACAACGAAGGCAACATCGTGCCCGAACTGGCGTTGTCATGAGAGGCCGTCAACGACTTGGAGTGGCACTTCAAGCTGAAACCAAACATAAAATTCTCAAATGGGGAACCTGTCACAGCCCAATCTGTGAAAACCGTCTTTGATCTCATGCGCAAAGATTCGATCAACGCCCTCTATTGGTCCCGGCAGGAAAAGTTTTATCCGCTCGTAGAAGTCATCGAT
The DNA here is from genome assembly GCA_012103295.1 of Alphaproteobacteria bacterium. Taxonomy (GTDB): domain Bacteria; phylum Pseudomonadota; class Alphaproteobacteria; order Rhodospirillales; family Rhodospirillaceae; genus WLXB01. The sequence continues at coordinate 235 of WLXB01000091.1, read as the reverse complement.
GACCTCACCGTCGCGTTTCACACCCTAAAACCGAACGCGGTCCTGCCGGCATACTTGTCGGCCTTGTTCATTGCGCCCGGCGGCCATGTTGAAAACGTTGGTCTCGCCGCCGCGACTCGCCTTCTGATATCGCAAGTGGTACCTTGCGTGCTTCTGACATCAATTCAGGGGAACGCTCTCATGGCCCGCCGAACAATCAAAGTCCAGTTACTTCCGGAGGAACGTCAGCTGATAT
>WLXB01000090.1 GCA_012103295.1 Alphaproteobacteria bacterium | reverse complement strand
ATCCAGCAGTCGATCGAGAAGTTGCCGACGATTGTCGTTTAGCAGCGCTTTAGGAGAACCGGACATATGTGCAGCCCGCGCACGGTTTCTTGCAAAGGTCCTACGATCAAAGATTTTCGGCGGTGCGTTCATGCTAGGCTTATCGCACACCTACCGGATGGTGGAAAAGGATGCTGAACCCGATATCGTTTGATCGCCTAAAGGCCTTGGGCCGCCGCGGGTTGGATGCGGTCATGCCGCCACGCTGCCTAAAGTGTGGGGTGGTTGTTGCCGATCCGGGCGCGCTTTGTGCGATGTGCTTTGACGAGGTGACTTTTATAACTCCGCCGTATTGCGCGAGATGTGGCATTCCATTTGTTGACGTTTATACAAACGTAGTGGACACGGCGGTTTGTGGCGCGTGTGCTAAACGGTCTCCGTCCTTCGATAGGGCGCGTGCGGTTTATGTCTACGATGAAAAAAGCCGCCCATTGATAACCCGGTTTAAACATGCTGATCGAACAGACTTTACGCCGGCTCTGGGCCGCTGGATGGTGCGAGCCGGCGCTGAGTTGCTCGGCGGCGCAGACCTCATTGTCCCTGTACCGCTTCATCGTTGGAGATTGCTGACACGGACCTACAATCAATCTGCACTGCTTGCTCGTTGGGTATCACGCCATAGTTGCGTCCCTGCGAACTATAATGCGTTGCATCGCACGAAGAGAACACCCTCACAGGGTGGTTTATCCGCGGTTGGTCGTCGGAGGAATGTTGCGCGAGCGTTCACTGTAAAGGACGCAGCTACAGTTGCCGGTAAACAGATTGTCCTTATTGATGATGTCCTTACCACGGGAGCAACACTTGACGCTTGTGCGAGTGCTCTGCGTCATGCGGGTGCTGTTGGTGTTGATGCGCTGGTCGTGGGGCGCGTGCCAGCGCCAGGACGCTAGGTAACCCAGTTAAGGTGCGGCCCGCAGGCTCTAATTCTTTTCTCTGCGTCTTCCCGGGGGGTCGTTGCATCAATCGTGCATAGGACGTCGCAATCTACTTTTGCCCGTTTTGTTCCAGACCATCCTATGCCCTTAACTTTTAGAGGGGAGGAATCGGTTGCAAGCGGCTTGGCAAGGCGACCGAATAAACTCACCAAGGCCTTAAACGAAAGAGTATCCAGGGTTTCAAGATCACAATTCTCGGGGACGGGGAACCATTCGGCCGCAACGATTGGTCCTTCATCGACCCGTGCCGCCATGTGGTGCACTGTCACGCCAAAATTCTTAGCATCCTCATAGAGAGCAAAAACGCTCGGATAGCGCCCTGGATAAGACGGAGGTCCCGGGTGAAAATTATAGCTCCCGCAGTCGACCGCCTCGAGATGAGTCTCGGGGACGATAACGGACGAGCAGAAAGAGATGAGCCGGGTCCCCGGCTGGGGAGTTGAGCAAGCAGCATCCAGTTTGTCTCTGCTTGGTGCTGCACTGATCTCAAGGTCAGGGTTTTCGGATGTTAGAAATCGGCCCAAAGCTTTCGCTTCCGCGTCGCCGGTCAGCATTATAATCCTGTTCAGGCGGGGTGGAGTCATGCGTTCACGTCTTTTTGTGCACCGGAGCGCTTGAAGCGGTCTCGGCAAAGCCTAATATGCCGTACGTGATCGCAACATTATAGGAAGCTAGGTGAACCAGCTATGGCAGACATTGAAATTTATTCCTCGCCGATATGCGGGTTCTGCTATCGCGCGAAAAGCTTGCTTACCCAAAAAGGAGCGCCTTTTACCGAAATTGATGTCTTGATGGATTCTGGGCGGAAGACGGAAATGATGAACCGCGCTGGAGGCCGTCACACGGTGCCACAGATCTTCATCAACGATATGCACGTCGGTGGTTGTGATGAGTTGTATGCCCTCGACAGGGCTGGCGATTTGGATCGTCTACTAACAGAAACGCCGCTGAGCTAGCCCGCTCGTTATGCCCTCGGATACCACTTCCTTTTCGGTTGCCTGCCTGCAGGTGTGCGCGGGCAGCGATCTTGGCCAAAACATTGAGTCAGCGGTTGGGATGATCGGTGACGCTATTAATGACGGCGCTGATTTTGTTCTTATGCCTGAAAACGTCACGATGATGGAGTGGGGGCGGAAGGCGATCACGTCAAAGGCGCAGACGGAAAGCGATCATCAAGGACTAGCGGCGTTTAGGATCGCGGCCAAGCAGCATGGCATTTGGCTTCATTGCGGGAGTTTGGCGGTAAGCCTTGACGATGGCCGGGTTGCCAATCGGACATACGTGTTGGACTCCGATGGCGAAATTGCTGCGCGCTACGATAAAATTCATATGTTCGACGTCGACCTTGGTAACGGTGAGCGGTACGCGGAAAGTTCCACGTTTGCGCCTGGAGACAAGGCGGTCTTGATTGATCTGCCGTGGGGTAAGCTTGGTTTGACGATTTGTTATGACCTTCGATTTCCGTCTCTGTTTCGGGACTTGGCTCAAGCCGGTGCTGAAATGATTACTGTGCCCTCCGCTTTTACTCAGGTGACTGGCGAGGCGCACTGGCATGTTTTGCTTCGGTCGCGGGCGATTGAGACTGGAGCCTTCATTTTTGCACCGGCGCAGACGGGTATTCATCCTGGCGACAGAAAGACATACGGACATGCCTTAATTGTTGATCCTTGGGGGACGGTCTTGGCTGATGCTGGCACGGAGCCAGGAATTATTGGTTCAACCGTCGACGTGGCAGACGTTGGCCGGATCCGGCAGAAAATGCCGTCTTTGGGGCATGATCGCCCGTTTGCTCGGGTGTCGGATTGATCCCGGAACCCCCACGTTTCCGTAGTGGGGGCGGAATCTTAACAAACTTGAAACTCGGTTAGGGCATCCTTACAACACCGGGTTCTCAACGGATTGCAACGCTATGATTGTTTACGACTTATCCTGTGACAATGAGCACGAATTTGAATCGTGGTTCAAAAACAGCGCCGCGTATGACTCGCTGCGCAAAGGACGGAAGATATCCTGTCCTGTATGCGGAAGCGCAAAAATCCACAAAGCACCTATGGCACCCAATATTTCAAAGTCAGGTATTAAAGACTTGGCGCCGGCACCGGTGCCCGAGGAAGCTAAGGTCCAGGTTCCAGATGTCACAGAGTCAGATGACATGACAACGGCAATGACCAAGGCGGTTGAGGCGATTAAGGAACTTCAGACGACAATCGAAAAGAACTTCGACAATGTTGGAGTCAAATTCCCGGAAGAAGCCCGCAAGATTCACTATGGCGAATCAGAAGTACGCGGCATTTATGGTGAGGCAACGGCCGAGGAAGCGCAGGAGCTTATTGACGAAGGCGTCGATATTGCCGCTGTCCCATGGCAAAAACGCAAACCGTCCTAAGCCACCCTTTTTTCAAACTCGCCGACCTTCTCGTTCCACATCTGCTGTAGTGCATGTCCCAGTGCGCGACCAAAGCGCGCGCTGTCGCACAACGGAGACGCTGCCATCTGGTTCCGCAATTTTTGTCTAATGTCCGATAGAGCCGACAAGTTTGCGGATTTGTTAGACACGATCTCAACGTATTGATCTTCGTCTGAGGCAATCCAATCAGTCAGGCCAACCGCCGCGAGAAAACTCGCGCTATGCCGCCCGGCAAAAGTTGGGCCGGGCAATGTGGTAACCGGGACCCCCATCCAAAGTGCCTCACATGTGGTTAGGCATCCGGAATAGGGGTGTGGGTCTAGGGCAATATCAATGTCGTGGTAGGACTCGAATAACCCGGGATGAGGTCTGAACCCACGGCATTCGATATGGGCGGGGTCGATACCGTGCTCAGAGAAGAGCGCCTGAGCGCGCTCGACGTTATTTCGATCTTCAAACGGCTCGCTCTGCAGAATTAACCGGCTATCCGGAACAGCCTTGAGACAGCGGCTCCACAGGGCAACGGTTTTGGGGCCTATCTTGTTCAGTTTGTTCAGGCTGCCAAAAGTAACGTGCCCTTTTATGGCGGCGGGCAGCTGAGAAACATCGGGTGTACTGTCCGGTGGCTCATAGCAGGCGTAGACCTCGGGAAGTCTGTGAATGTGCTCAAAGTACAGTTCATCATGGCTTGGTGGAGATTCGACGGGATCAGAAAGAAAATAGTCGATTGTATCGATACCCATGGTGTTGAATTGACCGCCAATCCATTTGACCTGCACCGGGGCCACCCGGCGGGCGACGACGGGCAACCGGTGGCCAGCCGCGTGCCCCGACATTTCAATGAGCACGTCAATGCGATCCTCCCGAATAAGGGCGGTAAGATGTTCGTCGGTGAGGTGGGCTACGGGGCGCCATCGATCACTGAGGGCCCGAAATCTTTCCGTGTATTCGTCCGCACCCACTTGGTTGGCATAGCAGGTGATGGAAAATTGAGAGCGATCTAATGTCTCGAGGCCTGGTAACGCGAGAAAACCAACGGGGTGCTGGCGGAAGCTTCCGGACAGGAGCCCGATCCGAAGCGGCGCGTTAGCGTTGGCTCGCTGGCGCGGCGCTGTCTCTACTTTACCGTGTCCATGTCGTTGGCCCCAAACACGGATAACTTTTTTTAGTTCAGCAGCGTTGATTTCAGATGAGTAATGCAGTGAAAAAATAAGATCACTGAAGTTATATGGGCTGCTCGGCGACAGCGCGACGCAGTTCTTTAGCTCTTCAGTTGCCTCATCTGTCCTGAATGTTTTCCCCAATAGATCGGCCAGATTTCTATGCAATGTGCTTGATTGATTGCGATATTCGAGTCCCCGCCTATATAGAGATTCAGACTGAACGTAATCGCCGACCTGTTTGGTGAGGTTGCCTAAATTAGTGAGCGATTCGACATTACTAGGAACCGTTTTTAGAATCTCGTTGTAAATTTCTATAGATACCTCTGTGTTGCCCAAAATTTCTTGAGTGCGTGCATAGGAACTAAGGGCTTCCTCTCCCCGAGTTCTAGAACTGGCCTGGCGCGCTAGAATATTTCGCGCTTGTCCGTGTTCACCACAGTCTCCAATAACACGGCCGTGACGTGATTCGATTTCGTCGCTTTGCGCGCCTTCGGTGCGGAAAAACCTTATGGCGGACTCTGCCTCAACGGTTCGTCCCAAGAATTGGCAGGTCACGCCGTATAGAAGCCAGAATTCAGGATTGCTGGTGGAGCGATGTCGGCCAGACAGCAATAGCCTGTATGCCTCTGAGAAATTTCCGGTATCAATGTAACTGCGGGACAGAATGATGAGTGCGTCATTTGGCAATTCAGCCGACGGCCCAGTGTTCTGAAAGGCTGCGATAACCTCAGCACTGCGACCGCGGTCTACACGGATTCTGGAGGCGTTGACTAAAGCTGACCAACAGCGCGGATCAAGAGAAAGCGCCTTATCGAACGCGTCTAACGCTCTGTCGGGCTGGCCGGACAGCATGCGTGCGGCGCCTAAATTTGAAAGTGCAGATGTTGAGCGCGGGTCGGTATTGACAGCTTTTGAAAGGGCATCGATCGCTGCGGAGTAGCGCTCTTGCCCTATGAGAGTAATTCCAAGCTCGATGTCTGGCGCTGCTTTTGCGCTTCGACGGCGCCCTAAAAAATTTACAACGCTTTCACGCCATCCGGTTTGCGGTCCCAAAACTTAGGCTCGTACCGCAGCTAGGACATAATTGACTGACACGTCATCGCACGGGTTCCATTCGCCTGTCGCAAGGTCGTAGTCCATGCCGCGCATGGCCGTGATTTTGAATCCTGAACGGCGCAAGTGGTGGGTCAATTCGCTCGGTTTAACAAACTTTGACCATGTGTGTGTGCCGGCCGGCACCCAACGAAGAATGTACTCGGCGGCAAACTTGGCGAGGGCCATACTTTTTAGAGTTCGATTGATCGTTGATAAAACCAGCACACCATCCGGCCCAACTTTCTGGGCCAGGCTATCAACGAACGTAGCGATATCGCTGACATGCTCTACGACTTCCAAGGCGACGACGGCATCAAATACACCGTCAAGAATACCCGGGTCCTCCGGTGCGCCAACCCGGTAGTCAACCGACAAACCAGACGATTCAGCATGACATCGGGCTATTTCGATATTTTCGGGGGAGGCGTCTACACCAACAACGTGGAAGCCTAGTCGAGCAAAAGGTTCCGTCACCAAGCCGCCGCCACAACCGATATCGGTGAGTGACAGGTCGAAAAACGGTGCGGAGCCGCCGAGAGGTCTTGAAAAATGGGCCGAGAAGAGGTCGGCGAGAATACGTATTCTTGTCGGGTTCAGACGATGCAGTGGGGCGAACGGTCCGGTTGTGTCCCACCAAGACGCTGCGTGGGCTGAAAAGCCGTCGATTTCCCGCTGATCGCGTGAACTAGCGGTTTCCCGTGTCTTTATGGCCGCAGTTGTACTCACCATTCGCCAAAATACCTTTATTTCAGGCCTTTCTTGCCTGTTTCCAGGCCTTTCAGTATGTATACGCCGCCCAATAGTCTGGGCACCGACAGTCCTTCATTACCAAATTGAAGTACCTTCGGTCACGGTCACTACGAGCCTATTAACACTTTTCAGGCTTATAGGCTCTGTGGTCTGCAGCTGGGCTGCAAAACGAATAGGGTTGAACAATGCGAATCGTTCAAAAATTTGGTGGCACCTCGGTCGCTGATATCGAGCGCATCCAGGCGGTTGCGCAGCGGGTCAAAGCCGAGGTTGACGCTGGTCATCAGGTTGCAGTGGTCGTTTCGGCCATGGCTGGCGTGACTAATCAATTGGTCGAATACTGTGGTGCGGCATCTCCTATGCATGATGCGCGCGAGTATGATGTTGTCGTATCGACAGGAGAGCAGGTGACGAGCGGGTTACTTGCGATGGTCTTGCAAAATCTGGGTGTGCAGGCGCGCTCGTGGCTGGGTTGGCAAATTCCTATCCACACCGACAGCGTTCACGGCAAGGCGAGGATTTTGTCAATTGATACGGCAGAACTGGTTAATCGTCTCGAAGACGGCCAAGTCGCTGTTGTGCCGGGCTTTCAGGGTCTGGGTGAGGATAGCCGGATTACGACTCTAGGTCGGGGTGGATCTGATACAACGGCGGTGGCGTTGGCGGCTGCGCTCAAGGCGGACCGGTGTGATATTTACACGGATGTCGAAGGTGTCTACACGACCGACCCACGCATCGTTCCGGCGGCGCGTAAACTCGATAAGATTACCTATGAAGAGATGCTGGAGATGGCATCTCTAGGCGCGAAGGTCTTGCAAACGCGGTCCGTTGAGTTGGCGATGAACCACCATGTGCGTCTGCAGGTGCTGTCGTCCTTCGCCAACACGCCAGGAACCCTTGTATGTGACGAGGATGAAATAGTGGAAAAAGAAATTGTCAGCGGCATTGCCTATAGTGGTGATGAGGCGAAGCTTACGCTTGTTGGAGTCGAAGATCGCCCCGGCATAGCGGCGTCAATCTTCGGCTCTTTGGCGGATGCCAGTATCAACGTTGATATGATCGTTCAGAACGTATCGGAAGACGGATCAACCGACGTAACGTTTACGGTCGGTCGTGCTGATGTAGATCGGGCAAAGCAGGTCGTGGAAAACGATGACGCGATCGTTTGCCGCGAAGTGCGGGCGGACGGCCAGGTGGTTAAGGTATCCGTAATCGGCGTTGGCATGCGGTCTCATGTCGGGGTTGCGAAAACCATGTTCGAGGCGCTTGCCGATAAGGGCATAAACATCCAGGTCATTTCCACGTCAGAAATAAAGGTCAGTGTACTTATTGCTGAGGAGTACACGGAACTTGCGTTGCGCTCTCTACACACGGCGTTCGGTTTGGATTCAGAATGACTCAGGTTATCGGTAATGAATGATTCGATCATACCTGGCCACCTCACCGATTTGTGGGCCAAAGGCAAAGAATTCCTTGGGTGTGAACACGCGATTATGTGTGGGGCGATGACCTGGGTGTCGGAACGGCATTTGGTCTCTGCAATCTCTAATGCCGGTGGGTTCGGGGTCATTGCCTGTGGGTCGATGACACCTGATCTTTTGGATACTGAGATCAAAGCGACCGCGGAACTGACGATAAAGCCTTATGGCGTTAATTTGATTACGATGCACCCTGACTTGGACGAATTGATTCAGGTCTGTTTGTCTAACGCCGTCTCTCATGTCGTACTGGCTGGTGGTCTACCTTCTTCTGCGTCAATCAAAACGCTTAAGGAAGGGGGCGTCCAAGTCGTTTGTTTCGCGCCCGCTCTGGTGATAGCGAAGCGCCTCATCAAACTTGGCGCGGACGCCTTGGTCATCGAAGGATCTGAGGCCGGTGGTCATATCGGACCAGTATCAACTAGCGTTCTTGCCCAGGAAATCCTTCCCGTCATCAAAGACGTGCCAATCTTCGTCGCGGGCGGAATAGGGCGGGGCGAAGCCATCGTGAACTATCTCGAAATGGGCGCTGCCGGTGTGCAAATGGGAACTCGGTTTGTGTGTGCCCACGAGAGTATTGCGCACCCTAATTTCAAAAAGGCCTTTGTTCGTGGCAATGCGCGGGATGCCATGCCTACGGTTCAGATTGACAAGCGTTTTCCAGTGATTCCAGTTCGCGCCTTATCAAATGCTGGAACCGAAGAGTTTATGAATACGCAACGGGCGATGATCGAAAAATTTGTTGCGGGAGAGATAGAGCAAGGCGCTGCCCAGCTTGAAATCGAGCACTTTTGGGCCGGTGCATTGCGCAAGGCTGTTATTGACGGCGATGTCGAGCGGGGCTCACTCATGGCCGGCCAAAGCGTTGGCATGGTTACGAAAGAGCAGTCAACTGAGGACATCATTGGTGAGCTTGTCGCACAGGCCAATGCGGCGCTCCGGAAGAGAAACCACTAACAGGTCTCTTTGATCCACCTTTCACGGCCATTAATTGTTCTAATTGTATCAATATGATACAATTACTCATTCAGAGACGAGTAAGTTTCTGGCGCGTGAGGACGGAACACGCGGTCCCGGCAGTAGCTCTAGAAAGAAGATCGCAAATTTGAACAAGGCAGATCCTTTTGGCGATATGACGCCTGCATCTGACCTGGTTTCTGGCGATGAGTCTGCGTCCGGAGAGCCGGATGCGCGGGCTGAAGAGCCTGTTCAAGCGGATAACATTGGCGCCTTTTTATGGGCGACGCGAATGCGGGCTGGCGGCGATTTGCAGGAAATCGCTAAAATTCTTCGTATTCGTTATGGCTATCTTGTCGCAATTGAAGATGGACGGCATGAAGACCTGCCGGGTAGCGCCTATTCGGTCGGGTTTGTTCGCGCCTACGCCGACTACCTTGGTCTCGATGGCAACGAAGTCGTCCGGCGTCTCCGCGAAGAAACGGACGGCACCGTTAAAAAGGCGCGCTTCGAGTTTCCCATGCCGAGCAGCGAGAGCGGATTACCAAACGGTGGACTGCTTGCTATCGCTATGGCGATGGGCATGGTGGTCTACGGCTCGTGGTACACGATGACCAATGCAGATCGTGATGCGGTCGATTTGATTCAAGAAGTGCCAGGCCGTCTGGCTGTTCTGATCCAAGATGAAGATACAACGCCCCAACCGTCGGCTCCAATTGCACCATCTCCAGCAGATCCCAGCAAGCCTACAGAGGTTTCACCTGATGAGATGGTGGCTGATAGCTCGCCCGGTAACAGCGCAGATGCTGTGGAGAGCGAAATCTCTGTTGAGGTGGCAAGCATTACATCGGATCAGGTTGTCTCTGAAGATATAGTCGAGGTTGTTGAGCAGTCGGCTGTTGTCGAAGTCGCTGAGCTTCCAGCGCAAGGTGTCGAAGAGAGTGAACCAGCTGAAGTTGAAGTAGTCACCGATGTCGCAGCGGTAGTGCCGGACGTAGAATTAGCGGACGTGGTGCCACAGCCGTCAGAGCCAATGCCTCAGGCTGAATCCGAAAACGTCCAAATTCAGGTTGAGCCGGAGCTAGACACTCCTGTTGCTGAAGAAGGCTCCGAATCGGTGGCGCGATCAGACGTTACTTTGGCAGTCGACATTGAGGTGGCAGAAGTTGAGCCACCGGCTACCGCGATTGAAGAGCCAATCACAGTGGCACCCGCAGTTGCTCCTAAGGTTGTGATCGAAGAAGAACCAGTGTTGACTGTGTCGGTGCAGATACCGGCGAGTAAGCCCGACATCCCTGTAATTGATGAGGCGGAATCGCTCGCGTTGCTACCTGAGGCGGCAGGTGTTGATGCAGAAGAAAGTGTTGTTGCGGAAGAGCCGGAGCCCCCGATCGTTGCAGAGGCTGTCGTTTCGGAGAATGTCTCGGACGAGCCGTTGGTTATCGAGTTGCGCGCTAAGTCGGACAGTTGGATTCAGGTGCGAGATGGCAATGAACTACTTCTGACCAGGTTGTTGCGTGAGGGTGAGGTCTATCAGGTCCCTGATCGCCAAGGCCTGACCCTCATGACGGGCAATGCTGGCGGCCTCGAGGTTTTCGTAGACGGTGAAGTGATGCCGCCCCTCGGTGACGTGGGTGTGGTCCGCAGAGGCGTGCCTCTAAGTGCAGAGCGGTTGCGCTCTGGAGCGGCTCCCAGCTAAGGCTATCCGCACAGGCTGGCTGTTGTGAGCTGAATTTTTGGGCTATAAGCCAGCCTAACCACGCATTTGATCCAACCATTGCGGCAACCGATGAGCCTCAGGCCTTACAGAGATATTCATAGGCGAAAATCCCGTCAAATCCGGGTCGGACCTGTATTGGTCGGCGGTGACGCGCCGATATCTGTCCAGTCGATGACAAATACGCTGACGTCGGATGCAAACGCTACAATTCGTCAGGTCAAAGCTCTGGAAGAGGCGGGAGCAGATATCGTTCGCGTGTCCTGCCCCGACGAAGAGTCAACTTCGGCCTTGGCGGAAATCGTCAAATCTGTCGACGTTCCCATTGTTGCGGACATTCATTTTCACTATCAGCGGGCTATTGAGGCCGCGCAGGCGGGTGCTGCCTGTTTAAGGATTAACCCCGGCAATATCGGGTCTAAAGACCGAGTGCGCGACGTCGTTCAAGCGGCTAAGGACCATGGCTGTAGTATGCGGATTGGCGTCAATGCCGGTAGCTTGGAAAAGCATCTACTTGAAAAGTACGGCGAGCCAAACCCAGACGCACTTGTTGAAAGTGCGCTCTATCACGCCAAGATTCTGGAAGACCACGACTTCACAGAATTTAAAATTAGCGTGAAGGCATCTGACGTTTTTCTCGCTGTGGCTGCCTATCAAGGTCTGGCGGATCAATGTGACTATCCTCTCCATCTCGGCATTACAGAAGCTGGTGGTTTACGCGCTGGAACAGTTAAATCGGCTGTCGGCATCGGAAGTCTTTTGTGGGCCGGCATTGGTGACACCATTCGGGTGTCTCTGTCAGCTGACCCCGTTGAAGAAGTCAAAGTTGGGTTCGATCTCTTAAAGTCTCTCGATCTTCGGCATCGGGGTGTACGTATTGTCTCGTGCCCATCTTGCGCGCGTCAGGGATTTGACGTGATCAAAACCGTTGAAACGCTTGAGCAACGCCTGGCGCATATCGCCACACCACTTTCCGTGTCGATTATTGGTTGCGTGGTCAACGGGCCGGGCGAGGCCCGCCTGACAGATATTGGCATTACCGGCGGCGGCGGTGGCGCGCACAAAGTCTATATTTCCGGTGCCGCAGACCATAATGTCAGCGACGAAGACAAAATCGATCACCTCGTGCATTTGATTGAGCAAAAAGCGGCTGAAATTGAGCGCACGGCAAGTGACGAAAAGAACGAACCTGCCCACGCTGCCGAATAGCGACTTAGAATTTACAGACTGACTCAATTTCTGATTTGAGGACGATTCCTTGTGACCAATCTTCAGCCGGTACGCGGCACCCATGATCTCCTTCCTGACGACCGCAGGCGTCATCGTCATGTAGAGAATACGGCTCAGAAAATCTCTGAGCTTTACGGTTTCGACGAGATGACAACGCCAATCTTTGAGTTCACTGACGTATTCGCGCGTACGCTTGGCGATACGTCCGATATTGTCACCAAAGAGATGTATACGTTTGAAACCAAGGGCGGCGAGAGCGTTACCCTGCGTCCCGAAGGAACGGCTGGCGTGGCTCGCGCCTTCATTTCTAACGGGTTGGCGCAGCATGTCCCGGTAAAAGCGTTTTATAAAGGTCCGATGTTTCGCCACGAACGGCCTCAAAAGGGTCGGCAGCGTCAATTTCACCAGATCGGTGTCGAGCTAATCGGTGTTGAGGGTCCGCAGGCCGATATAGAAGTCATTGCGCTCGGCCACCACATTCTCAAAGAGTTGGGTTTATTGAAGAGTACGGTCCTTGAGATAAATTCACTTGGTGATGTTGAGAGCCGGACCGCATTTCGTGCCGTGCTGACCGACTACTTTCAATCTCATGAATCAGATTTGTCTGAAGACAGCCGCAATCGGCTTGTGAAGAATCCGCTCAGGATTCTAGATTCTAAAGATGACGGTGATCGCAAGGTCGTGGCCGGTGCGCCCGATTTCGCAGCATACCTCAACGATGACTCTAAAGCGTTTATCGATACCGTCCATCAGGGTTTGACAGACCTTGGAATTTCCTTCGAACGAAACCCGAAACTGGTGCGCGGGTTGGATTATTATTGTCACACGGCCTTTGAGTTCACGACGAGTGAGTTAGGCGCACAAAGTGCGGTGCTTGCTGGCGGCCGGTATGACGGTTTGATTGAGCAAATGGGCGGGCCGTCAACACCCGGTGTTGGCTGGGCCGCTGGGATTGAGCGTCTCGCCATGCTGGCGGAAGACTCTCCGGCAAAGGATCGTCCTATATCTGTTGTTCCGGTGTCTCCTGATCTATTTGCCCGGGCCCAGGAAATGGCGCAAAGCCTTAGAAATGAAGGGTTTTTTATTGAGTTCTCGTTTACCGGAAACATGAAGCGCCGGCTTAAGCGGGCGGATAAAAGTAATGCTCGTGCGGCTCTGATTCTGGGGGAGGACGAGTTAAAGGACGACAAAGTCATGTTGCGCGATCTTGATAGTGGCGAGCAGGAAGCGATCAGCTTGAGTGCGGTCGTCGCGACACTCCAAACAAAATACAGATGATTGAATCGCTGATCCAATGAGCCTTGAAGAAAACCTTACCCGTATTGTTACACGTCATGATGAAATTCAATCCCGCCTGGCGACTGATCGTGATTTGGATTCGAAGTTGCTCTCCGAACTTGGAAAGGAGCTTTCAGATCTCAATCCAATCGTCGAAAAAATTCAGGCGGTTGAGCACCTAAGAGATGAGATCATTGAGGCACAGGCGATCGTTCAAGAATCGGCTGGCGATAAAGACATGAAGGCGATGGCTGAGGAGGAGCTAACAAATCTATTGGCTCGCGTTCCGGCTGAAGAAGCACAGCTTCAGGTCATGCTCATTCCTAAAGATGCCGATGATGCACGGAACGCTCTTCTTGAGGTTCGAGCCGGTACCGGGGGGGAAGAGGCCGCTCTTTTTGCGGCCGATTTGTTCAGGATGTACGAACGGTACGCCTCTTCCAAAGGCTGGAAATTTGAAATCATGGACTTAAGCGAAACCGGAATTGGTGGCTTTAAGGAAGCGATCGCTACTATTTCTGGGAAAGAGGTTTTTGGTCGCCTGAAGTTCGAGTCCGGCGTGCATCGGGTTCAGCGCGTGCCAACCACGGAATCCGGCGGTCGCGTTCACACCTCCGCGGCGACCGTGGCGATCATGCCCGAGGTGGAGGACGTCGACATCGATATCGATACTAAGGATCTGCGTGTTGACACCTATCGGGCTCAAGGAGCTGGCGGGCAGCACGTCAATAAAACTGATAGCGCCGTTCGCATAACTCACCTTCCGACCAACACTGTCGTTCAATGCCAGGACCAGAGTTCTCAGCACAAGAACCGGGCCAAAGCGATGAAAGTGCTTCGCGCGCGTCTGTACGATCAGGCCAAGCTTGAGAAAGAAACGGCAAGGGCTGCGGACCGCAAAGACCAAGTCGGTAGCGGTGATCGGTCTGAGCGTATTCGCACATATAATTTCCCCCAAGGCCGGGTTACCGAACATCGGATTAACCTAACTCTGTATAAGCTCGATGACATGATGCAGGGGGCCGCGCTAGATGAAGTTGTTGATGCCCTGACTGCCGAGGACCAAGCGAGTAAACTCGCGGCCATGAACAGCTGACCGAGACGATTGACACAATGTCGCATCTGTTCGACGAAATTTTGCAAAACGGCGTCGATACTTTGGCCTCTGTCGGGATCGAGTCCGCGCGGCTTGACGCACGTATACTTGCGGCCACAGTTTTGAATTGCACTCCAAACGATATCCTCATGCAGTCAAAAACGGTGATGAGGGACGGGGACTACGACTTATTTCAATCTTTCATAAAACGTCGTTGCGCTGGTGAGCCGGTTAGCCGAATTCTTGGGGTGCGGGAATTCTGGAGTCTGCCGTTCTTTTTATCTCCGAACACGCTTGACCCAAGACCGGATTCTGAGACGGTTGTAGAGACTGTTCTAAACTTAGTTGGTGTTCCTGAGTCTCAATCTTTGTCTGTACTTGATATTGGGACCGGTACTGGGTGTTTGTTGCTTGCTTTGCTTAACGAATATCAGTTGGCAACTGGCGTTGGTGTCGACATATCCGGTGGTGCCGTAGAGATCGCACAAGCGAATGCGACAGAGTTGGGTCTCGACGCGCGCGCAAGCTTTGTTGTCGGAGACTGGCTCGGCTCAATAAACGGCACGTTTGATGTTATCGTCAGCAATCCGCCGTACATACGGGAGAGTGAATTACCGAATCTTTCAGCAGAAGTGCGTGTCTTTGATCCTCAGTTGGCCCTGGTCGGTGGCGCTGATGGCCTTCAGGCATACCGGAAAATATTACCCGAAAGCAGGCGGCTTCTAAGGCCTGGGGGTGTGCTGGTTGTCGAGCTTGGGCGTGGTCAAGAGCCCGGTGTGAACTCAATAATGAGGGCGGAAGGCTTGACGCGAATCGAAAGTCATCATGACCTTAG
>WLXB01000089.1 GCA_012103295.1 Alphaproteobacteria bacterium | reverse complement strand
TACTAATCGAAAACCAATTAAATAAATATAAATGATAAAACCAATGCTCGCATACAAAGTTGACTCAAAACCAGTCGACTGGACTAAAAAAGTCTACATGCAACCAAAACTTGACGGCGTACGCTGTGTAATTCAACTTAATGACAAAGGCGAAGTATATGCATACTCTCGTACAGGTAAACCGTGGCTCAACATTGAGCACATACTAGAAAACCTTAAACCTTTCTTTGATACTTATCAAGATGCTATACTCGACGGCGAATTGTACAACCACGATCTACGTGATGACTTCGAAAAGATTATATCTCTTGTACGTAAACAAAAACCTACAGCAAATGATAAAGCTGAATCTAAACAACTAGTGCAGTTTCATTGTTATGACTATGCTAACGGTTCTGACAACTACTCAACGCGTCAGTATAACCTTGCAGAGTTTGTAGAAGATGATCTATATTCTTATTGTGTTAAATATGTACCAACGTATCTAGTTAACAAGCACGAAGAAGCTTTAGATTTACATCACAATGCTTTTTTACCTCAAGGTTACGAAGGTTCTATCTTACGTCTTGACGGTCCTTATCAGTGCAAACGTTCTTACAACTTACAAAAGTTCAAAGACTTTCATGATGCTGAAGCTACAATCGTAGGTTACGAAGCAGGTAAAGGCAAGCGTGAAGGTACACTAGGTAAGTTCTTTATGATGGACGATCAAGGCGTTAGGTTCGGTTGTCCACCAGGTAAAGGTTTTACTTACAAAGATCTAGCTGATATACAAAACAACATTCATGACTACATCGGCGAAACAGCAACGTTCACGTATTTCGAACGTACTAAGGCTGGTAGTTACAGACATCCATTTTACAAATGCCTCAGAAACTATGAGTAGACTAATATGGAAATTATATAATAACAACTTGATAAGCATAGAAGTTGCTAATCAGTTACTAGACGAACACTACATGAATTCGGGGCTTATGACCCCAAGGGTGGCGGTGTCGAGCATGGACCAAAGATCTTCTCGCAACCAACTTGCCATCATCATCCCGAGGTGATCGGCGGGATACGAGAGCAGGAAGCCGCCGCACTGCTCAAAGCATTTTTTGCGGCCCGGCGCTAACGCTTGCGCGAAAAAGCAAGTCGCTGACGCTTGCGCGAACAGCGGGGCCCGCTAGGATAACGGCATGATTAAATTCCTGACTTTCGTCTTTGGGTTCATCTTTGTTCTGTCGAGTGTCGGCTCACTGTCAGCGCAGGAGGAAGATTTGCGGCCACGCGCCTTTGTCGGGCGCTACATCCAGCTTGATCCGATCATGGCGCCGTTTCAGACCGCTCGTGGTATTCGTTATGAGATTGTGACTGTGCGACTTGTCATTGGTGAGAACTCAACCGCCCGCTATGCGTGTTGGGTTGCCCCAAAGATGCATGAGGAGATCATGTTTTACCTGTGGGATCGCACCCTGACGACCGCGGACTTTGAGGGAGAACGGAAGTCGGAGATGTCGCAGGCGATTCTCAAGTTCATCAGTGACAAGACCGATCCAAAGTATTATGCGGCGGTTGAATTCGCTGGCGGTTTCGAAGAGATGGATGAGGATTCGTCGAACCTCTCGACACTCTGTAAATAGTAGCCGATCCTAAAGTCCGGCGAGCCCCATCATGCCGCGCTTCCATACTTCCATACATCTGTCGTAGACCGTTTCGCGCCACTCGGCGGAATCAGGAGCGAATGCCTCTTTGAGATCGGCTTTGACCGAGCGCGCGAAGTCAGAATTCAGATCGCCATGCAGGTGAAGCCAGTTGTCCGCCCGTAATGCTCGATACACGATGTCTAACGGGTGGGTGCCAAATTCCAGAGTGTTGCCGTAAAACGGAATTGGCGCCAACTCCCGAGCTATTCCCGATAAATTGTAGCCGTCATGCGCATTTTTCGGGCCGCTGGCAGCCAAGATTGTTACGTCTTCAGTACCCCAAACATCGTTCGCCTTTTCGACGCCAGGGTCACCCTCGTTGCCGACGATATAGCTCTCGCCATGTCCAGAAGGGCCTAGGCCCGTATGAAAATCGATGAGGGCGACGTGACAGGCTTCGACGGCGTGAGTGTCTAAAGTGGCGAGAATCGCGGCCCGCGACCAAGTCGGAGCCGTGCCGCCATAGAATAATCCGTCTGGTCGGTTAAACTGCCCGCTCATGACGACGCGATTGAGGACCTTCTGGCCGTGCTCCTCAGCGTATTCATCAAGAACCTTGTCGGCGGCGGCCAGGGACTCATCCGTCCAGTCATCGGGGCAAATTGCCGCGTGCAGTTTGTCGTACTCGGGCTTCTCTGGAACAGGCTCGGCGTAATCCAAGAAGTTGCGATTGAGGTCAACATTGCCCTCGGTCACGCGCCGTAGCCAAGCGAACCCGTGAGGGTTCACGGCATGCATCAATATGACAGCGGTGTCGTCTGGAATATCCTGATATCGCTTCTCAGTCAGCCATCCCACTTGGGCTGCTGAACCCAAAAACCCTTCGCCGCCATGGGTGGCCGACATAGTGACGAAAACCTTCTTCGCATGGAGTGGTCCGAATGCGGCCACGTCTAGGGAAAGTGGCTCGCCGTCTGGTCCCTTGAGGGGGTGGACATGGTTCGTGATAACGGCATCGGCTTGTTCTGCCGCGGTCAGAAACTTTTGTCGGGCGTCATTATACCTCGGTGCAAAATAATCATGCGGAGCCTTGCTCATGGCGATGACGTGGTTTCTCGTTCGACCGCACGCCAGCCGATGTCGCGGCGGCAAAATCCGCCCGGCCAATCAATCGCGTCAACGGCCTTGTAGGCTTTGGCTTGCGCTTCCGTTACGGAGGGGCCCATCGTTGTTACTCCGAGGACGCGGCCACCAGTCGCAGTAAGCGTGTCGCCGTCCGCTTTTGTGCCTGCATGAAAGACCACAACGTCATCTTGGTTTTCGGCGGCATTAACGCCTTTTATTTCTGATCCTTTTTCGTAGGAGCCTGGATAGCCGTTTGCCGCCATAACGACAGTCATGGCGGCGTCGTCATGCCAGCGCAGATTGAAGCGATCCAGTTGACCGTCTGCAGAGGCGATCAGCGCCGGTAAAATGTCAGATTTCAAACGACGCATGAGGACCTGACACTCGGGGTCGCCGAATCGCACATTATATTCAAGAATTTTTATGCCAGCTTTCGAGATCATCAGACCGGCGAAGAGAACGCCAACGTATGGAGTGCCCATGTCGGCCATGGTTTTTACGGTCGGGGCGATGATTTTCTCCATTACCTCCTCCGTTAAGGCGTCGGTCATTATCGGTGCTGGTGAGTAGGCGCCCATGCCGCCCGTGTTTGGGCCTGTATCACCATCGCCGACGGCTTTGTGATCCTGAGCAGAAATCAACGGCAGGGCGTTGGTTCCGTCCACCAAGGCGAAGAAGCTTGCCTCTTCACCGTCGAGAAATTCCTCAACGACGATCTCGTTGCCCGCGTCGCCAAATGTTTTGTCGGTCATCATGGAATCGACCGCCGCGTGCGCTTCTTCTACGGTGTCGCACAAAATGACGCCCTTGCCGGCGGCGAGGCCGTCGGTTTTGACGACAATCGGTGCACCCTGTTCTGTGATGTAGGCTTTGGCAGCGGTGATGTCGGTAAAGCGCCCGTATGCGGCCGTCGGGACCCCGCTCTTGGTCAACAAGTCTTTCATATATGCTTTGGAGCCTTCGATCTGCGCTGCCGCGGCGCTCGGTCCAAAGGTCTTAATGCCAGCGCTGCGCAATTGGTCAGCCAGTCCCATCACCAATGGTGCTTCCGGTCCGACCACGACAAAATCTATCGCGTTGTCTGTGGCAAAGGCGAGGAGCTGATCTATATCCTCTGAGCCGATGGGCACGCATTCGGCTTCACGGGCAATCCCAGCATTTCCGGGCGCGCAATAGAGTTTGTCGCACAGAGGGGATGCCGCAATCGCCCAGCAAAGGGCGTGTTCCCGGCCACCACCACCGACTACCAAAACCTTCATGAATACGTTCTCCGGCTTTTGATGTTGCATTTATTTGGCGCAGCAGGCCTTTTAGCACAAGTGGGACAGTCAATGTGTGTGCTTACGCAGGGGGCGAACGCGTTGCTCTATTCGCGGATTCGTAGGCTTCGGTTCAAGTAAAGGTTCTGGCGTGGAGAATGAAATAGAGGCGTCCACGAAAGTGGCTCGTCTCAACCACATCTATGATCTTTGTGACGCTATCGCCGCGCCGGGGGCGTCAATCCCTGCCAACGCTGATACGACGTTGGCGGATACCCTATTGCAGCGCGATTCCGATACGGTTGCGTTATGCAGGGCAGCCGTATCCATATTGGTTGCTAATCCCCAGGTCCACCACTTCTTGGAATGCGCGTGGGCGGACGACATAGATGCGCTCGATCGTTTTCTCGCGGATGGGACTCTGGTCGCTTTTCTGAATACGCCGCTCATGCAGGCGTTGCTCACGACGACGCCGATCCCCTACCTGTCATTTGAGAAGCTTTTTGCTCACATCCGAAAGCGGTTTCTCGAATCCGTGTCAAACCCCGAGTGGAAGTACACGGACATAATTCTCAAGGCTGGAGTTGCGATTTCCATTTACGCGTATTTGACTGAGTATGTGTTCTCCGAGTCGGACGCCGAAACAGCTTTGATCAATGGATTGCAGTTAAGTTTAGAGTCCGGTTCACGTCCCCATGACATCCTAGCCATTGCAGTACTGGGCGCGTATCGCCCGCTCTCTGAGATGTCTCTATGCAGAACACTTGTCGAGAACGGAGCCGAGAACCCTTTGGCAAAAGACATGATCCGTATTCAGGTGTTGGAGCCTGACAAGGAGCGCGAACTAGCGGCGGATATGCCCGCGCTCACGCAGATAGACGACTCCGCATCTACGAGAGTTCGAGCGCAGTACGAAGAGAACCCTTATCCGAGGTGGGTGTCTCACATCTATAATCCTAAGGTTTCGTCGAACGACTATTTTCGGAAATCTTGTCCGGGTGTTGATCTCGGTGAGTATGGGGATCCGGCGAGAAGCAACGTCCTGGTCGCTGGGTGTGGAACGGGGCGTACGGCGATTGAAGATGGATTTCTGTGGCGAGACGCAGACATTCTCGCGGTGGACCTTTCTCTTGCCAGCTTAGGTTACGGAATGCGCCGTGCTCAGGAGCTTGGCATCAAGAATTTGTCCTTTGTGCAGGGTGATATTCTAGAACTGCCCGGCGCTGGAAAGGTGTTCGACTACATTAGCTGCACGGGTGTTTTGCATCACATGGCGGATCCCATTGCTGGGTTTCGGGCGCTTAGAGACGTTTGCAGGCCTGGTGGTGTTGTTCGCATTTCACTTTATAGCGCGTCAGCGCGCGAGCCTGTTCGCCGGGTTCGAGATCTGATTGGTCCAGGTCGCGACAAAGCGGACTCAAATTCAATACGGGCTATACGCCAGGGTTTGATCGCGCAGGTCGCCGAAAAAAACGATCCTGAGGGAGCCCTGGAGCACGTTTTTGCGAGACTAGACATGTATACGACTTCGATGTGCAGGGATCTTCTGTTTCACGTACAAGAGCAAGATTTTACAATTCCTAAGATTGCCGAGGCTGTTAATCGTCTCGAGCTGAAGTTCTGCGGTTTTGTAGACTCATCACAGCGCCTTTTGGCGAGTTATCGAGCCTTTGCGCCTGAAGATTCTAGTTGTCTCGATCTCGATAGTTGGGATCGTTTTGAAGCTGAGAATCCGCAGATATTTCTCGGCATGTATGATTTCATGGTGCAGAAACCGCTCTAACGGGCGAGCGGACGCTGACGTCACGACAGTTTTGTGCAATAACGATTCCAGTTGGTCTAGCCCACGGAAAAGGGACACATGTCATGAGCCTCCTCGTATGGGTTGTAGCGCTGGGCGCCCTGTTTTTTATTGCACGCGCCTGGCTACGTCATCGTGAAGACGATGAAAACGTCCTGGCTGAGGCTCTCGCGCCACCCCATGACGGTGCCATTGAAGAGCTGGTTTGGCCGGTGGTCGGAGAGACTCAATTGAACGACGACCGTTCCTCCCGTCAGGAAGCGATTGCACAGTGTAGCGAAGGCACCCATGTCACCATTGAGTTTATCGACGGGGGTCCGGGCGGGGTTGATACCGCTCGCGTCATCACTGAGTTCGGCGAAATTGGCAACTTGCGCAAAGACGCGATCGAGAAATTGCATCAACTCAAGCGGCATCATCAAAAAGTAGACGCGTATATCGGAGAACTGGAAGGCGGCGGTGAAAGCGGCCGAATTCGGTCTGCCACTCTTCAAGTATATGTCTACAAAGACTAACTAAGGGTCCGCATATTACGCCATGGCTGATCGCGCTGCTCCTATGAACGTCCCAGAGTTCACGGTCTCTGAGGTTTCCAATGCTCTCAAGCGGACGGTTGAGGACGCGTTCGGTTATGTCCGTATACGCGGCGAAATTTCGCAGCCGAAAGTTGCCGCGTCGGGGCACTGTTATATGCGGCTCAAAGACGAGTCCGCCGTCATTGATGCGATCATCTGGCGCGGCGGAATGTCAAAGCTTGCCCATCGGCCTGAAGAGGGGATGGAGGTCATTGCCTCCGGCCGTTTGACCACCTATCCAGGTAGATCGTCCTATCAAATCATCATTGAGACCTTTGAGCTTGCGGGTGAGGGCGCGCTTCTTAAACTGCTCGAAGATCGCCGGAAAGCGTTGGCGGCTGAGGGCCTGTTTTCTGAAAACCGCAAACAGGCGCTGCCGCGGTTGCCAGAGGTTGTCGGCGTGGTGACGTCGCCCACTGGGGCGGTGATCCGAGATATTCTACATCGGCTCCAGGATCGATTTCCGCGCCGTGTGCTGTTGTGGCCGGTTCGCGTGCAGGGCGAAGGCTCGGCTTCAGAGATCGCGGCCGCGATCAATGGCTTCAACGCGCTGCCAGAAGATGGCGACATTCCGCGACCTGATCTGCTGATCGTTGCCCGCGGAGGAGGGTCGCTAGAAGACTTGTGGGCTTTCAATGAAGAGATTGTCGTTCGTGCCGCGGCTGCTTCGGCGATCCCGCTAATATCTGCGGTTGGCCACGAGACCGACACCACCCTGATTGATTTCGCGTCTGATCGCCGAGCGCCTACGCCGACCGCAGCGGCAGAAATTGCAGTCCCTGTGCGCTTGGAGTTGATCTCTCAGGTGCAAGAGAGCGGCGTTCGCCTAAGCCAGTCGGTGAATCGCCTGTTGTCCGAAAACACATTGCAAGTCGAAGGTTTGGCAAGGGGTTTGCCTAACCTGAGGCAAGTGGTCGAGCAAAAGCAGCAAGATATCGACGGCTTGTCCGAACGTTTGGGAACCGGTCCATCGCGCCTTCTCGCAGCCAAGGGCCAGGACTTGTCTGTTATTGCTGCCGGTCTCAAACCGGCTCACCTCGCACGCGATGTCCATCGCTACGATGAATTGATATCCGATTGGTCGGAGCGACTGGGTATAGCGCTTCGGCGGTCAACGGATCGTACCGGAGAGCAGCTGGAAGGTCTGGGGACGCGTCTTGAGTCTGTGTCGCCCAAGCGAGTCCTCGAGCGTGGCTATGCCTTGGTCAAAGGTGCTGACGGTACGCCGGTCACTGTTGCGGCTGGGTCTTCAGTAGGGGCGGCTTGGCAAGTCGAATTCAGTGATGGTGCGGTCGACGTTACCGTTGGCGGAGAAGTGCCGCTGTCTACTATAAAAAAATCTCCGCAATCAGCATCTAAACCGAAGGCGAAGAGCGGCGATAAGTCC
This sequence comes from Alphaproteobacteria bacterium, assembly GCA_012103295.1. GTDB lineage: Bacteria > Pseudomonadota > Alphaproteobacteria > Rhodospirillales > Rhodospirillaceae > WLXB01. Next base: position 7,240 of record WLXB01000089.1, on the reverse strand, counting down.
GATGGTCGGCAGGGGAGTTTTTTGTGAGGCGTTTTCTTGTTGTCTGCGCTGGGTTGAGTCTTGGCGTCGCGTCCGCCACCGCTGAACCCATCGCTTTGCACGGGCGCTTGGAGCAGGGCGGGATTGTTTTTGGCACCGTCGCACCGGGTACGGGCGTAACTCTTGATGGTCGTACTGTCTCAGTATCGAATACGGGTCGCTTTGTTTTTGGGATTGATCGGGATGCTAAACCGTCTGCCATGCTGGTGATGCGCGATGAGAGTGGTGTAGAGACGAAGCAAGTCGTTTCTGTTGCACCCCGGGATTGGCTCATCGAGCGGGTTGATGGCTTGCCGCAAAGTACGGTGACACCAAACCCTGAAACCGTAAAACGTATCCGTGCTGAAGGCGGCTTGATCGTTGCCGCTCGCAATCGTACCGAGCCCCTACCATTTTTCGAGACAGGCTTTTTGCAGCCAGCCCAGGGGCGAATCTCAGGCGTCTTTGGGAGTCAGCGTATTCTCAACGGCCAACCGCGCTCCCCTCATTCCGGTCTCGATATCGCGGCACCAACGGGAACCCCAATTTTGGCGACGGCCGATGGCGTCGTGAGTTTGGTTCACGACGGCATGGTGTTGACCGGTAAGACGGTGATGATTGATCACGGTTTCGGTCTTGATTCTGTTTATATTCACATGAGTGAAATTTCAGTCGAACAAGGCCAAGCCGTGCGTCAGGGCGATCCGATCGGTGCCATCGGAATGACCGGTCGGACCAATGGGCCGCATCTTCATTTTGGCATTTCCTGGTACGGCGCCAAACTTGATCCACAAACCGTTATGGCTGCGTTACCGGCTGGACAAGACATCCTGCAATAAAGTTTCGATGATCGCCGGATTCTTGTAGCGCACGGCCACGCGCAGCACGTTGACCTGCTGGCGATGGTCTGGCGCCAACCGCATAGCGTCTTTTTCGGTCGTGACGGGTAGAGCATCGAGCCCAAACGCTTCGTCCAGAATCAACTGTATGTCGGCGGGTTTATAAAGGTGGTGATCATCAAAAGGGTGCGCTGCAACCACGACGGCGCCCAGGTCGGCCAACGTATCAAAGAATTTTTGTGGCCGTCCGAGACCGGCGAAGGCGACGACTTTGCGGCCATGCAGGTGAACTGATTCCGCCTCAGCTTCGAGCGCGCCAGGTGCCAATGCTAAGAAGTCTGGCAGGCGATCGGCCAAATCTGTTTCGTCTTTACCCAAGATAATGATTGCATCAGCACGCCCCAATCCAGCCCGGACGTCTTCACGCAAAGGTCCCGCCGGAAGAATATGGTGGTTGCCGAAACCCACCGCACCGTCGACGACAAGCAAGGCGTAATCCTTTTTCAGACTGGTGTGTTGATGAGCGTCATCCAGCACAATAACGGTTGCGCCATCTGCTATCGCCGCTTTGGCACCATCTGCTCGCTTGCGGGCGACCCAGGTGGCGCCGTCGCGGGCGTGGAGCAGAGCCTCATCTCCGACATCCAAGGCTGTGTGTGTTTCGGTGTCGACCCGCAGTGGGCCTTTGATGTGCCCGCCGTATCCCCGCAGCACGACAGCCGGTCGATGCCGGTTGTCTTTCAAGCGCTTCACTAAGTCGCGAACGACTGGTGTTTTTCCTGTGCCACCAACTGTGAGGTTGCCGACAGAGATCACTGGAACTGAGATCTGTTCTGCAGCGGCATGTTTAAGCCGCCATGCGGTGATGGCACCGTAAAGTTTGCCAAGAGGGGCGAGCGCTTTAACCAGCGGCCCTTCACTTTTCCAGAAATCAGGCGTGCGCATGGTCGCTGTCCTGAGTATCGGCGGGAGGTATCGCAGATTGGCCGACCATTGCGTCGGCCCGGTCGCTCACCGCGATCAGTGATTCTTCAAGAGTATCGCGCAACTGCGACAATGTTTCAGCATTGCTGTTTTTGGGTACTCTAATCGGTGTACCCCAGACGCGGGCGCCGCGGGTGAACGGAAGCGGAATAATGAGTTTGTCCCAAGTCGATAAAATTTGGCGTCCACTCGTTGCAACGGCAGCGGGCACAATGGTCGCACCGGAAAGTTTGGCCAGTGCGATTGCGCCGTCTCCCGCCCGCATGCGTGGTCCGCGCGGTCCATCGGGCGTAATGCCCACGCTTTTTCCTGCTTTCAGAAGCCGCACGAGTTCACGTGTGGCTTGGGTTCCACCATTAGAACTGGAGCCCGTAACCGTGGAAATATTAAACCAGGACACGGTTTTTGAAATAATGCGCCCATCCGCGTGGGATGAAATTAACATGTGAAACGGCGCCGGTGATGACCAACAGTAAGGCATGAGGAAGAGGCGGTTGTGCCAGAACGCAATGATCACCGGCGCAGTCCCGGCCCAGGCGTCCGTCGTCGCCTCTGAGTTTTCATCGACCCAGCGGCTGGTCACGCGAACCAACCAGACATAACCAGCGGCAACAGCACCAAGAATGCTTTGCACAGCGGGGTTGCGGAATAGGGCCTTGCGCAGGCGTTTCATATCGGTGGTATCGCTCCTACACTCACGTCGAACGTATCTTAGGTCATTATCGTTTATAGTCTCCAATTGAAACCCATGGTCGGCAGCAATGACTTGGGTTTCGCGCATCTGAGTCAATATTGGGGTAAGTGAAGATGGCAGACAGTAAGGGAGCGATATGGTTGATTGTTGCTGGCGCTGCGCTAGTGGCCGCCGCCGCATACAACCTTGGAGACAGCAGCGATGATGATGGTGTCGCCGATGCTGTCGTTGAGAGTGCGACAGAAGAGGTCGAAAGTGCGCCCGTCGTGGAAGCAGCGCAGGCAATGCGCCGCGACCCGCTACCGCAGAAGCAGATTCGAATGAATACCGAGGTCAAGGCCGCTAGAGACGACGTCATGGAAAGCATGAACAAAATGGCGACCGAGGCGGCCAAAGCTATGGAAGCTCAGGGGAAATCTATGAAGAACTCCATGGGCGGCCCCATGGACAGTATGATGGGTGAGCCCGACAGCGCGATACAAAAATAGACATCGTCAGGTGTTGCCGCGATACGTCCGCCTAACTTCCGGCAACACTCATGCCGTCGATGCGGACGGTGGGGCTGTCGATGCCTCGAGTGAGTTCTAAGTCGTTTGCCGCAGTGAGTGTCAGGAACATGTCTTTTAAATTGCTGGCAATGGTGATTTCGTTCACCGGGTAAACCAATTCCCCGTTTTCGATCCAGAAACCGCCGACGCCGCGGCTGTAGTCTCCGGTCACACCGTTAACCCCTTGGCCGAAGGCATCTGTGACATAGAGGCCGTTTTCGATTTCACCAAACAATTGCTCTGGTGTTTTCTCACCAGCAACGACATTGACGTTGGTGACGGAGGGTGAGGGGGGTGATGACGGTCCGCGACTGGCATGCCCCGTCGGTGCGAGTCCCAGCTTGCGGGCGGAACGCAGGTCCAAAACCCAGGTCGTTAGAACACCGTTGTCGATGAGGTCGCGACTCTTATTGGCCAATCCTTCGGCATCGCAGGGCTTGGAGCGCATGCCACGGGCTCGATGCGGGTCTTCGACAATCGTGATGCCGTCGTTGAATACCGCTGTTTCCATGCTGTCTTTTAGGAACGTTGTGCCGCGCGCCACGGCGCTGCCGTTGATGGCGCCGAGGAAGTGGCTGATTAAGCCTCTGGCCGCTCGAGATTCGAATACTACTGGAAACTTACCGCTCTTAACTTTACGGGCACCTAGTTTGCGTACGGCACGTTCCCCTGCGGTGCGGCCAACCTCCTCCGGTGATCTAAAGTCTTTGGCATAGACAGCTGACGTATATTCGTAATCCGTCTCCATACCTGTTTCGACGTCGCCTGCCAGAACAGAGGCGGAGTACGAACCTCCGGTACTTTCATAGGCGCGTTGAAAGCCATTGCTCGCAGCGATGGCAACGCGAGAACGTCCCCAGTTCGCCTGTGCCCCTTCAGAGTTCGTCACGCCTTTGATTGATCGTGCGGCATCCTCGCAAGTGCGAGCTGCTTCGATCAAAGTTTCTGTGGAAATATCATCCGGGTCGCACATGTCGAGGTCAGGCAGGTCCGTCGCCAGTTGGTCTGGGTCCGCTAAGCCAAGTAGCTCATCGTCCGGCACGGTTTTGGCCATCGCCACTGCGCGCTCCACCAATTCGGCCAGGGCTTCGGGAGATCGATCAGAGGACGATACAATCGCCTGTTTCTTGCCAACCAGAACCCGCAAACCGACATCTCCGCCTTCTGAATGCTCGAGTTGTTCGAGTTCGCCGAGGCGATAGGTTACGGACGTCGATTCCCCATCGGCTATAATAGCGTCTGCGGCATCGGCACCGGCTGCCTTGGCTTTGGTAATGAGATCGGTCAGTACATTAAGGGACTCGTCGGACACTCTGTTCTCCAAACTTAAGTTTTGTCTTTCCAAATCGGCGCGCCGCTGCCGGGCAGGCCGTATTCGGCCCACTTATTTGTCACCAGGTCGACGATGTCGTCAGCCATGTGAATTTTCTTGCCCCAAGGCCGATTGGTCTCGGGTGGAATTTTGGTTGTCGCGTCTAGCCCCAATTTGCCGCCAAGGCCCGGCTCAGGTGACGCGAAGTCCAAGTAATCTATAGGGGTGTTCTCGATCACCGTAATGTCGCGGGCTGGGTCCATACGGGTAGACACCGCCCACATCACATCTTTCCAATCGCGGGCGTTGATGTCGTCGTCCACCACGATGACAAATTTGGTATACACGAACTGGCGCAGGAAGCTCCAGACACCCATCATCACGCGCTTGGCATGGCCAGCGTAAGATTTCTTCATGCTGACCACGGCAATGCGATAGCTGCATCCTTCGGGGGGTAACCAGAAATCAACAATCTCTGGGAACTGCTGAACTAGCAGCGGAATGAATACTTCGTTGAGCGCTTCGCCCAAGATGCTCGGCTCGTCTGGTGGCCGACCCGTGTAGGTGGATAGATAGATCGGATTTTTCCGCATGGTGATAGCGGAGATCTTAAACACCGGAAACTTTTCGACCGCATTGTAGTAGCCGGTGTGATCGCCATAGGGTCCTTCGTCGCCAAACTCATCCAACATCACGTGCCCTTCGAGCACGATCTCGGCTTCCGCTGGGACCTGAAGCGGGATGGTCTTGCAGTTGACCAAATCAACCTTACGGCCACGCAGTAGGCCAGCGAATTGATATTCGGATAACGTATCCGGTACCGGGGTAACAGCAGCCAATAGTGTGCCCGGGTCAGCGCCGATCACGGCCGCTGCGGGAAGCGGCTCTGCTTTGGTGTCTTTCCAGCGGTCGTATTGTCCGGCGCCACCGCGATGTTTCAACCAGCGCATCAGTGTCTTGTCTTTTCCTGTGACCTGCATGCGATAGATGCCGAGATTGGTGACATCGCGTTTGTCCCCTCCTGGGCCGTTGGTGACGACAAGCGGCCAGGTGATCAATGGAGCCGGTTCACCGGGCCAGCAGGTTTGGATCGGCAGTTGGTTGAGATCAATGTCATCGCCGGTCAGCACGACCTCTTGGCAGGGTGCTTTTGAAACGGTTCGGGGCTTCATCGCCATCACCGTCTTAAGCAGCGGTAGCATCTCCATTGCTTCGCGCCATCCACCCGGCGGTTCTGGCTGTTTGAGGAAGGCCAATGTTTCCCCAACCTCGCGGAGTTGGTCTGGGTTGCGATCCATACCCCACGCCACGCGTTCGACGGTGCCAAATAGGTTGGCTAGTACTGATGTGCCATAGGCGCTGCCGTCTTCCCTCACCACGTTTTCGAACAGCAGCGCTGGGCCGCCCTCTGCCAGAATCCGAGTTTGTATTTCGGTCATTTCCAGGTGAGGAGAAACGGGTGCGGACACGCGCGCAAGTTGGCCATCTTTCTCAAGGCGGTCGATGAAATCGCGAAGGGAGGCAAACGGCATGGGGCAATTCTGCGATGGGTTAAGGAGGCACGAAGAAGACGTGTTGACGACTATGCCCGCTGGCTTAACGGTCTGGCCCGCCTGGCGTCAAGATTCGCGACGTAACCGCTTATTGAACAAATAATGGGCGGCGATTCTAATTGGGCTTCGCGCCCTGCACTTAACGGTGGATATCCCAGCTAACGATAGCTTTTATTGCGTGCCATCTGTGGGCAGTTTCATGTATGATCTATACCGCGCAAAACCTGGGGTAGAGTGACGATCAGACAAGCCACCAGGCCAGAAAAGGCTTGGCTGACAATGACTTGGCATTGTATCTGGTCCATACTATTTTCGCTTTTGGGAGTGCGGGGCGTCGCCGACGGTCCGGAATTGGGTAGTTAGGGTAGCTGCGAAACGTGTCTGAAACTGAAGCCACATCGTCCAGAGGGTTTGAGCAGCTCATCGATCTTGGGATCGCGCTCTCGGCTGAGCATGACCACGATCGCCTGACCGAGCGCATCCTGCTCGAAGCTGTAGATTTGACAAATGCTGATGGTGGCACCCTGTATCTGGGCGGAGACGGCGGCACGTTGTCTTTCCAGATCGTCCGCAACGCAACGCTCAATATTGCCATGGGTGGCACGACGGGCGTTCCAATCCCGTTTCCGCCGCTGCAGATGCATAATCCTGAAACCGGCGAAGCCAACTATAACAACGTTGCAACTGCCGCCGCCCTGACGGGCAAAGCTATTAACATTGAAGACGCCTATGAGGCCGAAGGGTATGACTTTTCGGGCACCAAGAAGTTCGACGAAGGCACTGGCTATCGGTCGAAATCATTTTTAACGATACCACTCAAGAATTACTCGGACGAGGTTATCGGCGTTCTGCAGCTGATCAATGCGCAGGATGACAACAAAGAGAACGTTATTCCGTTCACAAAAAGTGTGCAGCGCTTGGTTGAGGCATTGGCCTCCCAGGCCGCCGTCGCCATCGATAATCAGCAGCTCATCGAAGCGCAAAAAGCCTTGATGGACAGCTTGATCAAAGTCATGGCCCACGCCATTGATGCCAAATCGCCCTACACCGGCGGCCATTGTCAGCGTGTGCCCGAGCTAACCAAGATGTTGGCGCAGAAATGCAGCGACTCAAATGACGGGTCCTTTAAGGACTTCGAGCTCAATGAACAGCAATGGTACGAGTTGCACGTCGCCGCTTGGTTGCACGATATCGGTAAGGTCACGACGCCTGAGTACGTGGTCGACAAAGCAACAGAACTAGAGACTATGTTTGGCCGTGTTGGTGAAATTCGGATGCGGTTCGAAGTGGTT
>WLXB01000088.1 GCA_012103295.1 Alphaproteobacteria bacterium | reverse complement strand
ACCTGATCTATTGCTTTTGGATGAGCCGTCGAACCACTTGGATCTCGAGGCGGAGTTATGGCTGGAATCTTTTCTCAAGACTTATCCCGCCACACTGATTGTTGTGAGTCACGAACGCGACCTTCTCAACAACGTCGTCGATCACATTCTCCATGTACAAGGCGGTCGAGCGACTCTGTACCCGGGCAACTACGATGCCTTTGAACGGCAGCGCCGGGAGCGACAAGCCCAAGTTGAAGCGATGCGCGTTAAGCAGGACAGCAAACGCAAGGAACTTCAGGCCTATGTCGACCGTTGGCGATACAAGGCGCACACGGCCAAACAAGCGCAAAGCCGCATGAAAGCGCTCGCCCGCATGGAGCCAATTGCCGCGGTGGCAGAAGACCCCTCCCTTAGTTTCAATTTTCCCAGCCCCAACGAGTTGCGCCCACCCTTGATTGCGCTGGACGATGCCGAGGTCGGCTATGTTGCCGACACACCCGTTCTCTCTCATTTGAATTTGCGGATTGATCCGGACGATCGGATCGCTTTCGTCGGGCGCAACGGCAACGGTAAGACAACACTGGCGCGTTTGCTATCAGGGCACTTGAAACCGTTTCAAGGCGAGGTCGGTGTCAGCACAAAGCTTCGAGTTGGGTATTTTGCGCAGCATCAGATCGAAGATCTGATTTCTGATCAAACCGCGATTCAGCATATGGCGCGCGTAATGCCCGACGCCAAGCCGGGAGCGGTTCGCTCGCAATTGGGCCGATTTGGGTTCTCGGGTGATATGGCAAATCGTGCGGTTGGTGGACTATCGGGTGGAGAGCGTGCCCGCTTAGCGCTCGCTCTTATTACCCGCGATGCTCCCCATATTCTTTTGCTTGATGAACCGACCAACCACCTTGATGTCGATGCGCGCGAAGCCCTGGTGCAAGCGCTGAACGCGTATAGTGGTGCTGTTATTATTGTCAGCCACGATCGCCACCTTCTTGAACTGACGGCGGACCGTCTCGTTTACGTGGCAGACGGCACGGCTCGTGAGTTTTCAGGCACGCTTGATGATTACCAAGATTTGGTTATGGGGCGAGGGCCAGCTGCTGCGAAAGCGCCAGAGTCTGATGTGTCCGAGACCAAAATGGAGAAGCCGACCAATAAGAAAGAGCAGCGGCGTATAGCTGCCCAACTCCGTGAGCAGAACAAAAGTTTGCGGCAGGCTGTCGCCAAGGCCGAGTTGGAAATGTCTAAATTATCAGACAAACGCTCAGCCATTGATCAGGCTCTGTTTAAGCCAGCTGATGCCGCGGGTCCGTTTAAAGACAAGCCAGCATCGGACCTCATGAAGATTCGCGCTGATATTGAGCGTGATCTGGTCGGGGCTGAAGCCCGCTGGCTCAAGGCCAGTGAGGCATTGGAGCAAGCAAGCGCCACGTAAAATTCGCCGAACCGTCAAGTGGCGGTTGACCTTTGCCGCCGATTGGCCCTCACTCTCTAGTAACAAAGCGAAACGCAACGGAGATGATTCATGACGGTGACGCAGATCGTGTATTGGCTTGCAATTCTCGGAGTCTTTTCATTCCTGTATTGGCTTGGGGCTAAGAAGGGCGTCACCCTTTGGGTGCGGGTCTTGACCGCGCTTGTCGTCGGAATCGTTGCTGGCTTCATATTTGGCGATGCGGTTGAGACCACTAAATGGATCGGCGATCTGTTCGTACGTATGATCCGGATGTTGGTTGTTCCAATTATTTTCACCACGCTGGTCGCCGGTCTTTTGTCGATGGGCGACCCGAAGAAGCTAGGGTCTATCGGTGGCAAAGCGGTTATTCTCTATATGATGACCACGGCTGTCGCGATCTGTATCGGGCTGTTGCTCGGCGTTATCTTTCAGCCCGGAGTGGGGATCGAATTGGCGGCGGTTTCCTCTCAGACCGTGCAGCCTGCTGCGGCGGTGGTCGATCGTTTCCTCGGTATTATCCCAACCAATCCTGTTGCTGCGCTCGCTGAAGGAGATGTGCTTGCCATCATCGTGTTCTCTCTTCTGTTTGGTACAGGCATCGTGCTGGCAGGTGAGAAAGGCCGGCCAGTTGGTGACGCGATTTCATCAGCGGCTGAGGCGATGCTCAAGGTCGCTCACATTGTTATGGAACTGGCGCCCTACGGAGTCTTCGCGTTGGTCGCGTGGGTGGCGGGCACGATGGGAACTGAGACCATTCTTAAATTACTCACGCTCGTCGTGATTGTTTACGTCGCCTGCGTTCTTCACGCCGCACTGGTTTATGGCGGATTGATCAAGTTTTTCCTCAAGTTGCCGATGGTTCGGTTTTTCCGCGGTATCATTGATGCTCAGGCGGTTGCCTACTCGACGGCGTCCAGTTCTGCGACTCTGCCGGTGACGCTGACCTGTGTCGAAGAGAACCTTGGCGTTAAACCCAGTGTTGCATCCTCTGTCCTACCTTTGGGTGCGACAATAAACATGGATGGCACAGCCCTGTACCTCGGTGTTGTTGCTGTTTTCTCAGCGCAGGTGTTCGGCATTGATTTGGCGCTGACGGATTACGTCATGATCGCTGTTACGGTGACGCTCGCGTCTATCGGCACGGCGGGCGTTCCATCCGCATCCCTATTTCTGTTGTCCACCATATTGCCAGTGATAGGCATATCCGTTGAGCAGACGGCGTTGATTGTCGGTCTCATCCTGCCGATTGATCGGATATTGGATATGGCGCGCACAACGGTGAACGTTAGCGGCGATGCCGCGGTCTCCGTGGCGGTGGCCAAGCTCGAAGGAGAGCTAGACGAAGAAACGTTCCGAAAGGTTGCAACGGTTTAGCGCGTTTAGGATTGCCGCCTGTTGCCCGATGCCGCGAGAATTTCTGCCAGCGGCGTGCCAGCTTTGATTCGATCATTGCGGCTCTGTTCATCGGCACGTAGGCGATCCGCTTCCTTGAGTACGGCGTCGATTTCGTTGGCTGGAATGACCACCACACCATCGGCATCACCACATACGAAGTCACCGGGTTGAATGGCAATGTCGCCAATGACGATGTCTATATTCGTTTCGCCGGGTTGCCCCTTCGTTGATCCACGCAGAGACAGGCCAGCGGAGAATACAGGAAACCCTGACGCTACGATCGCGTCGATGTCCCGAACAGCGCCGTTCGTAACGCACCCTGCCACCCCTTTGATCTGACTGGCGAAGGTCGCCGTCTCACCCCACATCGCGGTGCGTGGCGGCCCACCGCAGTCGATCACAATTACGTCTCCCGGTTGGGCTTGATCGACGGCGCGGGTTACAGCGGTATTGTCGCCGAGGGGGCAACGAACGGTAAACGCCGGGCCAACGATGCGTGCGCCGGGCACAACACGATGAACCGACGGCGGCAGGTCGCTGGGTCTAGCGGTGGCCTCGGACAAAGTTGCCGTCGGCAACTCTTTCAAGGCGTGAAGTATTTCTTGTTGGGTCAACGGTCGATCCCTTCGGTGCGCGACTTAAATAAGAAGAGCGTGATAAATCGCCGCATACATTCAAGCAAATGCACGCCAAGTGTAAACATTAAGTATGGGGCCGTTAACACGGGGCGCGGCATACGCCACCTTCGTGAGCGCCAACCAACACCCATTGAACGGTCTTATGCGTGCTTCCTGTCCGGGCATCGACCATAACCCGTTGGCCCTCGTCCTCAGTGATTGACCTAGCTCAACGCCAGAGCTCCGTCAGTGTGCCAAACATAGGTTTCCAGGTGCCTATCAAGGGTCCCAGGGCGTTGGGTGTTCCCAACTGTCGGCAGGAGTTTACATAACGCAAGGGGCGGGGACCTAACTATGGAAACCTATAGGACGACATTTCCAATTCGGCGACTGTGGCAAATCTTTATCGTCGGCATGATTGTGATGTTCGGCGTGCTGCTATTTCTTGGTCGGGAAATCTATCAACTTGCGCCGCCAATTCCCGCCACAGTCCAGACTGACAACGGCGCAGTCATTTATACCCGCACCGATATCGATCAAGGTCAAAACGTCTGGCAATCGCTTGGTGGCATGCAGCAAGGCTCCATTTGGGGGCACGGCAGTTACCTTGCGCCGGATTGGAGCGCTGACTGGCTGCAACGTGAAGCCACCGCGCTTCTGGACCTCTTACCTATTGCTGAATCAGAGGCCTCGACATCGAACCCTGATCTTCAGCTCGAAATGCGTAAAGTCCTGCTCCGCGCAGAGATGCGTGAAAATACGCACAGCCCCGAAACTGACACCGTCACCATCAGTGAAAATCGTGCGCAGGCTATTGCGATCGTTGCGCAGCACTATCGGCGCCTCTTTCAGGGCAGCGATGCTGAAGCCATGGAGCTTCGCAAAGACTATGCCTTTCCCATCGATAATCTTCTAACGGACGAAGAAGCAAAAGCGCTAAACGCGTTTTTCTTCTGGTCGTCGTGGAGCGCGGTCACTCAACGTCCCAACGACGAAATTTCGTATACGAGCAATTGGCCCCACGAGCCTCTGGTCGGCAACACACCAACGACAGAGTTGTTCATGTGGAGCGTAATTTCGGTCGTTTTGTTGCTCGCTGGAATCGGTGCATTGGTTTGGTATTACGCGCGCGAATACGATGTTTGGCGTGCCGATATGGAGCCAGAAAGCGGGTACGCCCAAACAGATTTGATGGCAGAGGCGAAAATTACCCCGTCAATGCGAGCGACTGCGAAGTATTTCTGGCTCGTAGCTGCTTTGATTCTAGTTCAGGTTCTTCTCGGGATCGTGACTGCGCACTATGCCGTTGAAGGTCAGGGTCTCTATGGCTTGCCCTTTGCTGAGTACTTTCCCTATTCCGTGACGCGGACGTGGCATACCCAGTTGGCGGTTTATTGGATCGCGACAGCGTGGCTAGGCACCGGTCTTTACATTGGGCCGCTGCTATCGGGTCATGAGCCAAAATTCCAACGCTTTGGGGTCAATTTTCTTTTCATCAGTTTGCTCATCATTGTGGTGGGTTCGTTCGCTGGGGAATGGGCCGCTGTGCACCGGTTGATCGAGGACTTAACCGTCAATTTTTGGTTCGGACATCAGGGATACGAATATGTTGACCTGGGTCGCTTCTGGCAGATTTACCTCTTTATCGGATTGATCCTGTGGGTCGCGCTCGTGCTGCGCGCCCTATCACCGATGCTTAAGGACAAGAATGAAGGGTCGCTAATCTACCTCGTTGTCCTGGCAACAGTGTCAATCGGCCTTTTGTACGGTGCTGGGTTGATGTGGGGCCAGAACACACACATCAGTGTCGTCGAGTATTGGCGTTGGTGGGTGGTTCACTTGTGGGTTGAGGGTGTGTTTGAGGTTTTTGCTACGGCGATTATTTCGACTGTGTTCGTCCGCATGGGGTTGCTGCGGGTGTCTGTTGCGACAGTGATGGTTTTGTTTGCGACCATTATTTTCCTCGGTGGCGGTGTGCTTGGAACTTTCCACCACCTGTACTTCTCCGGCACTCCAGTTTCGGTCATTGCAGTTGGGGCGACGTTCTCAGCCCTTGAAGTGGTGCCGCTGACCATCGTTGGTTTCGAAGCGTATAATCATTCAAAGATCGAGAAGAATGCGCAATGGCAGCAGGCTTATCATTGGCCATTTATGTTCTTCGCGGCCGTGCTGTTTTGGAACCTCGTCGGTGCCGGCCTGTTCGGCTTCATGATCAACCCACCCCTCGCGCTGTATTACATGCAGGGGCTTAACTCGACGGCGAACCATGGGCATGCAGCTTTGTTTGGGGTCTACGGTATGCTCGGCATCGGGCTCATGCTCTATTGCCTAAGGGGGCTGACGGACGTGAAGCTATGGAATTACAACTTGCTCAAAATCGCGTTCTGGTCTTTGAACATCGGGTTGGCGATGATGACGTTCCTGTCGCTCCTTCCACAGGGCCTGCTGCAAACCTGGGCGAGTTATAAGTTCAGTTACGCGTACGCCCGGTCTGCAGAATTCATCCACAGTCCAGTTATGGAAGCGCTTGTATGGGCGCGGGTGCCGGGCGACATCGTGGTTACCGTCGGCGTTGTTGCGCTTATTCTCTTTATGATCCAGGCCTATACTGGAAAGAGAAAAATGGCTGGCTGATAGATTTCTGTATTGAACTGACAGAAGCCACGGCCGGGGCAACGCGTTCCGCTTTGTGGCGTGTTGGCTGGGGGACGTGGATTCGAACCACGACCGGCGGAGTCAGAGTCCGCAGTTCTACCGTTAAACTATCCCCCACCAGGGCCGATTACTGCCTATCACGAGACATAATATAAAGTGACACTGGCAGTTTCGCACGGGCATTTTTGCTCTAAAAATAAGGTGCCGGGCTTGAAGGCGGCGCATCCTAAGCATTCGCCGTCTGTTTTCAAGCCCTCACTATGTCTTCGAGATGGCTTGATGGTCGCACCTCTTTGGCCCATTGTTTTTCAGGCTAATCGTTTCGCCCGCACCGTTTTAACCCAGGCAATATCTGATGGCACCTGATCCACAGTCCGATCAGAAGTTCTGGCGCCCTTACCCGGGAGTTAAGCGCCGTTTTGTCGATTGGGCAGATCGGCAGTTGCATGTGCGCTTTAAGAGTCCGAGTTCTCCTTCTGACCGGCCGCCGCTTTACTGTTTTCACCAAAGCCCGTCCTCAAGTGTTGCGATGGCCGCTGTCGTCGCGGCTATGGGTGAAGATCGCCCCTGCGCCGCTGGCGACACTCCCGGTTTCGGTGAGTCTGACCCGCCGAACGGTCCGCCAGAGATCGAGGACTATGCCGCCGCCCATGGTGCGATCATCGACGCGCTGGGCTGGGCTGGGCCGATTGATGTCATGGGATTCTTTACCGGCTCAAAGATCGCCGTATCTCTTGCTCTATCTCAACCACAAAAAATCAGGCGCCTTATCTTGCTCGGCGCCCCCCTATATACCGATGCAGAACTGGCTATAGAACGTGCCACCTATAAGCCAGACGTCTATGACTGGGATGCAGGACATTTAATGAAGTGGTGGTCTCACCTTAAAAAGGGTGCGCAGCAGCCTTATCCCCTTTCTCTTTTCACCCGCCATTTCGCGGAAATACAGCGCGGTGGACCAGAGTCATGGTGGGGCCACAAAGCCGCTTTCAATGTTGACCTGCGTACGCGCCTGCCCAACGTGACCCAGCCCACGATGGTGTTTTGTACCGCTGACCCTCAGGGGCAAAAATCTATCGCAGCCGTTGATCTTCTTCAAAAGGGAGTGGGCATCGACCTGCCTTATATGGGGCAAGGCGTGCTTGATCTGCATACGGATTCGGTGTGTGGCCATATTCGAACGTTTCTAGATACCTAAGAAGGCGTATCTGGTCTTGCCGCGCCCTCTCACGCGGCGGTACGATGAAGTACAACGACAACTCTGCAGCCTAAATATAGAAAGGGCGCAGTTGTATAGAGAGGATTTCCGTGGCCCGTTCGCATACACGCGGGGGCAAACGGTCGAACGAGCCGTTTGAAAGGGGACAGAACCGCCCCGAGGCTGTTCTTGCCGCAGTTGATCTGGGCACGAACAACTGCCGCATGCTTGTGGCCCACCCCCAGGATCATGACTTTGCTGTTGTTGACTCTTTTTCCCGCATCACCCGTTTGGGTGAAGGGTTGAGCGCGTCCCATCAGTTGTCAAAATCGGCGATGGACCGGACGGTTGACGCATTAAAATGCTGCGCCGAGAAAATGGACAAATGTGGCGTAACGATTTCACGCAATGTGGCGACCGAGGCCTGTCGCCGGGCGGAAAATTGCGACACTTTTATTGATCGCGTGCACGATGAAACGGGCATTGCATTAGAAATCATTACGTCAGATGAAGAGGCGGGGCTTGCCCTTAAGGGGTGCTCGTCCTTGATCGACCCGAATATTCCCTATGCCGTGATTTTTGATATTGTCGGCGGCAGCACAGAAGTGCTGTTTGTGCGTGTTGGCGATGCGGTGTCGATGGAAATACTCGGATGCATCTCAATGCCGCTTGGTGTTGTAACCGTTGCGGAAGATTGTGGCGGCGGCGATTTGTGTGAACGGACCTATGAAGAAGTCGCGATCCGGGTCGAGCGTCTGCTGGCACCCTTCGAGCGGCCGCACGATATCCGAGCTCACGTTGAGGCCGGTCAAGCACAGATGATCGGCACGTCGGGCACAGTCACGACTCTCGGCGGTATCCATCTTGGTTTACCGCGCTATGACAGAACCGCGGTCGACGGCATCACCTTAGATTTTGATACGCTAACAGGACACAGCCGGGCGCTTTGCGAGATGAGCCTGCAGCAACGGGCCGCCGAGCCCTGTATCGGGTGGCAGCGTGCGGATTTGGTTCTTGGTGGCTGCGCGATTCTGGAGGCGATTTGCCGGCTATGGCCAGTCGGGCACCTGCGCGTGGCTGACCGCGGGCTACGGGAAGGGATGTTGATGGATATGCTTCACGCCACTCGAACGTCGCCCCGTGTTAAGTTGTCTGCCGGTTAACGAGGACGTTCTCACACCATGGCAAAAAAACAGGGCTCCTCAGCGAAGTCGGGGGGCGGCAGTGGACGCGGACTCCATGTCAGGGTCAAAACGGCGCGGGGCCGTAAATCTTCATCGACTCGTTGGCTAAAGCGGCAGCTCAACGATCCTTATGTGCGCCAAGCACAGGCCGCCGGATACCGATCCCGTGCGGCCTTCAAGCTCGTCGAGTTGGACGACAAATATCGTGTCCTTAAAAAGGGTGCCCGAGTGATTGATCTTGGGGCTGCCCCCGGTGGGTGGACGCAGATTGCCGTCGACCGGGTTGGAGCCAAAGGCGAGGTGGTTGCCCTTGATATCCGCGAATGGGAAGAAGTAGCTGGTGCCACGTGTATGACTTTCGATTTTATGGATCCGAATGCACCAGAGCGGCTCAAGGAAGTCCTTGGTGGACCGGTTGACGTTGTGCTGTCGGATATGGCGGCTCCAGCAATGGGGCATTCACAGACAGATCACCTTCGCATCGTCGCCCTGATGGAGGCTGCCTGGGCCTTTGCGGAAGAGGTCTTGGCTCCAGGTGGTGCCTTCATTTGCAAGGTGTTCCAGGGTGGGACGGAGGGCAATTTGCTTAAGACCATGAAAGCACGCTGCACCAAAGTGGCCCATGCTAAACCCCCCTCCAGCCGCAAGGAATCGGCAGAAATGTACGTCGTCGCGATGGGTTTTAAAGAATAGGCTGGAAGGCCAAGACGGTGTCTTGAGGGCCGCAAAGAAGTGTGCGATAACCCGCCAACTTTTTCAGGTGGTGCCTTATGAAATTCGCCGAAGCATATACGTTTGATGACGTGCTTCTGGTGCCTGGCGCTTCCTCGGTGCTTCCAAACCAAGCCAACACTTCGACCCGCCTGACCAAGACGATTACTCTTGGCATTCCGTTGATCTCTGCCGCCATGGATACGGTGACCGAGCACCGATTGGCGATTGCAATGGCTCAGGCTGGCGGAATTGGGGTCATTCATAAGAATTTGAACGTCGCGGATCAGGCCTCCGAGGTGCGGAAGGTCAAAAAGTTTGAATCCGGGATGGTGGTCGATCCTGTCACGATATACCCCGATCAGACGCTGAGCGATGCGCTGGGACTGATGTCTGAGCAAAAGATATCAGGTATTCCGGTGGTTGAGCGCGACACTGGCAAGTTGGTTGGTATTCTGACCAATCGGGACGTCCGGTTCGCCTCCAACCCCGACGAGCCGGTGAGTCAGCTCATGACCAAAGAAAATCTGGTCACCGTGCCAGATTCAGTAGACCGGGATGAGGCCAAGCGCCTGTTGCACCGACACCGCATCGAAAAATTGTTGGTGGTCGACGATGATTACCGCTGTGTTGGTTTGGTAACTGTTAAGGATATGGAGAAAGCACAAGCACATCCGGATGCGTCCAAGGATGACCAAGGTCGTTTGCGTGTTGCCGCGGCAACAGGTGTTGGCGAAGATGGCCTCGCCCGTGCAGAAGCGCTGCTAGATGCCGGTGTTGATGTGGTTGTTGTTGATACTGCGCATGGTCACTCGGCAGGTGTGCTCGATGCTGTTCAAGCCATCAAACGGCAAAGTAATTATGCACAGATAATCGCAGGCAATGTCGCGACACCGGATGGTGCGAAAGCTTTAATCGACGCAGGTGCTGATGCGGTCAAGGTTGGCATCGGGCCTGGCTCAATTTGCACGACCCGGATTGTCGCCGGCGTCGGTGTTCCCCAGCTCACCGCTGTTATGGAAGTGGCGGAAGCAGCAAGCAAGGCCGGTATTCCAGTGGTCGCAGATGGCGGCATTAAGCAATCTGGCGATATCGCTAAAGCGATTGCAGGCGGTGCCGACTGCGTCATGATCGGGTCTCTACTGGCTGGAACTGAAGAGAGCCCAGGTGACGTCATACTATTCCAGGGGCGGACATATAAAGGTTATCGCGGTATGGGGTCGCTAGGCGCAATGGCGCGCGGTTCGGCAGATCGATACTTCCAACAAGACGTCGCTGACAACATGAAGTTGGTTCCCGAAGGAGTTGAGGGTCGAGTGCCTTACAAGGGGCCCGTACAGCCCGTCGTGCACCAGCTGGTTGGCGGTTTGAAGGCGGCGATGGGATACACGGGCAATGAGTCTGTTGCTCGCATGCACAGCAATTGCACTTTCCGCCGGATTACGGCCTCGGGCTTTCGCGAAAGCCATGTGCATGATGTGGCCATTACTCACGAGCCGCCCAACTACCGGATCGATTTTGACTAGGCCGGCGAGTCTGCCGCTACGGATTTTCTGCTTATGACACCGGCCGCGCGCCTTCAGGCAGCAGTAGAGGTTTTATCAGCGATGATCGCTGATCCAGCCGCTGGCGATGGCGTCGTGCGCAGTTATTTCCGCATGCGGCGTTACATCGGATCAGGGGACCGGCGCGATATCTCCACCCGTCTGTGGCGCACGGTCCGGCACCGCAGCCGGTTGTCTTGGCGGCTGGACCAAGAGCAGCCCTCGCCACGCCTTCTTGTCCTCGGTGACAGTCTTCTCAACGAAGGCCAAGAGCTATCGACCCTGGATGGATTGTGCAGCGGTGATGGTTATGCGCCCGCGCCGCTAGATGAGAATGAACGCACAGCGCTGTCGGCTTCCATCACCCGGCCGTCGGATGACATGCCGGCCCACGTAGCCACAGAATGTCCAGATTGGCTTTGGCCATACTTCACCGATCTCTTTGGAGATCAGGCCGAAACCGAATTAGCGGCCTTGTCCGAGGAGGCGCCGGTCGATCTGCGCGTCAACACGCTAAAAGCCGATCGCGCCACCGCGATTGCCGCTCTCCAGGCAGATGGCCTGCCAACTGAGAAAACTGGCTTCGCGCCTTATGGTTTACGGTTGTCCGGGCGCACGGTGCTCGGCAACAGCAAAGCCTTCGCCGACGGGTTTATCGAAGTGCAGGACGAGGGGTCCCAGCTTGCCGCCGCGTTGGTCGATGCGAAACCAGACCAAGACGTGCTCGATCTTTGTGCTGGGGGCGGCGGTAAAACGCTGGCGATGGCTGCGGCTATGGGGGGGCACGGTCGTATTGTTGCTACCGACAATGAAGCGCGCCGGTTGAACCGAGCTAAACCCAGGCTCAAACGAGCTGGGGTCTTTTCAGTGACGACACGCGTGCTGGACCCCGAGAATACGAATTGGCTGCATAAAAAACGCAAAAGCTTTGATCGGGTTCTCGTTGACGCGCCATGCTCAGGCACCGGTGCGTGGCGGCGCAATCCCGATGCCCGCTGGCGCTTTTCACCGAAGGATTTGGGACGACATATAGAAGCCCAGGACTCGCTTCTCACGCAGGGTGGCCGCATGACCAAACCTGGTGGTCGGCTCATCTATGTTACGTGCTCTCTGTTGCGACAGGAAAACGAAGATCGCATCGAGCATTTTCTCGAACGCCATGAGCACTTTCGGTCCTTGTCGGCGGCTGACATCTGGAAAGCTGTGCTTGGCACACGCTATCCCGGGCGCGGCAAGTTTCTGCGGTTGTCACCTCGTCGACATCAAACCGATGGTTTCTTTATCGCCATTCTCCAGCGCAAGACCGAAGGGTAAAGCTGTTTTGACTGACCGCATTCTCATTATTGATTTTGGCTCTCAAGTGACTCAACTCATCGCGCGACGGGTACGAGAAAGTGGGGTGTACTCAGAAATACATCCATTCAATAAAGTGACGGAAGAGAGCATTCGGGCCTACGATCCAAAAGGCGTCATCCTCTCCGGTGGCCCAGCGTCGGTGATTGGTGATGATACGCCGCAGGCACCGCAAGGTTTGTTCGAAATGGGTCTGCCGATCCTTGGGATCTGTTATGGCCAACAAACTATGGTGGCCCAGCTGGGGGGGCAGGTTGAAGATGCTGACCACCGGGAATTCGGTCGCGCTTTTGTCGAGGTTGCGGACAATTGCGCCCTGTTTGACGGTGTATGGAAAATTGGTAGCCGTGAACAAGTTTGGATGAGTCACGGTGATCGGGTCAACGCACTGCCAGCGGGGTTTGCGGTGATTGGAACATCTGACGGTGCGCCGTTTGCGGCAATCGCTGACGAGTCTCGGCGATTCTATGGTGTGCAGTTTCATCCCGAAGTTGTTCACACCCCTCATGGTGCGGCGCTGATTGAGAATTTTACCCATAAGGTCTGTGGCGCTGCCGGCGATTGGACGATGGCAGCGTTTAAGGATCAGGCCATCGCAGCTGTGCGGGCGCAGGTTGGTGACGGCCGCGTTATTTGCGGGCTCTCTGGTGGTGTTGATTCTTCAGTCGTTGCCGCGCTGTTGCATGAAGCTATCGGTGATCAGCTGACCTGTGTGCTGGTTGATCATGGTCTTATGCGCGCCGGCGAGACAGAGCAGGTGATTGAGGTCTTCCGTGACCGCTTCAACATCAACCTGGTTTTGAACAACGCCGAAGATCTATTCCTCGGTAAGCTGGCCGGCAAGACGGACCCAGAAGAGAAACGCAAGATTATCGGTGCGACGTTTATCGACGTCTTTGAGGCGGAAGCGAAAAAAATCGGTGGCGCTGATTTTCTGGCTCAAGGCACGCTTTATCCGGATGTAATTGAAAGTGTTTCTTTTGCCGGCGGGCCAAGTGTCACGATCAAGTCTCATCACAATGTCGGTGGCTTGCCTGATCGTATGAACATGGCGCTGGTCGAACCCTTGCGCGAATTATTCAAAGACGAAGTCCGCGACCTCGGGCGTGAGCTGGGATTGCCCGATACGATGGTTGGGAGACACCCGTTCCCGGGGCCAGGGTTGGCGATCCGCATCCCCGGACAAGAGATCACCAAAGACAAGCTCGACACGCTGCGCAAGGCCGATGCGATTTATCTGGAAGAAATTAGAAACGCCGGGTTGTATGACGCGATTTGGCAGGCGTTCGCCGTGTTGCTGCCAGTGCGCACGGTTGGCGTGATGGGCGACAGCCGCTCATACGATTATGCGCTGGCGCTTCGGGCGGTGACCTCGACCGACGGCATGACCGCGGACTTCTATCATTTCGATATGGAGTTTCTCGGGCGGGTGGCCAACCGTATTATCAACGAGGTTAAGGGCGTTAATCGAGTGACCTATGACGTGACCTCGAAGCCGCCGGGCACGATTGAGTGGGAGTAAGCGTTCTCGTTTCTACTATTGAGGCCGCTGCACACGTATCTCATCGCCGATGATAAATGACATCAGGTCTTCGCTGACTTCTAACGGGCCATCGTAGGTTAGCCCCGCATCGCGTCGCAATTCTGTAGCAAACGTTTCGCCAGGATCGATATGGTAAAACACGGCCAGCCTGGGTTTCACGGCGGCGAATATTTCTCCGGCCTGAGTCGGTGTGGTGTGGACGCTTTCAATAGCCTTGATCACTAAATACGGCACGTCCGGATGCGCTGCTGAATAGGCTTCTGGCGCGAAGGCCTCGTGAAACAGCACGTCGACATCTCGAGCATGGGCGATGAGGTTGTCGCTGGGCCGCGTGTCTCCGGACACGGCAAGCGAACGGCTTGCATAATCGACCCTAAAACCGAAAGCGGGCTTAACCGGGCCGTGGTCTACGGCAAAAGCGGTGACCGTGACGCCGTTGGCCGCATACACAATACCTTCGGTGAAATCGCTGGCGTCGATGGTGGCGCCCGCCGCAGCATATCGCGTGTGTTTATCGCGGCGGATGGTGACGTCAAAATCAAAGGCGTTAACCAGATGACGGGCCATATGGGAGGTGCCTTTCGGTCCCCAGAGTCGCAACGCGGTATCGCGCCGGCCGAGCACCCAGCCCGTGAGGTAAAGGTCAGGTAAGCCGACAACGTGATCGGAGTGGAGATGAGTTAAAAACACTTTGTTGACCGCATCGAAGGCCACTGGAATTTGATTGAGGCGGATCGTTGCGCCGCGCCCCGCATCGATTAGTAAAGTTTCGCTGCCGGCTTCTACCAAGATGCTGGCGCCATATTTGTCGGGCAAGGGTTCAACGTAGCCCGAGCCGAGGACGGTCGCTTTGAGGATCACTTCTTCTGCAATTGTTTTTGGACTAACGATGAGTGTCGCAAGCCAAAACAGATTGAGCGTAACGGCGCGTATAACGTTCGATGTCATGGGCCAGGCCTCGAATCAAAGAGCTATTTTTTACTCGGTCATAGTGTACGCGACGAACGATCAGAATGAAAAAGCGAGGTTGCCTCTGTCGACTATCTATCTATCGGGCGGGTCTCTGTGAGATGATGCCAGCTATGAGCAAAGATGTTCCGAAGACAGACACCGAAGTGACAGATGCCTTGATGGCGCGCCGAGACTTGCTGTCCGGCACGGCCGCAGCGATGGTCGCCGCTGCCTCCACATCATCGGTCTTGCGATCAGAGGGAGCAGCGGCCTCTGAATCTTCGGACCTAGATTTTACGGAACTCAATCATGGTATTGATGAAACCCACCATGTTGCAGATGGGTTCAACGCCGACGTATTGATTCGCTGGGGCGATCCGTTGTTTGCCGATGCGCCCACTTTTGACCCTAGCGCGCTGACGGCAGCCCGTCAGTCAAAACAGTTTGGTTATAATTGTGATTTCACGGGG
>WLXB01000087.1 GCA_012103295.1 Alphaproteobacteria bacterium | reverse complement strand
TGTTCTCCAAGACACCGATCAATTCGCTGGATGACCTGAAAGGCAAAAAAGTTGCCGGCGCCGGTTATAACCTGCGTTATCTGGAAGGCATCGAAGGCGCTGCGGGCGTCCGCGGTGGTCTGCCGAAACGAATTTCACAAAAGCACCCAAGGCAGTGTTGTCAGCCAGATGCATCCCGTTGCCGCCAGAGGTGACAACTACGCTCTGTTCCGCTCGCACCGCGCTGATGTGGCTGACGGCGAGCAAAGCCGAGACTTCGTTTTTGTTGATGACTGCATCGGTGTCATACAATGGCTCTTAGCTCATCCCGACGTCTCGGGACTCTTTAACGTGGGTAGCGGACAAGCCCGCTCTTTTCTGGATCTGGCAAAAGCAGTTCACTCGGCTTGTGATCGAAATTTTGACCCAAGCTGGCGGGATACACCCGAGAGCCTTCGGGAGCACTACCAATATTTCACCGAAGCGGATCTGACCCGCCTTCGGCAAGCCGGTTACACAGAGTCATTTACGTCGCTCGAAGACGGTGTCACCATCACAATTAAAGATTTTCTCAGCCAACCCGATCCTTTCCGCTGACCCGATCTGTTCCTCATGAGTCTTTTTGCCCTGACGTTCCCGACTATCGACCCGATCCTCATTGAGATCGGCCCCTTCGCAATTCGCTGGTATGCGCTCGCGTACATTGTGGGTTTGTTTGGTGGCACCTGGTACATGCGCCAGCTGGTCGCCAAACCACCCGCCTTAATCACCCCAGAACAAGCTGACGATTTTCTAATCTGGGCTTTGGTAGGAATTATCTTCGGTGGACGGCTGGGATACGTCCTGTTTTATAAACCGATCTATTACCTATCTAATCCCGGCGAAATCCTCATGACCTGGGAAGGCGGCATGTCGTTTCACGGTGGGCTGATCGGCGTCACTCTAGCGATCATTCTGTTTGCCCGAAAACTGAGCGTCGACAAATGGTATGTTGCCGACAACGTAAGTTGTGCGGTGCCAATTGGCCTCCTTCTCGGTCGCCTGGCTAATTTCATAAACGGTGAGTTGTATGGCCGGACAGCACCTGACGTCGGTTGGGCTATGGCATTCCCTGGCGGCGGCCCGGTCCCACGACACCCGAGTCAACTATACGAGGCCTTTCTCGAGGGTTTCGTCTTGTTCATCATTTTGAATCTGTTGTGGCGACAAGACGCTGTGCGACATCGCCCCGGCGTCATTACTGGTTGTTTTTGCGTCGGCTATGCGATTGCCCGAATCATTGTCGAGCTGTTCCGCGAACCAGATCGCCATCTCGGCTTTCTCACATTTGGCCTAACCATGGGGCAAATTCTGTCCGGTGCACTCTTGGTGTTCGGCATTTGGGTCATGTGGCGTTCGTTGGCACGTGCGCGCCTACCGGCTAAGGCATGACTTCTTCGACACCCACAGGAAGCACATCAGCCCTTGTTGACCAGCTCATCAAACAGATTGGGCAACATGGCGCCATATCGGTGACTGCCTACATGGACGCGGTCGCCGAGGCCTATTACGCCCGGGGACGTGTATTCGGACGAGACGGCGATTTCATTACGTCGCCTGAAATATCTCAGGTCTTTGGAGAGTTAGTTGGATTGTGGTGCGTCACCGCCTGGCAAGCGCTCGGCCAACCACGAAATTTTCACCTTGTTGAATGCGGTCCTGGCCGAGGCACTCTTATGGCTGACGCATTGCGAACAGTCTGGGATGTTGCACCAGTTTTCGCCCGCTCAGCGTCCCTTCATCTCGTCGAACGAAGCCAAGCTTTACGCGAGGAGCAACGGCAGAACCTCGCAGCCTATGACATCGAGTGGCATGATGGTCTTTCAACTTTACCTGATGGACCGGTCATCATCGTCGCCAACGAATTTCTCGACGCGTTGCCAATCTCCCAGTTCGTCAAAACCACTTCTGGGTGGTGTGAGCGCATGGTGACTCACGACGGGAGCAAATTTGAATTCACGGTGAACTCTCTCCCCAGCGCGACGATCGACGAGACCTTCTATGACGCCCCGAACGGCAGCATTCTTGAAAACTCAGAGGCCGTGGAGCAGGTCACAGCTGAGATCGCCCTGCTTTGTGCCGAGCGGCCGGGCATTGCCCTTGTCATCGACTACGGTCACACGGTCACAGATGTCGGCGACACCCTGCAGGCCGTGAAGAATCATACCTTCCATCCGGCCCTCGACACACCGGGTGACGCTGACCTAACAGCCCACGTTGATTTTGCCGCAGTTGCCCAAGCGGCCAGATCGCGCAGCGCAAGCATTCACGGCCCCGTCGAACAGGGGGTTTGGCTCAAGCGCCTCGGTGCAGGCGTTAGAGAAACTCAACTATCGGAAGGAAAGTCGGATTCTGAAACTGCGGTCATTCGCAGCAGCATTCACCGTCTTATCGACCCAGAAGGCATGGGCTCGCTCTTCAAAGTGATCGCTTTTGGTCCTGCGGGCTGCAAACCGCTATCCGGATTTAGCACGGGTGCAGATTTATGATGGAAGCAGCCACCTTGGCCGCCATTTCTAGCATTCGCCATGGCTTCTTCACGCGTATCGGTGGGGTCTCCACAGACTTGTACGACAGCTTAAATTGCGGCCCGGGGTCAGACGATGAGCGAGGCGCCGTCATTGCCAACCGCGCGCGCTGCGCTAAAGCCCTTGGTGTCGACGCTGGCTCTCTTGTGACCCTTCATCAGGAGCATACCGCTGACGTAGTCACCGTTACGGCGCCATGGACAATGGACGACGCACCCGTTGCCGATGGCTTGGTCACCAATCAGCCCGGTATTGCTCTTGCTGTATTGGCAGCCGATTGCACCCCTGTCCTGTTTGCTGACCCAACGGCCCGGGTCATTGGCGCGGCCCACGCTGGATGGAAGGGCGCGCTAACAGGCGTAGTCGAGAACACTATCGCTGCGATGACAAAGTTGGGTGCCATACGCGACACTATTCAGGTGGCGGTCGGCCCGTGTATTGGCGCGGCGTCATACGAAGTTGGCCCAGAATTTAGCGCCCGGTTCCTCGATCGCGACCCACGAAACGCGAAATATTTCAAACCATCATCTAACAAAGGTCATTCCTATTTTGATGTCGGTGGCTTCACAGCAGATCGCGCGGCGGCGGCGGGCGTCGCTTCGGTCGACCGTATCGATGCCGACACCTACATCGAGGAACAGAACTTCTATAGCTATCGCAGATCCTGCCATCGAGACGAACCAGACTATGGCCGCCAGCTCTCTGGCATAGCCTTGGTGCCCTGAAGCAATGCCGAGCCGAAGACGATTGATGTCTCTTTTGGGCGGCGCCGTTTTCCCGGGCCTACTCACGGCCTGTGGGAATGTACCGCAGCCCTTCCGGCGTGTGCCCTCCTCAGCCAATCCGCTTCTGGCCAACCCCAGCGGCGCCGGCATCGGTGTTGTGCCGCCCGCCGGGATTGATCGCGAAGCGGCGTCCGTTATTGCTGAGCGGATTGCGGAATATTTGCGCCAGCGAGAGATTCCGGCGGAAGCGGTCGATCGAACCGGCATCCTTAGTTTTACCCTTGAAGGGAATCTATGGGACTCAGTTGAAGATGGGTCAGCGACGGTCTTGACTTTAAATTGGCGACTTCTCAATCGCCTCGGGCAAATTGTAGAACGACTGGATCAAGACGTTTATGTGGAAACAGCCCCATGGGTTGAAGGATCAATCACCGAGCAAAACCATGTCGCCGACGACATTGCGGTCCGTCTCGCCGTCCTCCTGGCGCCGCCAGTAACCACGCAGCCGGTCGAAATTCCCCTTGCGCCCTGGACCGGCCTGACCGCAACCATTCAAAAACCGGTCTCAGCCCCCGGTGACGGCGCGGAGTCTCTCGGCAATGCCATGGCATCAAGGCTCGCCCGCGAGGGCTTTAAACCTGCAACGGGGACTCCAGACGTCATATTTGCAGCGACGGTCAGCGTCGCTCAATACGATGCCGGGCAAGACGACGTTACGATCATCTGGCAAATCCTCACCCCCGGCGGTCAAAACTTAGGTGAAGTGAGGCTCGACAATCGAATCCCACGCGGCGAGTTGGATGGCCCCTGGGGCATGATTGCTGAGGCGATCGTCGATGGCGCTGTTCCCGGTCTGCTCGAAATCATCGCCAAAACGACCGACCCTCGGCGATAGGCGGCATGGCTTTCAAGAAAGTCTAGTTTGAAGGCCGAAACCGGTCCGCAGAACGTTTACAGACTTGTGACAGATTGATAGGTTTTCGCCGGTTCGATACGGCTAGGGAGCGGCACCAAAAGCCGGTTATTGGGGCGCATGCCGTCGGGGGTCTTTATTCAATGAAACTTTTGGCTGGCAACGCCAATCGGCCACTCGCCGAAGCCATCGCCGCGTATTTGCACGTTGAGATGACCAATGCCTCGGTAAAACGCTTTTCCGACATGGAAGTGTTTGTTGAGATTCACGAGAACGTTCGCGGTGAAGACGTATTTGTCATCCAGCCGACATCCTATCCGGCCAACGACAATCTCATGGAGCTTCTGGTCACGCTAGACGCGTTGCGCCGCGCCTCGGCGGAACGCGTAACCGCTGTGATCCCCTATTACGGATACGCCCGGCAAGACCGCAAGACAACGCCACGCACACCCATTACAGCGAAACTGGTGGCCAACCTCATCCATCAGGCTGGAGCCAGTCGCGTCCTAACATTGGACCTCCATTCTGGGCAGATCCAAGGCTTTTTCGATATCCCGCTAGACAACCTGTATGGCCAGCCGGTCTTCGTCGAAGACATTAAGAGCCGCTATGACGGCTATAGCGGTCCGATGATTATTTCGCCCGATGTCGGGGGCGTGGTCCGCGCCCGGGCCATCGCCAAGCGCCTCAATACGGAACTGGCCATCATCGATAAACGCCGCGAACGGGCTGGGGTCTCGGAAGTCATGAACATCATCGGTGACGTCAAAGACCGCGATTGCATCCTGGTTGACGATATTGTCGATTCGGCTGGAACCCTCTGTAATGCGTCTGTTGCCCTGATGAACGCAGGTGCCAAGTCCGTTTCCGCCTATGTCACCCATGGGGTGCTTTCAGGTGGCGCCGTGGGCCGAATTTCCGCGTCACCGATGACCGAATTGGTCATTACCGATAGCATTCAAGCCACGGAAGCGGTTCGACTGGCCGATAATGTCCGGCAAATCTCCATCGCTCCTCTGATGGCCGAAGCAATCAAGCGGATCAGCTCGGAATCCTCGGTTTCGAGCCTGTTTGACTGATCCCGCCCCTTAAGCCCTCAGGGGCTTGAGCCAACCCCCAAATCCTTGTATTACCCCCGCTTCCCGGCGGCGACACCCCTGGAGGCCTGCCGGCGGCCTGCTCTTAGTCGAGTGGCTGATATAACCTGAAGGAGACCAGAAATGGCAAACGCAAGCGCCCTGACAGTTCAGGGACGCGACCGGGCCGGCAAGGGGGCAGCCCGCGCAACACGCCGAGAAGGCCTCGTGCCTGGCGTGATCTATGGCGATAATAAGGAACCAGTCCTTATCTCCATGAAACCGCGCGATCTGTTCGTTGAAATGCACAAACCCGGATTCGCGACACAAATTTTCGAAATTACCGTCGGCAAAGAAACCCAGCGGGCTATGGCGCAGGATGTTCAAATGCATCCCGTGAAAGACGTGCCCGTTCATGTGGACTTCCGGCGCATTGGCAAGAATACGGTTGTGACCGTCGCAGTGCCGGTGCATTTCTTCAACGAAGAAGAGTCACCGGGCATCAAGCAAGGCGGCGTGGTTAACGTTGTGCGTCACGAAATCGAAGTGCGTGCCCGTCCGGATGCCCTGCCAGAACGGTTTGAAATCGATCTCACCGGTCTTGAAATTGGTGATTCGGTCCACATTAGCGCAATCAAAATGCCTGAGGGGGTCGCGCCGACAATTACGGATCGCGACTTCACCATCATCACCCTTGCCGCACCGACTGTGCAGACGGCCGCCGAGGATGAAGAAGATGCTGCAGCAGCAGCGGCAGCCGAAGGCGAAGAAGGCGAAGGCGCCGAGGGCGAAGCAGCCGAGGGCGAAGACGCCAAGAAAGAAGAGTCGGGAGACTAAGTGTTCTGAGGGTCCGGTTGCGCCGGACCCTCACCTTCCCGATCTGTTGCCAGTGTTCCCTTTGTCTGTCTGCATCGCGAGACCGCCATGCGCCTCCTTGTAGGTCTGGGTAATCCCGGCTCCGGCCATGCCAACAATCGACACAATCTCGGCTTTATGGCTGCGGACGGTATTGTTCAGCGTTATGGACTGGGGTCATGGCGAACAAAGTTTCAAGGGCACATGGCGCAAGGGCAGCTTGGGGGGGACAACGTTGTCGTCCTTAAACCCGCAACATTCATGAATGAATCTGGCCGAGCGGTGAGTGAGGCGATGAGCTTCTATAAGCTCGACCTTGAAGACGTCATAGTTTTTTACGATGAAATCGAGCTGGCGCCTGGCAAAATCCGTGTTCGGAAAGGTGGTGGCCATGCGGGTCACAACGGCATTCGCAGCCTGGTTTCTCACATCGGAGAAGCCTTTTGGCGCGTCCGCATGGGTGTTGGCCACCCCGGCAACAAAGACCGCGTTTCCGGATACGTCCTACAGGATTTCGCCAAAGCAGATAGTACGTGGGTCAACACTCTTGTAGATGCGACCGCAGATGCCACACCCCTCCTGATTGAGGGCGAAGACAATCGGTTCATGACTGACGTATCCCAGGCCATGCGAAATATTGAAACACCGCCGTCACCCCGTGACGTCAAAGCAGACAAGAAAGAAGGGTAAAAAAAACCATGGGGTTTAACTGCGGCATCGTTGGCCTGCCCAATGTCGGAAAGTCGACGCTTTTTAATGCCCTGACATCTACCGCTGCCGCGCAGGCTGCCAATTTCCCCTTCTGCACGATCGAACCAAATGTCGGTCGCGTTGCGGTTCCAGATGATCGGCTGAAGACAGCATCTGAGATCGCGAAGTCTGCTCAAACGATACCCACTCAACTCGAGTTTGTAGATATCGCAGGCCTTGTCAAAGGGGCAAGCCGCGGTGAAGGCTTAGGTAACAAGTTCCTCGCCAACATACGTGAGGTCGACGCCATAGTGCATGTCCTACGCTGTTTCGAAGACGGCAACGTCACTCACGTTGATGGCACGGTTGACCCTGTGCGTGATGCCGAAACCGTCGAGACAGAGCTTCTTCTTGCCGATTTAGAGAGCATTGAAAAACGGGCCGAGGCGATGGCGAAAAAAGCCAAATCCGGTGACAAAGAAGCCAAAGATCAAGTCGCCGTAATGGGACCGGTGTTAGACGCCCTAAGAGAAGGCAAACCAGCCCGAACAGCCCGGCCAGAAGATGAAAACGGCCGTAAGTTATTCCGCCAGCTTCAACTGCTCACCGCAAAGCCTGTTCTGTATGCCTGCAACGTCGAAGAGAACAATGCCGCTGACGGCAACACCTATTCAGCACAGGTGGAAGCAATGGCTGAGAAAGTCGGAGCCCGCTGCGTCGTCGTCTCTGCAGCGATAGAGGCGGAAGTCTCGCAATTGGACGACCCGGCTGAGCGGAAGGATTTCCTGGAAACGCTCGGCCTGGAAGAGACCGGCCTGGCCCGTGTAATCCGCGTTGGATACGAGCTGCTTGATCTCCTCACATTCTTTACAGTGGGGCCGAAAGAAGCCCGCGCCTGGACTGTTCGCAACGGCGCCACAGCCCCTCAAGGTGCAGGTGCGATCCACACAGACTTTGAGCGAGGGTTCATCAGGGCTGAGACCATTGCATACGATGACTTTGTGTCTCTAGGCGGCGAACAGGCCTGCAAGGATGCCGGTAAGATGCGTCAGGAAGGCAAAGAGTATTCCGTCAAAGACGGCGACATCATGCACTTCCTGTTTAACGTCTAAACACCACTGACCAGCGTTACCACAAAGCAAAACCGCCGACCTTTAGGGGTCGACGGTTTAGTGTATTTTTTAGACTGAAATCTGAACGTCTAGTGTTCGACATCGGCCCAGATACGACGCTTCAGGAAGTACGCCAATACCGTAAAGATAAACGTGAAGAGCAACACTCGAACGCCAGTCTGCTTCCGAATTTCCAGCTTAGGCTCCGCCGCCCAGTGCAAGAATGCTGAAACATCCAGCGCCATCTGCTCGGAGGTCGCCAACGTTCCGTCAGAATATTCGATTAGTTCATCGAACAACTGCTGAGCCATCGCGATCTGATTGCCTTCGAAGACGGTGTTGTAATACATGCCGTCCATCATCTCTGCTTCCATTTCGGCGGGCGGATCTTCGTATCCAATTATGAGGCCGTACATGTAGTCGGGCCCACCGTGACGCGCTTTGGTCATCAACGACAGATCAGGTGGCAAAGCACCGTTGTTAGAGGCCCGCGCGAACTGCTCGTTGGGATATGGATTAGGGATGTAATCTGCAGGGATAGCCGGGCGATCAAAGATGTCGCCCTGATCGTCACAACATTCTTCGATTGTATACTCAGAGGCCAAGACTTTGGTTTGGTCCTCGCTATAGCCGATTGCCTCCAAATTACGGAACGCAATGTAATCCAACCCATGACAGGACGAGCAAATCTCACGGTAGACCTGAAAACCGCGTTGCAGCTGTTGGCGATCAAACCGTCCGAACGGCCCATCGAAGGACCATTCCTGTTGTTCAAGGACGACCGCATCGCCAGCGGCCTGAGTGGTTGCGGGTGCAAAGCCCAGAAGGGTGATGGCCGCGGCAGCAAAAAGAACGATTCTCATATCTCTACTCCGCAGGCTTTGGCACGACGGGCGTGCTGATACTGGTTGGAAGTGGTTTCGGCGTTTCGATCCAGCCGACGACCGGCAACAGAACCAGGAAGTGGAAGAAGTACCAGAACGTACCGACCCGGCTCAGGATCAGCGGCAGACCTTCCGGCAACTGCGCACCACACCATGTGAGCACCACGCAGTCGATCAGGAAAATCCAGAAGAGGACCTTGTAGATCGGGCGGAATGTGGCCGATCGCACGCGTGAGGTATCAAGCCACGGCAACACAAACAGGATCAAAATCGAGCCAAACATCAGGATGACACCCGTCAGTTTGTCATCGATTGAGCGCAGAATCGCGTAGAACGGCAGGAAGTACCATTCGGGAACGATGTGAGCAGGCGTCGAAAGCGGGTTGGCCGGAATGTAGTTATCGGTATGACCCATGGCATTCGGGAACCAGAACACCACTGTAAAGTAGGCCAGTAGGAATACGCCAACACCGAACATATCCTTCGCCGTGTAGTACGGGTGGAATGGGATTTTATCTTGCGGTGCTGGGTCAATGCCCGCCGGGTTGTTCGAACCAGGAATATGCAGCGCCCAGATATGCAGCACGACCACACCAACAAGCACGAAGGGCAGGAGGTAATGCAATGCGAAGAAGCGGTTCAGCGTCGGGTTATCAACCGAGAACCCACCCCAGAGCAGCGTCACAATCTCGTCGCCGATTAGCGGAATCGCTGAGAACAGGTTGGTGATCACCGTGGCACCCCAGAAGCTCATCTGGCCCCAAGGCAGCACGTATCCCATGAAGGCGGTCGCCATCATCAACAGCATAATAATAATGCCGAGCCACCACAGCACTTCACGCGGCGACTTGTACGACCCGTAGTACTTGCCGCGGAAGATATGGATATAGACAACGATGAAGAAGAAGCTCGCGCCATTGGCATGCATGTAACGCAGCAGCCAACCAGAGTTCACGTCCCGCATAATGCGCTCAACGCTTTGGAAGGCGTGATCAACGTGCGGCGTGTATGACATGGCGAGCAAAATGCCCGTGATGATCATGATCACCAGAACAAGCCCAGCTAGGGAGCCAAAGTTCCAGAAGTAGTTCAGGTTCTTTGGTGCCGGGTATTTTGATCCGACGGAGTGATCGATAAAGGAAACAATAGGTAGGCGTTCTTCAAACCAATCGAAAGCCCGCATGCCCCAACCTTTTTCAGTGCTCATTGCGGCTACGCTCCTTAACCGATGCGAATGTTTGTTTCGGAGAGGAAGGTGTACTCAGGCACCTCAAGATTTGTCGGGGCCGGTCCTCTGCGAATGCGGGCGGACAGATCATAGTGAGATCCGTGGCAAGGACAGAAGTATCCACCGTAATCTCCCCGTGTTTCGGTCGTCTTTTGACCGAGCGGGATACAGCCGAGGTGGGTGCAAACACCAATCACGATCAAATACTTGTCATTCTGAACCCGTTCTTCGTCAGGCTGCGGATCGGGCATATCCTGCCACCGCTCGCTGCGAGCTTCCTCGATCTCAGCAGCCGTCCGGTAGCGGACAAATACAGGTTTACCGCGCCAACTGATGGTGATTGCCTGGCCTTCTTCGAGACCTGCCAAGCTGGCCTCAACGGACGACAAAGCCAAAGTATCGGCTGCAGGGTTCATGCTGTTGATGAGGGGCCACATAGAAACCGCTACGCCGACAGCGCCTGTCGCAACGGTCGCGTGTAGCAGGAAATCACGCCGTGATTCATCTTCTGTGGGAACCACCTGGTTTTCTGCCGTATCCGCCATATTTCGGACCTCTCGGTTCTTGTTTCGGCGCCGGGAGCGATACGCGAGACCAGGTGTACGGGGTAAAACCACCCCTAAAACCCAAACGACCCATGGCGTGAAAGCCTTGATTCGCCTTGTCTTGCTTCCCCATCCCCAACGAAACTCTAAGGAAAACAATGACATGGGGTATAGGATATTTTTTTGGCCGTGAAAAGGCCTTTGCAGCGCCTCAAAACCGTTCTCAAGTAAGGCCATAACACATTGATTCGTATAATTCTTTTCCAACCCGATATCCCCCAGAATGTTGGAGCGGTCCTTCGCCTAGGGGCCTGCTTCAATATTGCGGTGGATATCGTCGAACCCTGTGGCTTTGTCTGGGACGACAAACGCCTCAAGCGCGCCGGAATGGATTATACGGAAAAGGCATCCTTAACGCGGCACCCGTCCTGGACCAGCTATCAACATCAGCGGTCTGAGAAAGAGGGCAGGATGATCCTTTTCACCACAAAGGCGGCGGTCCCCTATCACACATTTTCATTTGCAGACGGCGATCAGCTCGTGTTCGGGCGTGAGAGCGCAGGTGTTCCTGAAGACGTCCATGACGCCGCAGACGCGCGTTTGGTTATTCCGATGGCGTTGGACACACGATCCCTCAACCTGGCTCAATCCGCTTCGATTGCAGCAGCTGAAGCTTTGCGGCAGCTGGATCAGTGGCCTGGTCCATAACAGGGCGCAACGCAGAAACATGACAACGGCGTAATGTGCCCGCAATCTTCCTGTAAGGCGGCAGACCCTAAAAAGGGGCAGCAATTGTCGAGCAGACTACGGATCCCCTCCCGTCTCCAGCTCTTGCTTCGTAGACTGACCCCACCCCTCAAAAGGTGGGGTCGTTTTTATCTGGCCAGAGACTCGAGACGCGCGCGCAGATCAGCGGCCGTCAAAACAAAACCGCCATCAACCCATTCTTGCTCAACAGCCCTCAGCAGTGCGCCGGTTCTCGGGCCGTCTTCAATACCCAGCCGGTGAACATCTGCACCACCGAGAGGAAAATGACGAACGTGCCACGAGCGCGCATGCGCCATCAGATCAGACCAGCGCGATGTCGTTTCACCGTTCTCACGGGCACACGCGATCAAAACGGCACCAGGTGCCGGACAGTCTGGGTTAGCGGCATCAGCGAATGCGTGGAGAAACCGGTTGCGGGGAATGGGCTCGAACGCTGCCGCCGCAGCCAACGCCGCACCACCTAAGGCTTCAATACTTTTTACGTCCTTACCAGCGAGCCTCATACGGCGGGCGACGCTGGGTGCGGCGTGGTCAAACATTGCCACCCATCTCTGGCGCCAAGTTTTATCGCCAGGTGTCACGTCGAAATCACGCTCCACGATCACAAGCAAGCGCAACAACTCACGACTTCTTGCCTCGGGAAAGACTTCGGAAAGAACGCCGGTGTCGGCCATAGCCGCCAATGCTGCGTCGGGATCACGCGCGTTTAGAAGCTTGATAAATTCATCACGGACCCGTTCCGTCGATAATTCTGCGAGGCCATGACGCAAGGTTCTGCACGCTGCAAGAATGTCGGCATCTGGTGCTTCGGTGCCGTAAAGCGCGATAAACCGAAAGTATCGCAAAATGCGGAGGTAATCTTCTTGGATGCGATCGCGCGGATCGCCGACAAACCTCACTCGACCCGCTTTCGCGTCCTCGACACCGCCGAAAGGATCGAACAATTCACCGTCCTGTCGCAAAGACAAAGCGTTGAACGTAAAGTCACGACGCGACGCATCTTCGACCCAATCTGTGGTGAACTCGACTGCTGCATGGCGTCCGTCACAGGCCGTGTCTTTTCGCAGAGACGTTATTTCGAAAGGCTGACCACCGGCCACAGCGGTCACCGTGCCATGAGCAAGACCGGTCGGCACCGCTTTTAGCCCAGCCCCATCAAGCTTCTCGATGACCACCGCCGGCTCGTCAGGGGTCGCGACATCGATATCTTTTATTGTTCGAGAAAGGACCGCGTCTCTGACGCACCCGCCAACAAAGCGAACGTCGGTCTTGGGCGCTCCAAGGGCCTTGAACACCGCCAACACCGGCGCAGCGCCCATCCACGGCGCGGGCGCGAGCGAAACGGTCTTGGCCACTTATCGCTCTTCCAGTTGTCCGGGAATAACGCGTCCGTCTTCATAGCGCGACGGCGTATACGTCGCGTCCGGATCAGCACCGCGCATCACGGCAGTGGTTGCCAGCGTCCCGAAAGACAAGATCGCGCCGAGCAGTAAAAGAAGCGGCCAAGGTCCCTTCTCTATTTCGGGCGGTTCACCGCCATGGCGTTTGACGTAGACCGTTCGATACCACGCCCACGCCAAGTAAACGGAGAGCGGCAACAGAAAGGGCAACGCATAGGTAAAAAATATTCTGACCATCAGTCGCTTAAGACCTCACTCAGGTTGACGATCATTCCAGCCGTCGCACCCCATATATAATGCTTATTGTAGGGCATTGCGTAATAGGCCCGCTCAAGACCATTCACGGTGCGACGTACCTTTTGATGATTAGACCGATCCAGGAGAAAAGCCAATGGAACTTCAAAAATCGCCGCGACTTCGCTTGGCTCAGGCGTAAACCTCTCGGGGGGCGGTGAAATGAATCCAACGACCGGCAACACTTCAAACCCGGTGATCGTTAGATACGGGTCGAGACAGCCAAGAACATCAACTGCCTCTGGAACAAGACCCACCTCTTCGTGGGCTTCACGCAGCGCCGCCTCAACCTGATCCGCATCGCCCTCATCAACCCGTCCGCCTGGAAACGCAACCTGACCCCCATGCTTGTTTAAATCATCGCTGCGGCGGGTAAGGAGAACGGTAATTTCGTCTTCACGGTTAATCAACGGCACCAGGACGCCAGCGGCCACGCGCTTCGTGGTTACACCGGGCGCCCCCGCGCCACGCTCGTAGGGAATTCCGCTGGAGGGGACCGGACCATAGCCCTTAGCTTCAAAGTCAGTCAGCCCATCTTCCGATAGCAGAGCGCGGCCAGACGCCACATCGCCGCGTTCTTTTACCGTCCGGTTGATGGCAAGACGTGCCTTTATGTCCTCGGGTGTCATGATGTCGTCGCATCACCGATCGGGAAAAAGAGGCCACGGCTCCACACCCCAAAACGTGATCCATGTTCGGTATCGCTATCCACACCCAAATCGACCAAGTGATAAAAGACGGACCGCGCCAAACGAGCATCCAGATTTTTGCCCGTATCTATATAAGGTGACGGCTCGCCGGAGTCCGGGTCGATCTCGACACGCAAGGCATGGTTGGGACCAAGAGAAACCACGGCATCAAGATTAGTTCTAAAATCGATAGCCTGATTTACCCCTTCTCCGGTGCAGGTTAATTCCACGGCCAGATAGGGCACATCATCAACCTCGATCCGACCATTCTCAACCGGGGTTGTCAGCCAGTAGGTCCCATCGTCCCGTCGATTAAGGACGGTTGAAAACAGTTTGACCATGGGTTTGCGCCCGATGGGTGAACCCCGATAATACCAGGTCCCATTGCGGTCGATCCGAATGCCGAAATCACCACAGTCCTCTTCCTCCAGTGCCCGAGCACTGGATGCACGCAAGGATGTGAGCGACGCAGACGCAGAATCTTCTTCTAAGTTGCCCACCTGAGCCTCCATACTCTCTGCACCAGATGAGAATTCCTTTTAATTGGAGATATTTACGTGAGCGACACGATAGCACAAAGCCAGGCCGATCACGCGGATGTCTCCGTTGACGATGTTGAACGCGTCAGCGCCCAGATGGCGGCGGCCAAGGCTGGGGTCGAAAAGGTCATCCTGGGCCAAAGCGAGGTCGTCGAAGAAAGCCTGATCACTCTGTTAGCCGGCGGCCACGTCCTGTTGATAGGTGTGCCCGGCCTAGCCAAGACCAAGTTGGTGCAAACCCTAGGCGCCGTTCTCGGCCTTGAAGACAAGCGTGTTCAGTTTACACCCGATCTTATGCCGGCGGATATTCTTGGCTCTGAGATTTTGGAAGAAGGGGAAGACGGCAAACGTTTTTTCCGGTTCGTGCGCGGGCCGGTTTTCAGCCAGCTGCTCATGGCCGACGAAATCAACCGCGCCAGCCCCCGAACACAATCAGCCCTGCTGCAGGCCATGCAGGAGCGCCGCGTCTCCATAGCTGGGCAGAACCACGACCTACCGCAGCCTTTTCATGTGCTTGCGACTCAGAACCCGATTGAGCAGGAAGGCACCTACCCTTTGCCCGAGGCACAGCTCGACCGCTTCTTCTTGAAACTCATGGTGAAGTATCCGTCCGCTCAGGATCTTGCCACCATTTTGAACCGCACGACGGGCGTAGAAGAAGTGGCCGCTCAGGCGGTGATTTCGGGCGACCGCATCATGGAGCTACGAAGCCTTGCCAGACAGATTCCGATCGCCGAGGACATTCAGCAGTACACGATCAATCTGGTACTTGGGACTCACCCTGATCAGCCACCCGCCACGGAGATGGTGCAACGTTATGTGCGATTTGGTGCCAGCCCACGTGGTGCTCAGGCACTCATCCT
>WLXB01000086.1 GCA_012103295.1 Alphaproteobacteria bacterium | reverse complement strand
GGATTCCGCCATTAAAACACTGGATATCTACCGCGGCGCGCTCCCCTTCGTCGGCCTACAAATCGTTGGAATCGCTCTGATTTGGCTGGTTCCCGACCTCGCCACTTGGCTACCCGATGTCTTGTTTAGCAACGAGGCTTATGTTGTCCCAGCCAACATGGGCGATACGCTAGATCAGCCTGGGATGCTGGGCGAGATTGATCAATTTAGAGACCTGCTGGGTGATCCATCAAAGAACACGGCGCCGCCCATCGATTCATTTGAGAACTTATTGCCCGAGTAAGGAGCCGCACTATGACCGATGCCATTCGCATCAAGACCGACCCCGATCCATTCGAAGCCTTTCGTATTGCCCAGGGCTATAGAGTTGGAGATCTCATTATGATGTCCGGCCAAGCCGCAATTGATTCAACCGGCAATCTGGTTGGTGTCGGAGATTTTGATGCACAGGCTGAACAAACGTTTCAGAACATCAAAGCCGTTCTCGAGGCCGCCGGGTCTGATATGGGCCGCATCGTTAAGGTCGTAATCTATCTAACCGATATCTCAAACTTTCCAAAAATTCTCGAGCTCCGAGAAAAATGGTTCACGGCACCCTACCCCGCCGACACGATTGTTGAGATCTCGTCGCTCGCCTTGCCGGAACTGATGATAGAGATAGATGTCACGGCCTTAGCCGAGGGTCAGATCATCAACACCTGACGAGCTAGCTTACGCTTTTAAACCGAACTCGAATGGGAGGCGGCGGGCGTTGATAAACGCCTGCTCGCTGATGCGGGTCCACGGCATCACATCTTTACGAAATGCGAGAAAATCCTCACAGATTTTGCGCACCACAGGTGTGCCGGCTTCATACACCTCGTTAAGCACTTCGTTAGCCGCACGGCCACTGGCCATAAGCACTTCTTCGGGCATTGCCTTTACTTGAACACCGTGCTCTTGCACAAGCGTACGGAGCGCCGGACCTGATCGCGCATTATATTCTGCTAGCATGTCTTGATTAGTAGCGTCACAAGACGCTTTTACAATGGCCTGCAGCTCACTATCTAACGATTGCCACGCCTCTTCGTTGATCATCATCTGAAGAGCAGCACCGGGCTCGTGATAGCCATAGGAGTAGTAATATTTACAGACCTGATAAAAGCCCAATGAAAGATCGTTATAAGGCCCAACCCACTCTGCGCCATCGATAGCACCGGATTGCAATGCTGGGAAAATCTCACCACCCGACAAAACCACCGGCGTCGCGCCGAGCTTCTGAAGAATTTTGCCTTGATTGCCTGGCGCCCGAAATTTTAGCCCCTTTAAATCCTCAACCGAATTAATTTCTTTGCTGAACCAACCGAGCATTTGGGTGCCCGTGTTGCCTGCGAGAAAACCACGGATACCAAAAGGCTTGTACATCTCATCCCATAGGGCTTGGCCTTTGCCGTATTGAACCCAGGCTTCGATTTCGTTGGCCGTGAAGCCCCATGGAAACGAAGTGTAAAAGGCGCAACCCTCAGATTTCCCTAGATGATAATAGGCCGCATCATGGCCCAGTTGCGCCGTGCCATCCGCAACCGCATCGAACGTACCAAGCGGGGGAACAAGCTCGCCGGCGGAATACACCTTCACGGTAATCCGTCCGCCCGAAAGCGTTGTGATGCGTTCAGCTAAACGTTCAGCACCAGTGCCAAGTCCAGGAAGACCTTTCGGCCAACTGGTTACCATGCGCCATTCTTTAAGACCTTGAGAGATTGCTGGTGCAGGCAAACTAGATGCCGCGACCGTGGAGCCGCCAACAGCCGCTGTCTTAAGGAAAGAGCGGCGTTTCATCGGGTAACTTACGATACGGTCCAAGTGCTGCCAGAGCGCAGCAGGGTGTCCATGTCGCCAAGGCCTTTGGCCTTGGCCGCCTCAACCTGGTCTTTGACAGCCTGCTCGTATGACGGTGCTGGATCGCAATAAATGACACCGAGCGCGACCGGCATTGAGGGCGGCTTCATCGCAACAAGGAGACTGGCCAGGACTTTGTTGGTCTCGTCATGCACTAGAATATCGTCTTCAGTAATGCCGTTTTCGCCAATCGTCACGGCTTCCAACTCAAAGGAGCCGGGCTTGATGCGCAGTCCTTTGTTGGACTCCGCCCCGTAGATTAGTTTTTCGCCGTGAGCCACATGGATTTGCGTTTCCTTAGCCACACTCTTTTCTGTGAAATGAGCAAACGCGTCATCGTTGAACACGATACAGTTCTGAATAATTTCAACGAAGGATGCGCCCTTATGGTCACGGGCTCTTGTAAAGACATGACCCAAGTCTTTCGCTTGGATATCAATACCGCGTGCCACAAACCTCGCGTTACAGCCGA
This sequence comes from Alphaproteobacteria bacterium, assembly GCA_012103295.1. Lineage (GTDB taxonomy): Bacteria > Pseudomonadota > Alphaproteobacteria > Rhodospirillales > Rhodospirillaceae > WLXB01. The sequence goes on along the minus strand of WLXB01000086.1, from coordinate 12,946 downwards.
GCGCAAACGTACAAGCGTCAACCGGTGCATCAACAGAACCTTGAGGCGTTGAAGGAGATTTCTGACCAACACGCGACGTTGGGGAGTACTGACCTTTCGTCAGCCCATAAATCTCATTGTTAAAGAGCAGGAACTGCACATCCATATTGCGGCGAAGAACATGCAATAGATGATTGCCGCCGATCGACAACGAATCGCCATCGCCAGAGACAATCCAAACATCAAGGTCTGGGTTGGCGAGCTTCACCCCCGACGCAACGGCGGGCGCGCGGCCATGGATAGTGTGAAATCCGTATGTCGCCATATAGTAGGGGAAGCGCGCTGCACAGCCGATGCCAGAAACAAAAACCGTGTTGTCCGGCTCGGCGCCCATGTTGGCCAAAGCCATTTGGACCGCCTTCAGGATGGCATAGTCCCCACAGCCGGGACACCAGCGGACCTCTTGATCCGAGGCAAAATCCTTAGCTTTGAGTTTAGCGGGCTCGACCTGAACGTTCATAGTACTTCTCCAATGGCCAGCGTGGATTAATTCTGTACGCGGGCGCGAATAGCGTCTTCAACTTCTTTGATGGTCAACGGCTGACCGGTCACCTTGAGGTGACCATCGATATCTTGGCGGGTTTGGCTTCGCAAGAAGGTCAACATCTGACCGTTATTCATTTCGGCGACCAGGACGTTCTCGAACTTGCCGAGAAGATCGATCAAATTCTCGGGCAAGGGCCAAAGATTACGAATGTGAATATGGGCTACATCAAGACCAGCATCTCGCATGTTGGCAACCGCCCGGTTGATGGGTCCAAAGGTTGACCCCCATCCGACCACGGCAAGCTTGCCGCCCTCATTGCCCAACTCAACAGCCTGGGCCGGAATATCTTTGGCAATACCGGCGATCTTATTGGTGCGCAAATCGGTCATGCGCTGGTGGTTCTCTGGATCGTAGGAAATGTTTCCTGACCCATCGGCCTTTTCGATCCCACCGATACGATGCGTTAAACCAGGCGTGCCGGGCTTGACCCACGGCCGTGCCAGGGTTTCGTCATCTCGACTGAACGGCTGGAATCCTTCGGCTTCCGAACGATATGAAACCGGGAACGGCTTATAATCGGACAAAGACGGAATCAGCCATGGCTCAGCAGCGTTGGCGATATAACCGTCAGAAAGAAGAAACACGGGTGTCATATATTTTGTGGCCAACCGCACAGCTTCAATTCCAGTCTCGAAACAATCGCTTGGCGACTTAGCGGAGAGAACGACCATTGGCGCATCCCCGTTGCGGCCCCAGACCGAGAGGAATAGATCCGACTGTTCTGTTTTAGTGGGCAATCCAGTTGACGGCCCAGCGCGTTGCGTGTTGACGATGACCAGCGGCAGCTCCGTTGAGATCGCCAGCCCAATCGCCTCTGTCTTAAGCGCGATACCAGGACCCGAACTAGCAGTAATGCCCATATTGCCGGCATAGGACGCACCAATAGCTGAACACGCTGCAGCAATTTCATCCTCAGCCTGGAATGTCGTGACACCGAAATTCTTAAGGCGCGACAAAATATGGAGAATCGGAGAAGACGGTGTAATCGGATACGAACAGAACGTCATATCTATACCGGCGAGTTGGCAGCCGGCGACCAGACCCCAGGACAAGGCTTCCGCCCCTGTAACAAGCCGGTACTCCCCGGGAGCAAACTCTACTTCGGCGACGCGGGTTTGCTGAATATCGCCAGACACTTCAGCCGTTTCGCCATAGGCGTGACCAGCCTTAAGCGCTGCGATATTGGCCTGCGCAACGGCAGAGTCGGCGCCAAACTTACCAGCCACGAATTTTTCAGTCGCGTCGGTGCTGCGGTCGTACATCCAATAGATCAGACCAAGCGTCCACATGTTCTTTCCGCGGAGCGCTTCCTTCTGGGTGACATCAAACGGCTTAGTGGCCTCGAGCGTCAGGGATGAGATATCGATTTCAATAGTGCGGTGCCCACCGAGCGTTCCATCTTCACGCGGATCAACATCGAAACCAGCTTTCTTGAGATTGCGTTCCGTGAAGCTACCAGCGTCGAGAATGATTAATCCACCAGTCCGCAAGTCCTTATAATTGACCTTGAGTGCTGCCGGATTCAAAGCGACCAGCACGTCGGGTGAATCGCCAGACGTTTTAATCATCCGCGAACCAAACTTAATCTGGAACGCAGAGACACCGTAGGTGGTCCCGATGGGGGCGCGAATTTCCGCTGGGAAATCAGGAAAGGTTGCTAATGAATTATGGTCCAGGGCCGTCGCCTGCGCGAACTGACCGCCAAGAAGCTGGACGCCGTCGCCGGAGTCACCGGCGAAACGAACAACGATCGAATCCGTGTCCGCTTCGGACATCTGGACGCCGTCCGCACCATCACCTTTGGACGGATCTGTTTGCAGGTTCATTAACCATATCCTCTAGAAATACGCTGGGCCGCTATACGCAGGCCCATAAGCCATTAATTTGCAACATTTATAGGGGGTTTGCCCCTACAAAAATACCGAAAACACGCACCGACCAACTGGCGAATTTTCTGCAGCCGTTCAATCGATGCCCAGGTCACCCTCTGCCATATCAGCTCTAATGAAAAGGGTGTCCAGCGGATTACGGTGCCCAGTCGCTTAGCCCCGTGGCGACCTTATGAGCGGCCGCATCCCACACACCGATTTCGTCTTGCCAGGCCAAATGCATGGATGGATACCACAGACTATCTGGCCGCCGATCCAACCAATACCACAAACGCGATGGGCCGAGCGGGACCAAGGTCCAGACAGGAACACCGAGGGCACCGGCAAGATGTACGGTGGTATTTGAAACCGAGACGACAGTGTCTAGCGCAGAGATCTGGGAGACGACCCCGTCGATATCTTTGGTGGTGTCGATATGAGGATCACGAACAATAGTGACATTCGGGAAGGCTTGCGACGCAGCCGCAATATCTGAGTCGACGTCGTGCCGGGCCCCGTACTGCAATGACACAAACACAGCATCGGGTTGGGCGACAAAAACCGGCTGCCAATCCTTGGTTAAATCTGTTGATTTATGCGGACCCAAACCAACGCGGTGACTACACCAGGACAAACCAATGAGCGGGCGGTCTCCGTAGGTTTCTTTATATCCCCGTCGCAGCGACTCTACCTGGGCCGGGTCAGCAACAAGATACGGGGCTGGTGTGAAAGACGCTGAGTCGGGTCTGAGCCACTGGCCCAGGCTCGCACTGGAGACCTCGTAATCTACCTTCGAGGTTGGCACTGTCGAATGCGGTGGGGATGTTAAGGGGACAACAGTGATACTTGGAAAACTGCGCGTAAAAATACTTACAAGACGTGGCTCACATTCAAGAAAGACCTGGGCGGCACTCTCCGTTAGATCATTGATCATGCCAGCGTGGAGCACTTGATCACCCAGCCCCTGCTCTCCCGAGACCAAGATCGATTTACCCGCCAGATCTTCCCCTTGCCAAACAGGGTTGTCGTGAGACCGCGGCTCAATGCCGGATTTAGGATCAACTTTGCGGAACTCGTAATCCGCCCAGCCTTCATTGAAGTTCGCATTACGGAGCCGCAACTGCCCGCGGTTATAGCGGGCTCGGGCTAACGTTGAATCAAGCGTCACGGCCTGACTGAAGGCCTGCTCCGCGCCCTTATCATCACTCAATTGGCTACGCGCGAGGCCAAGATCACACCACGCTTCAGCCGACATAGGGTCTAGTTGAACGGCGGATTCAAGTGACGTGGCAGCCTCCCCCGGCTTGCCAAGGGACAGGCATGTGACTCCCAAATTGCGAAGTGCCGACACATTATTTGGCTGTGCAGAAAGCGCGAGGTGCAAATGCGCCTCGGCTTCTGTGTAACGGCCAGTATCCATGAGCACGCGCGATAGATTGTAGAGCGCTTGCGGGTGGGCCGGTTGTTCCGAGAGGGCTGCGCGGAGGCCGGCTTCGGCGCGTTTATGATCTCCAGTTTGCAAATGAAGGCTACCGAGGAGGTAAAGCGCCTCGACATGCGTCTTATCTTTTTTGAGAATGCGACGGTAGCAGCGCTCGGCACCTTTTAAGTCGCCAGATTGATGCAGGTTAAAACCATCCTGCAATGTCATAGCGACAGCTTTACTTTGTTCGCGCTTGCTCACGCGACCAGCCAATCAGCCGTTAAGCACGGCGTTGAAACGCGCGAGACCTTCCTCAAGATCGGCGATCAAATCGTCCGGGTCTTCAAGACCGATGTGAAGACGAATGCCCGGCTCTGCATAAGTCCACTCAGTTGCAGTCCGCCCCTTCTTGGGGAACGACGCACACATCAAGCTTTCATAGCCCCCCCACGAAAACCCAAGGGGAAAATACTTCATGCCGTTGAGCATGGCGTACGCGGCTTCACGCGACGTCTTTTTGAAGATCACGCCAAACAATCCACTCGCCCCAGTAAAGTCGCGCTTCCATAGCTCGTGTCCTGGGTCTTCGGGCAACGCGGGATACAAAACACAATCCACTTCGGGGCGGGTTTGAAACCATTTTGCGATCTTCATGGTGTTGATCTCATGCTGGCGAAGCCGCACACCAAGCGTACGTAAGCCTCGTGTCGCCAGGTAAACATCATCAGGACTGGCAGCAACACCGATTTCCTGCCGTCCCGAGTAAAGGGTGGGATAATGCTTCTCAACGGATGTGATACTACCCAACATGACGTCGGAGTGACCGACGATATATTTGGTGCAGGCTTGAATAGAGATATCGGCGCCGAGGGTCAGCGGCTTGTGGAACAGCGGTGACGCCCAGGTGTTGTCGATCATGACGACAATGTTTTCATCTTTACCATGCGCGGCAGTCGCGATGGCTGGAAGGTCCTGCATCTCGAAAGTGTGGGACCCGGGACTCTCCGTAAATACGACGGTCGTGTTGGGCTGGATCAAGTCCGCAACCCCGGCGCCAACGTGCGGATCGTAGTAGGTGGTCTCCACGCCAAATCGCGCGAGGGTTTTGTCGCAAAAACGGCGCGTCGGTTCGTAGACAGAATCAACCATTAACAAGTGATCACCTGCCTTCAAGAAACAGAGGAGCGCGGTTGTAACGGCACCCAAGCCCGACGGGGCGAGCACCGTGTCGTAACCCTGCTCTAGATCAGTTAGCGCTTCTTCTAAGGTCCAAGATGTTGGCGAACCCTTACGGCCATAAAAGTGAACTTTCTTCTGGTGATTGATCGCGCCCTCAGACGCCGTCTGCATTTGGTCCGTGTCGGCAAAAACGACGGTGGATGCACGATAGACAGGTGTGTTGACGACGCCGTGTTTAAGGGCGTTCTTGCCGCCTCCATGGATGATTTTGGTATCTTCTTTCATGGCACGATCCTGTGGTTCGAAAGCTGTCTCTGCTTGGTGAGCTTATATAGAGACAAAGATCAATTTTTAAGCCCGATGTAAACCCACAGACACCCTCTGCAATACTTTCAGATCGCGCGCGTGACGAAAAAGGCCCCCGAATTGCTCCGGGGGCCTCAAATCTTCGCCGTTAGGCTGAGTTGTTAGACGATCGTCTTAGAACGTGTGAACGACCTTGACACCGAACTGACGCTTTTCAGCTGGTGTCGCGGCGACGCCTTGGCTGAAGAGGAAGTCAAACAGGCTGGCGCCTGAGAAGTCTGACCAACGTGCACCGGCGAGGTAGCTGTCATCGTCAAAGATGTTCTTGACGTAACCTTCGATGCGCGTGCCTTCCATTTCGAAGCCAGCACGCAGGTTGAAGCGCCAGTACTTACCGATGTAGGAGAAGTTCTTCTCTTCGTTGAAGGCACGACCGAAGTAGTGACCATCAAAGCGAATGAAGTAATCCCAATCATTGGTGAGTTCATCGGTCCAAGTGGTGGAGAATGACCCACTCCAATCCGGATAACGCGCCGGGGTGTTACCCGAACAATCTGAGCGCGTCGCGGCAGGAGCAAACGGCGAGAAGCCGCAAGTCAATGTACCGTATTCACCTTTGGCGTAGTTGACTGTGAAGTCACCCGAGAAATTCTCGTTTAAGGCAAATCCACCTTCAAGTTCGATACCATCGAGATCAGCATCACCAGCGTTAAACTGCAGGTTCAGCACACGATCGATACCTTGAGAGTCGGTGATGGGCACACCCTGACGAGTCTTCAGGTTTGACCAGTCCATGTGGTAAGCGACCAAGGAGAAGTACAACCGGTTATCAGCTAATTGTTGCTTCCAACCCAGTTCATAGTTGACGAGTTTTTCTTCGTCGTTGAACAGGCTCAGGTTGCCACCGACAACGGCCGACACCGCATCAAAGTCTGCTTGGCTGAGAGGCGCCAAATCGGTGTTGAAGAAGCCAGGCAGGTTACCTTCAGAATAAGTGGCCCAGATGGTGGAATCTTCCATCGGATTGTAGGACACCGTGACACGAGGCAAGAAGCTCTTGAACTTGTCTTCAAAGTCCACACCAGGCGTGGTGCGCTCATCCTGCTGGATCGTATCTTCTTGATACCGCCATTCGAAATCGAGGGTCAGATCTTCGGTGATGTCATAGGCCAAGGAGCCGAAGACACCGATCGTTTCACCGGTTTCAAGTGGGAAGGCTGTGGTCTGCAGCGTGTGCGGACCAGGCTGGGCTGGGCCAGCCAAGGTGTTGAGTGTCACACCACCGTCGGAGCCCCAGATGTTAAGGCCGCCGTTACCCTGTTGGATGTAATCAACCGTGAAGTAGTTGGCACCAATGGAGTAGCGGAAATCTTGATCTTGCGGAGAGTCCAACGTGATTTCAGCAGTGTAATCTTCGTGCTTCTGTGGATCCTGTGACAGGAAGTTCTGCGCACGGGTCAAATCGAAGTCCCGTACCCAGTTGGCCCGCATGTCACTGTAGCCAAGCACGACGTTGATGGCATGACCGTCATCGAAGTCATAATCAGTAACCAACGACGCACGCCATTGCTTACGACGAAGACCAACAAAGTCGACTAACGGCACACCAGGAACTTTCGGCCGGGTCGTCGTACCACGAGGGTCAGTGATTTCCGTTGCCCGGAAGGCCGCAATATCGAACGCCGTCAAGCTGGTGTTCGGAGCGATAAAGGAGTCAACGTCAACTTGCGGAACAGCACCACAGAAATAGTCAGCGCCTGTATCTGCAGGCGATGTAATGCCCTGGGCATAACAGTTGGTTCCCGCATTGGCAGAGCCACTTCCACGATCCGACAGAGCCGAACCAAGCAATAAGCCTGCGGCGGGGCCATCGTTATCGCGTGAGTACAAGACGCGTAATTTCATTTGCAGATCTTCGGTCGGCTGCGCAAACAAAATGGCTTGGAGCGTTTCAGTCCGCTCGCGGCCTAGTTCGCCACCGTCGGCGTTGGAACGGTACTGACCGTCCGTGCCATAGCCACGTGCCGAAACTCTGTAGGACAGCTTGTCGTCGACCAGAGGCCCTTCGTGAGACACCGAAATATCGTAGCTTCCGTCTTCGCCCCATTCAGCGGCGGCGCGACCAGCGTACTCAAAACCCGGGGTCTTGGTGACGTAGTTCACAGCACCTGCAAACGTCGAACGACCGAAGGTCGCCGACTGCGGGCCTTTGATAATTTCAACACGCTCGAGGTTTGAGAAGTCCAAGCTAGCGACGCCTTGGGAGACATAAACACCGTCAAGGAACACCGTACCGAGTTGCTGCGACGCTGCAGACTGGTTGGAGTCCATACCGCGGAAACGCACCGCCGTATTGAAACGACCAGGAATCTGACCGCCTTGCTTGTTGAAGTGCATGCCAGCCGTAACAAACGACAGGTCTTCAAGGCTGCTGAAACCACTGCGATCAAGTTCGTCGAACGAAAACGCCGAAATGGCGACCGGAATGTCGAGCAATGACTCTTCGCGCTTACGGGCTGTAACCACGATTTCTTCAAGTGCCAAGCTTTGCGCAACAGCGGTGTTATCAACCACCCCAGTTGCCGCTATGGCGATACCGGCAACACCGGCACTTAAGCGTGTTAAAAAGGTCATAGTATTATGATCCCCCCCAATTGTGATTTAACGAGACGCTGCCGCCCCGCCGGTTATCTTCTGACCCCACGAGTAGCCAAAAGGGAATTCCTGATAGTTTCCAACACTATGAATGCCCCGTATGCGAAAAGGTCGCAACCCGGAAACCGCTAAGACCTTGAATTAGCCATCGGTTATGACCTCTTTGCAACATGTCGCGCCAACACGGAAAGATGGTCTATTTTAACTGTATATTGGCTAAATTTGAGCAAAATATCCTATATTGTCGACATAATGTGTTGCACAAATGCCGCACAGCACCCCCTTTTCTGGTAGTTATGGAGTTTGGTCTTTTCCTGGAGGCCAATATCGCTACGCTCTGCCGTTCTTCGACAGCACATGGGGGTGCAGGCTGGCGCCAACTCTTTGCATTCCCCGCCTTACATGCTCCGAAGGTCGTACGACTAAAATTGATACACCCATGGAAGGGGACATTTCATGAAATTTAAGAGATTTGGTCTTCGAGGCCTTACTCTTGCAACAGCGGCGGTGATGGCTTTTCCATTAGCTGCTGAAGCACAGAGTATTGCCCTTGAAGAAATCGTGGTGACGGCGCGTAAGCGTTCCGAAAGCCTCCAAGAGATTCCGGTCGCGATCACGGCCTTCTCATCACAACAAATGGAAGCCATTGGCGCACCGAACCTGGTTGATCTGGCCAAGTTTACGCCAGGCCTTCAGTTCAATGAGCAAGGTGTGCAGGAGCCGGGTCGTGTATACACCGCCATTCGTTTCCGCGGCCTTGGTTCTGAATTGAAAGAGCCTTTTGCGCAAACAGGGTCCGCCTTCTTGGACGGCATCTACATGCCTGGCGGTGTGTCCAGTATGGGTAACGAAAACTTTGAGCGCATCGAAGTTGTGAAAGGCCCATCATCTGCATGGTTGGGTCGCTCGACCTTTGCCGGTGCGGTGAACTTCATCACCAAAACTCCGAGCACGACCGAATACTCCGGACGCGCCTCAACCCGTTTTGCGGAAGACGGCACGTATGACGTGACCTTCTCTCATGAAGGCCCCTCGTCGAAGACAAACTGGCCTATCGCGCCTTTGTCCGCGGCTATGGCACCGACGGCCAATACTCCGCCTCAGATGGCGGTGACTTGGGTGCGGAACGCACAGACACGATGATGGGCACACTGTTCGCGACGCCCACCGAAGACCTAACGATCAAGCTGCATGCCATTTATTCTAAGGATAAGGATAGTTCTCCGGCACAGGCTTTTATCAGCGGGCCGCTCGGCTTGCGTGGCACCAACACAACCAACTTGACCAACTGTCTTGCGACACGCACGGCGGGTGCAACAAGAGCTAATGGCTTGCCTCTGACAGACTGGGTCTGTGGAGAAATTCCCGAAGTTGCCAGCATCATTGATTCATCAACGGCGCTGTCAGCGGATTTGATCAACTTCTGGAATAACGTTGTGCCTGAGTTCCCTGGCGCTCCGTTCATCGATCAAGTGGGCTTGCGGCGTAAAAACCTTCGTTTTTCTTTGAATGTTGACTATGACATCAACGCTACAGGGTTTTTTGAAGGCTCAACACTGTCGTTACTCGGCGGTTACGGTAAAGAAAACTCTGTGTTCATTCGTGACTTCGACTTGACGCCAGTTGCCAACTGGCTCTCTCGGGACCCATCTCAAAACAAGGTTAAACAGTTCGAGGCCCGCATCACATCAGGTGACAACTCCGACCTGACCTGGATGCTCGGCGTCAGCTATTTTGACGGGGGCTTCCAAGCCACCTTCCAAGGCGGTGAAGTCGCCGTCGGCACGGATGGTGGACTTACTGGTCCTGCAAGCTTTGACTTAGACACGGCTCTAGGTCGCACAGCAGATGGAATATGCCCTTGCTTCTTCCCACCTCTGACCATTGGTCCTGAGAATGGAGGGGAAACCAAAGGCGTGTTCGGCACCATCGGTTATCAGTTTACCGAGGAATTGTCGTTCGACTTTGAATGGCGCTATCAGAAGGATGAAATCACCGTCATTCTTCCTGGTGTAACAGATGTCTCTGGGTTTGCTCCGCAAATTCAAGCACTTGCTACCGGTAACGGCGGCGAACTTGGTCAGTCCTTTAACAAGTTCTTGCCTCGTGTCACGTTGCAGTACCAACCGAGTGATGAAACCAATGTGTGGGCCACATTCTCTCGCGGCAACACACCTGGGTACTTCAACGCTGATATCGTCAATCGTCCATCAGATGATATTGACCTAATCTTAGGTCAGATCTCGACCGACATCTTCCTCGACGAAGAAACGCTCGACAATTACGAGTTGGGTTGGAAGCAACAGTTCATGGACAACCGGGTCAACTTCTCCTTTGTTGCGTATTACATGGAGTGGAAGAATCAGAAGACCAGAACTGGCGCGACGATTGATCGGAACGATGCTGCAATGTCCCAAATCGCTTTGAACGCCACCATCGGTGGATTCAATACCGAGTTTAAGGGCGTTGAGTTCGAAGGATCTGCCGCAGTCACGGACAACCTCACCTTTGATTGGGGTGTGAACTATGCCGAGGCTGAGTTCAAGAACTTCGAATGTGGGTTCACGGATGACTTCGCACCACCTGCGGCTGATGGCCGTTTGGTTTGTGATGGCAACCGTCCCGTTCAGTTCCCGAAATGGAGTGGTTCACTTGCAGGAACATGGACAGATAGCCTGACCGACGATTGGGACTACTTCATTCGGTGGGATGCTTCCTACACCGGCAAGCGCTTCGCTGACGAAGCCAACTTCGCCTATGTGGGTTCACAAATCCTATCTAACCTGCGCATCGGCTTCACCAACGATACCGTGCGCTTGGAAGGGTTCGTCACCAACCTGTTCAACGACAAGACTTGGCTGGCAGGACAACGCTGGACTGACTTCTCGGCTGACCAGGGCGGCCTGTTCCCGTTCGAGTTTACGGCACAACAAGGTATTGCTCTGAGCGCACCAAAACTGCGTCAGTTCGGTGTCCGCGCGTCGTACAACTTCTAGAACGAGACGACATAAACGGTATTGGGAACGCCCCGGCTTCGGCCGGGGCGTTTTCTTTTGCGCTCACGGGATCGGACCCCTACCCTTAAGGCATGGTTCAACGCACTCTGTTCATCTGTCTATTGAGCTTGTGCTTCTCAGCAAGCACCGGTGCTCAAGACGTCCTGCGCATCGGCACCACGGCGTTACCACCCACACTTGGTAATCCCTACCGCAATACCGGCACGCCGCACATCTATACCTGGTCGGCGACCTTTGATGGCCTGACGCGCATCGATGTCGACGGTAATCTTCAGCACTGGCTCGCGACGGAATGGGAGGCGATTGACGACCTCACCTGGCGCATCAGTTTGCGCGACGATGTGACCTTCTCGAACGGGGTTCCGTTTACGGCGGATGCGGTTGTTAGCGTCCTTGATTACTTGACCAGCGACGAGGCCGTGCGAGAAGCGGTTGCCCGAGAATTTTCATTCGTTCGCACATCAAGCGCTATTGACCCGCATACAGTTGAAATCATCACCATTGCCCCCACGCCACACCTGCCGCGCACGCTGCCGTTGCTGCACATGGTCGAACCAGCCCAATGGGAGCGCCTGGGAGCAGAGGGCTTCGCAAGAGAGCCGATCGGCACCGGGCCCTATCACCCGACTAAATTTAGCGCGACCAAAATTGAATACGAGGCCGTGCCATCGTCTTGGCGCAAACCCACTATCCCCCGCATGGAGAAAATCGCGGCACCTGAGGCTTACGCCCGCACGCAAGCGGTTCTGGCCGGGCAAATGGATATCGCGATGGGACTAGGCCCCGAAGAAGCCGAGGTGATTGCCGCTGCGGGTGGGCGCGGATTGAATTGGCCAACTGCGGCGCTGTGGGCGATTAATTTTCACCACGGCCTCGGCACACCGCTTGACGATGTTCGTGTACGCGAGGCTCTCAACTTAGCTGTCGATCGTCGCGGACTGGTTGACGGTCTACTCGCGGGGATACCCGAACTTCCGACGCAGGCCGGAGTCTCTGTTTCCTACGGGTACGACCCCGATTTACCGCCGATTCCCTATGATCCCGACCGGGCGCGCGTGCTGCTTAGCGACGCAGGCTATCCAGATGGTTTTGAATTTGTGCTTCAAGGGACTATAGGGTCTGGCGCCAATGACGCCGCCATGTATCAAAAAGTCGCGCAAGATTTGTTGGCAATCGGCGTCACCATGGAAATCAAAACCTTTCCCGTCAGCCAACTGATTCGCAGTGTCATGGAAGGCGGCTGGGACGGCGATGCCTTTGGCGTTACCTATGCGGCAGAACCGAACGTCGATGTGCTACGGCCGATGCGCAATCATTCCTGCCTTTGGACTCATCCCTGGTATTGCGACGAGCGCATCATGCCGGCTATCGAGGAAGCCCTCGTTACCTTTGACGTCGAGAAAGGCCTCGCGCTGCGCCATGAGGTTATGCGTTTCTATAGAGAGGAATGGGTTTCCCTTTTTCTTTATCAAATTGTCCGGTTCGCCGGTACACGCGCGAACGTCCGTGGGTTCACCGAGGTCCATGGTTATGTCAGTTACGAAGACATCCACTTCGTCGATGAGTGATGCATAAATTCATCTGCGCCGTTGCTCTGCTCTGCCTGATGGCTACAACCAGCCAAGCCCGCTCCCTTCGTCTCGCCTTGCACGAACTGCCGCCCGGCCGAGGCTACCCCTATCGCGTTATGACGATGCCCAGTTTGTATTCCCTGTCAGCGATTTTCGATGGCCTAACACGCATCGATAGGGACGGTGTCGTGCGGCCGTGGCTGGCGAAAACATGGGCACAGACCAATGATCTAACCTGGGTCTTAGAGCTACGCGACGATGTCGTGTTTCACAATGGCCGACCCTTTACCGCTGACACCGTTGTTCATGCTGTCACCTATCTCGCTGGTCGCGGCGGCACC
>WLXB01000085.1 GCA_012103295.1 Alphaproteobacteria bacterium | reverse complement strand
CTCACCGTGCCGTGCCGTTACGGTTTCAACAGTTCCACTGCCATTCTCGCGATAGCCAAAGAAGCCGTAAAACTCCATACCAGCATTAAGGGAGCGTTCGACACGCACGGTGTAGCCGTCGGGCGTATCAATAAAGATACCCTCGCCGATCCCGGCCTCAATGATCCCATTTGTTACCTGATGGTGCAGCGAGTGGTACACGAAGCGACCCAGAGGTTCGATGTAACCAGTCAGCCCCATTCCAAGAACAGTAACGACGACAGCAAGTCCCTTCACCGGCGTGGAAAGTCGCCCTAGACCCACTCCACCGGCATGCAGAGCGTGAAGTTCGGACTGTGTCGAGAGCCGCCGAAAGGTGATGAATATCCCGAGAAATAAACCGAGAGGTAGAACAAGCCGGATGTAATTCGGGAAAAGGCTGGCAATCATCTGGAGGACAACAAACGAAGAAACCCCGGAACCGACCGTAAGGTTCAGTAATTGCAGCATTTTCTCAAGAAGGAGGACAACAACGCTGATAAACAGAGTAACCAACATAATTGGAATTATTTGCCTCAAAATGTAGAGGTCTATGCGCCCCATGACGTCATCCTAGTATACCCGCCGCTGAATAGGAGACGCCGCCATGCGACAGGAGCCTCTAACCTGAAAATTGGCTGATTCCCTTGACGTCCTGCGGGTTTTGCGACGGAGCACTGGTTTATTTGCCATCAGTGTGAGATACAGACGTATTGGGGAGACTACATGAACATGATCAAAGAGATAAGAAGCGACAGAATTCGTGTCGCAGTCATCGGCATGGGCAACTGCGCAAGCTCGTTGATCCAGGGCATCCATTACTACGCGGATAAACCCTTCGACGAATGCTCCGGCGTGCTGCATGAAAAAATCGGCCCCTACGCTGTATCTGACATAAATGTCGTCGCTGCGTTTGATATTGATGCTCGCAAGGTCGGACAAGATGTCACAACCGCAATCTTTGCGCCACCCAACTGCACCACCGTGTTCGCACCAGATTTGCCGGAAAGTGGTGTGAAAGTCAGTATGGGTCGCATTCTCGACGGCGTCGCTGATCACATGGTTGACCATCAACCGGCCCGTACGTTCGTCCCAGCGGATCTCCCTCAGCCGTCTGAAGATGACGTCGTCAAAGTACTAAAAGAGTCCCACACCCAGGTCCTGATAAACTACCTCCCCGTCGGCTCTCAGGAAGCCACAGAGTTTTATGCACAGTGCGCATTGAAGGCCGGTGTTGGTTTCGTAAACTGCATCCCCGTTTTCATCGCCAGTAATCCTGAATGGCGCGCAAAATTTGAAGCGCGTAACCTTCCGATCATTGGCGATGATATTAAGGCCCAGATGGGAGCGACTATTGTCCACCGTGTTTTGACCAACCTGTTCAACAAACGTGGTGCCAAGCTAGACCGCACGTACCAAATTAATACAGGCGGCAACACAGATTTTCTTAACATGCTGAACCGTACCCGATTGGCGTCTAAGAAAATTTCTAAGACGGAAGCGGTCCAATCTGTCGCTGGCGATCGCCTCGAAGAAGAAAACATTCACATTGGCCCAAGCGACTACGTGCCCTGGCAAAACGATAACAAAGTCTGTTTTTTGAGAGCAGAGGGTCGCCTGTTTGGTGATGTTCCGATGAACCTCGAACTCAGATTGTCCGTCGAAGACTCGCCCAATTCCGCCGGCGTTGCCATCGACATGATCCGTTGCTGCCAGCTCGCACTCGACTGCGGTGTCGGCGGGCTATTGGAAGGGCCATCGGCGTTCTTCTGCAAGCACCCTCCATTCCAACATGAAGATGAGATCGCGTCTGAAATGACCGAGACGTTCATCTCTGACATGAAGTTGCAAGGCGTAGCCTAATGAAGGCGGTTATTCTGGCCGCCGGTCAGGGCACCAGAATGCGAGCGGTTGGCCCTAGCAAGCCGATGGTCTCTGTCGAAGGCACAGCTTTACTCGAACGCGTTATCACAAATGCGCTCAGCGGTGGCGTCACGGACTTTGTCATCGTTACTGGCTATAATGGCCAGGCCATTCAGGAATACGTCAAGAACCTCTCGAGCAGATTGCCGTGCAAAATTACGTGCGCAAGCAACGCCGATTGGCATTTGGGTAATGGTCGTTCAGTCCTCGCAGCAAAACCGCATGTCGATGGACCTTTTCATGTTCTGATGGCCGACCATCTATTTGACCCACAAATCCTAAGCATTGTTAGGGAAGAACCGCTCCCCAACAACGGGGCCCGCCTTGCAGTTGACCTGCGTTTACAAAATCCGCATGTCGATATCGACGATGTTACCAAAGTCCTCTCTAAAGAGGAGAAAATCGTTTCTATTGGTAAAGAGATTACCGGATTTAACGCCTTCGATACGGGCGTGTTCTGGTGTACCTCAGGTTTGTTTGATGCGCTTGAGGAAAGCATAGAAACTGTCGATGATGACTCTCTTTCCGGTGGCATTCGCGTTCTTGCAGCAAAGGGCCTCATGACCTGCTGCGATATTGGTGATCGCACGTGGATCGATGTCGACACCCCTGCACTTCTTAACCTCGCGCAAGAAGCTATGGTTGACCGCACAACCGTCGCTGTTTGAGGAGGCAGGAGTGTCTCCATCCGAAATACCCGCACCCAGCGTCAACGCCACCCTAGGGTCAGGTGCCGAGGAGCAGGATGTGTCCGTCCTTAGGAATCAAGATATTGAAGAGGCGAGCAACCGGCTATTGATACATCGGATCAGTATGGCGCTGGTCCCCTTCTTCATTAAGGCGCGCTTTACACCAAATTTCGTCTCTTGCCTGGGCGCCTTATCGGGCCTAACAGCCGCTTGGTTCTATTTTAGCTTCGAAAATCCGGTTGCCTGCTTGCTCGGCCTGGTCTTCATGATTGGGTGGCACATTTTTGACGGTGCCGACGGGCAACTCGCCAGGCAAACGGGACAAACGTCTCCGTTGGGGTTTGTTATCGATGGTGTGTGTGACTATGCGACTTTCATTTTTGTGTATGTCGCCATCGCCTTAGCCTTAAGCGATGTGTACGGAAACAACGTCTGGATCATTGTTGTATCAGCTGGTGTTTTCCATGCCATTCAGGCAGCTGCTTTTGAAATGCAGCGCGAATTTTACATCCGCTGGACTGGCGATGAAGTTTACGCCCATCTATCTGAAAAATTAGACGACGTGTGCTCATCGGCAACCGCTAATTTTATCGCTCAAATCTATAAATACGTTCAGGAGTACTTCCGCCCTCTGTCATGTGAATTGGAAGAACATCTCCGGAATAGCGAAATGGATAAAGCTCGCCAAAGCCTCACACAAGTCAGCTATCAAACTCACTTCAGGAAACATGTCCTCGCTTGGTCAATTCTGAGTGCCAACAATCGAACCATCGCAATATTTCTGTTTTGTCTTATCGGTCAACCGCTCTGGTACTTCATATATGAAATGACGTTTTTGACCTTGGTGCTTTTGGTGCTCGTCAAGCTGAATAGAAAAGCTCAACTAAAATTTGCTCAAGAGTTGGGCATCAAAGGCTGAAATCGTGACTGCCGCACCGCTCCCGAAACCCACAGCGGCAGACCGCATCGACCAAGATAAGCGCGATATCAAGCGCGGCTCAACGCTTAGCATTCTTGGCTTTCTCGCACGTCTATGCGCCCGGGTACCCTTTCTGTTTATAGCGGGCAGACTTTACGGCACCGCCTCCTACGGCGAGTACGTCCTTCTTACCGCTATCGTTGAAACGACAGCCCTTCTTTCCACCTTTGGCCTTAAGCGTACGATCTTCCGATTCATCGACGAGAAAAATAGCGAGCAAGGAGATGGGTTTGTTATCCGACACTCACTCATTCTTTGTGTCTGCCTGTCCCTTGTGCTGGTGGCAATCATTCAAACCTTAGCGACGCCAATTCTTCAAATATTCTCTGTTGTCGAAATCCGCCCAGACCTCATCATTCTGTCTTGGGCAATCCCGTTCATATCGCTAACCGACATTTTCTTGTCAGCGACCCTATCTCGTCGGATCATGCGGTACGAAATTGCGGTGAGGAGTTTCGTAGAACCAATAGCGCTCACGCTCTTTAGTTTGGGCCTCTACCTCCTCGGCGTGAAGGGCTCGGGACTGGTATTCGCATTCCTCTTCGCTTTTACAATAGCGGCCGTCGTTTCAGCGTATGCCTGCAACAGAGTATTCGGTTGGCGTGACGTTTTGATTGGGCCAGTCAGAGCATCCCTCCTACTCGAGATGGCGCAAAAATCATTGACCACTTGCCTGCACGACCTGGCCCGTGTCTTGGTGACTCGCCTCGATACATTTGCCGTCGGCTATTTCTTCTCGACCTCTGTCGTCGGACTTTACGGCATGGCGCAACAGTTCTTAACGATTGTCGAAAAAGTGGCCGCAAGCTTTTATCCGATGCTGATGCCGGTGGTGTCGGCCGCCGTAGGAGCACGTGACCGAGGCCGCCTCCTCCAACAGTTACGCGCTGCCGGCGTACGTCTCGTACTTCTTCAGTTCCCCGTGATCCTTATCTTCTATTTTTTTGGGAAAAGCCTACTTGGCTTGATCGGCACAGAATTCTCTGCCGCATGGCCAGTCCTCATGATTCTATCCCTGGGGTGCTGGGCTAACTCAGTCGTTCAGTTGGTCGAAATTCCCCTCACTTACATGCGACCATACGTAAACGTTGTCGGTAGCCTGATAGCGATCTCTGCCTACATTGTATTTGTAACGGGTATGCAAGAGCGGTTTGGGCTCAACGGAATCGCCTTGACGTCTGTGACAGCCGCGCTATTCGCGAACTCACTGCTACTTGTTGTCTTTACGAGGACGCCATTAAATCCAAAAGCGGACGAAAATTCCGCCTCGCCTAGCGCTTAGACCGTCGTTCCGCTTTATTCTTAGCCAAAACAAACTTGAGCTTCCGAACTGCATTGATCTTGAGCGAATATGGACTCATGTGGGGGGATCCCACTATTACGACTTCTGTATTCGTACTTGGGTCAATGGCAGAAACCCGTACCGCGTTACCAATCTGATGAATCTCAAAAAGGACTTCGTTCAGGTAGGCCTCATCAGACCCCCGTAGCGTTGAGAGGTAGCTCGACTTATCATCCCAGGAATTAGCCACGCGTCAGTCTTTCTATTGGCAACCTTTGATCAACTAAAAGATACCGTTCCCACCACCAACCGCAATGAAAACTATGATTTGGCTTAGACGAACAGCACTATCCCTTTTGATATTGGCTATCCTCGCTGCACTTGCTATGGCGTGGCTCACCTTTCAATCTCTGCCTCAAGTTGCTGGAACCGTAAGGTTGGCGGGCCCGTCCGCTTCTGTGGACATAAATCGAGACGAAACAGGCATTCCATTTATCCGTGCGGAAAATGAAGGCGATGCCTATTTCGCGCTCGGATACGTTCACGCTCAGGATCGCCTATTCCAAATGGATTTCATGCGTCGCCTCGGCGCCGGTCGTCTTTCTGAGGTCCTTGGTGCTCAAGGATTGGGATCGGATAAATTTATGCGAACCCTAGGACTCTATAAGCATGCAGAAGCCAACCTAGACGTTCTAGCCCCAGAAACAGTTCGACTACTCAAGCGATATGCTGATGGCGTCAATGCTTGGCTTAAGAACAGACAAATTCCCCTATCCCCAGAGTTTCTGCTTTTGAACTATCAGCCAGCACCCTGGGTACCGGCAGACAGTTTGGTATGGCAAAAACTCATGGGACTCTCCCTGGCCGGAAACTGGCGCGACGAACTCTTACGCAGCCGACTCTTGCAATATTTATCACCCGAGCGTGTTGCCCAACTTTGGCCGGGATTACAGCCCGGCTCTCCGACAACCCTCGCCGCAACAAAGACAACCGTTTCAACCGACCTCGCCCAAAGTTTGATCAGCACTATTGATAAGTACGCACCGCCGACGCTCGCCTCCAACATTTGGGTTCTCGACGGCCAGCACACGCGAAGTGGTAAACCACTCCTCGCCAGCGACCCTCACCTTGGATACCAAACCCCCCTTGTTTGGTATCTCGCCAGACTGGAGTGGCCAGGAGAGATTCGTGCCGGCGCCACAACGCCTGGTTTCCCCTTCACGGTCATCGGTCACAATGGACGTACCGCCTGGGGTATGACGACAACCCACGCCGACTTACAGGACATATTCATTGAGCGACTAACCGATGATGGGCGCTATCACACACCGACAGGAGCGGCAGACTTCACTTACAGAACTGAGGTCATTGACGTTCGGTTTGACGACCCGGTCACACTTGAAGTTCGGAGCACCCGGCACGGCCCGGTGGTGAGCGATCTATCCGCGTTCTCTGCGCCCCTATCAAGCAACAGTTCAGATAGCGAAACTGTGCTTGCTCTATCGACAACACTGCTAAGCGACGATGACAGCTCGGCCAACGCGATTCTTGGTGTCGTCGGAAGCCGGACAGTGGAGGACATCAAAGCGGCGTTGTCCCAATTCGAGGGGCCTCAACAAAACTTTATGTATGCAGATTCTGGAGGGGGTATCGGGTTTAGCGCCGCCGCATACGTCCCGATTCGTGCCAGCGGCGACGGCACTGTGCCTGTTCCGGGTTGGACGGGTGAGTATGACTGGATTGGTCGAGTTCCTTACGAGGAGTTGCCTCACAACCTGCGACCAAGCTCAGGACGCATGGTAAACGCTAATAATCAGCCGGTCCCTGACGATTACCCCCACTTAATCGCAGCAACGTTCCCGGCAGGTTATCGCGCTGAACGCATCGAGCAACGATTGGACGAAATCGCACAATCCGGCGCCGAGCTGGTTGACATGCAAGCAATTCAGATCGATGCGATTTCAACAATGGCTCACGACTTATTGCCTGTCCTCTTAACCATAACGCAGCCGCAGTCCGGTCGTGCCAGCGAGGCTCTTGATTTATTACGCACATGGGATGGCTCAATGAATCGAGATCAGCCAGAGCCGTTATTATTTCTCTCATGGATTGATTTCGTCAAAGAGGCGCTTCTTAGAGATGAACTGGGAGCCGCCTACTCTTCGTTTAGCGGCGCACGTCCTACCTTACTGCGCAAGATTCTCTCAACTTGGCAGAACTGGTGTGACGTCACAAATACTCTGCCCGTCGAGACCTGCGAAACACTCACATCAGACGCCCTGGAAAACAGTTTGGATTGGTTGTCTGCACGATCTGAAACTGCGGGGGAAGATCCGTCTTTATGGCGGTGGGGAGATTTCCACCGTGCCCAATTTGCCCACCCGCTCTACAATATCATTCCTGGGTTATCACGACTCACACGGGTTGAAATCGAGTCCAATGGGTCAGATCACACCGTAAACCGCGGCGCTTATAGGTCAGCTCGCGGCCGCCAGCCCTTTGTTAATACCCACGGAGCCGGTCTCCGATCGGTCTTTGACCTCAGCAACCTCGATCAATCCAGCTTCATGATTGCGGTTGGGCAATCCGGCCATCCCCTGTCAGACCACTACAATGACCTCAACCAGCCCTGGCGAGACGGTGAAACGTTGACCATGCCATCTAGCGCGACGCTCGTTCCCTCGTCAGTGCTACGCCTTGAACCACTGGTCAATCCACCCAATTAGCCTTACAGTTCAAGTCGTTAGAAACCAGCCAAGGTAAATTGGATTCATGGCTGAGCGTCCGGAATTCGGCGGCGGCGGTGGCAATGTCATCATCGTCAAACGCATCAACAAAGGCGAGCACGGGCACCATGGCGGGGCCTGGAAGGTCGCCTACGCTGATTTTGTGACCGCTATGATGGCGTTCTTCTTGCTGCTATGGCTGCTCAACGCTGTCACAGAAGAACAGCTCAACGGCATTTCTGATTACTTCACTCCGATCGCCGCTTCAAACAGTCAAAGTGGCGCAGGAGGACTTCTCGGTGGCCTAACCGTTGGCGAAGGCGCGCAAGAGAGTCAGACAGGCGCTGTCACCGTTACACCGCTACCGCCACCGACTGTGGGACAAGGCGGCCAAGATCTGACGGATGGCGGTGAAGGCTCAGCTGACCCGACCGACGAAGACATCGAAGAGGCGATGCGGGCCCGAGAGGAAGCTCAGTTCGAGCAGGCGGCCGATGAGCTGGAGAAACTGATTCAAGGCATTCCCGAACTTTCCGAGCTGGCCGATAGCCTGTTGATCGACAATACGCCGGAAGGTCTTCGTATTCAGATCGTCGATCAAGATGGCCTGCCCCTGTTCCCATCGGGCAGCGCGGCCATGTATGGCTACACCAGGGAAATCATGGGGCTGGTTGCCAGGGTTATTAGCAAGCTACCCAATGAACTGAGTATTTCGGGGCACACAGACGCAACGCCGTTTACCGATCCTTCTGGCTACAGCAACTGGGAACTCAGCGCTGACCGAGCGCTCGCCACGCGCAGAACTCTCGAAGATTTCGGCGTGGTCGAGAAAAGAGTCGCCAAAGTGACCGGACAGGCCGCTAACGAACCTCTGTTGGAGGATGATCCAGGCGCACCGCAGAACCGGCGCATCAGTATTGTCTTGTTGCGGGGCGATGGCTCCACCGCCGCCGCCTTCGACCGCCTCCCTGATTTTCTAGAGCCGACAGCGCCCCGTTAGACCAGCTCTACCCCGCATAAAATATAGGGTTTTTCGTCATTCACCCCTTGCTAACGCCTTTTAGGCTATGCAAGGTGGGTAGCAATCTCACTGCGTTGGATATCGATGGAACAAACTGCTCTAGCCCGTCCACAGTTCTTCTTCACCACAGCCCCCCTGCCGTGTCCGTACCTGCCTGACCGGCTGGAGCGGAAGATCGTGACTGAATTGAATGGACCGAAATCCGAGCACCTCCATGAGCTTCTGGCAAAAGGTGGGTTCCGGCGCAGTCATTCTATTGCCTATGCACCGGCTTGCCCTGGCTGCAAAGCCTGTGTTCCCGTTCGGGTGCGTGTCGACGGTTTTACTATGCGACGCAGCTTGGCACGTACTTGGAAACGTAATGCTGATATTACAGCGCATGTGGTCGCTGCCCGCGCGACGACAGAGCAATTCGAGCTCTTCAACGAATATCAAAAGTCTCGGCACGCAAATAGCGATATGGCCAACATGGGCTTTTACGAATACAGCGCCATGGTCGAAGACAGCCCTATTGATACATACCTTGTTGAGTATCGCTCACCAACAAGCGAACTCGTTGCCGTCTGCCTGACCGACCAAACCCAGGATGGCCTTTCAGCTGTCTATAGTTTCTTCTCAGCCAAACCTGAATATGCAGGGCTCGGCAATTTCGTCGTTCTGTGGCTGATCGAGCACGCCCGCGCAGTCTCCCTGCCCTATGTCTATCTTGGCTATTGGATCTCCGAGAGTCCGAAGATGGCCTACAAGACCCGCTTCAAACCGCTTGAAGCCCTTGGTCCTAATGGTTGGGTTCCGCTTGAACCTGACGAAAACACCTCGGCGCCTTGACGCACTGAGTTCTTCAATCTGGCAATGCGTAAACAATAAGCCAGTCACTGATGTTCTGCGGGTACTGCCAGAGATGACCAGCAGCAACAATCGCGACGTACTGCTTTCCATCAGCAACATATGTCATAGGCGTCGCCATGGCCGCTGTGGGCGTATCAGCCACCCAGAGCTCATCACCACTCTTGAGATCAAAGGCGCGAACTCGTTCGTCCATGGTCGCACCAATGAATATTAGTCCTCCTGCTGTAACAATAGGACCTCCAGACGTCGGGGTTCCGAGTTTGAGCGGAATTGGCACCGGCGCAAGTTTGTCGATAGTGCCCAGCGGAGAGCGCCACTTGATTGTTCCCTCACCTAAATCAAGTGTGACGACCTCCGCCCACGGTGGAGCAATGCACGGATTACCAAGCGGTGATAAGATTGGCTCGCTGGAGAACGCGTAAGGTGTTCCGGCGATCGGGCGCGGCACACCAAACTGAGGCGGGCCTTCATAGGGCTCAAGTTGATCGGCGGGGAATACACGTATCTTAAAAGGTGTTTTTGTCGCAGTAGTCACTAGCGTGTTGGTAGCCGCATCGTAAGCCCCACCGCCCCAATTAGTCACTGAAAGCCCCGGTGACGTCGCCGATCCTTTTGCAGTCGGCGGCGTAAACAAGGGGCCATAATTGAGATTAGCTATTTCTTCGCGACACTTTCCTTCATCCCAAAACGTAAATCCCCACGCATCATCTGGTGTAATGCCAGTTTTTATAAGCGGCGGCGGCTTTACTGGAAAAGGTTGGGTTGGCGACAAGACCTCTCCTGGCACCGCCCCATCTGTCGGAACAGGGCGTTCCTCAACACCAAAAATCGGCTCCCCAGTTTCGCGATGGAGGACGAATACCAATCCTTGTTTCGTTAGCTGCACAAGCGCCGGAATCACTTCGCCATCACGAGAGATATCGACAAGCATAGGTTGGGCTGGAAGGTCCCAGTCCCACACATCATGGTGAATAGTTTGAAAATGCCATACAACTTCGCCAGTCAACCCACGTAGGGCAATGACGGAGTTGGCATAACGATTATCTCCCGGCCGGTACCCGCCGAATGGATCAGGCGATGCACTACCCGTTGGCACAAACACCAGATCACGCGCCTCATCGACGGACAAGAAAGTCCAAGCGTTGGCACCCGTCGTGATTTCTAACGCCTCCGGTGTCCAAGTCTCATGAAGTGGATCGGCGGGGTCATAAGGAATGGGATCAAACGTCCACACAGGGGCGCCGCTGCGGGCATCGAAGGCTCGAACCGTGCCACGCGGGGTATTAACACCATAGGTCCGCATATTGTTTGAGGTGCCAATGACAACAATATCTCCCACGGTGACTGGAGGCGCGGGCAATTGAGCCCCGCCGTACCAAAAGTCTTCCACGCCTTCGGCTATCATTTCTGAGAGATCGACTGCACCTGACGTGCCAAAATCTGAGCAGACCGCGCCCGTATTCGCATCGATCGCTAAAAGACGCAGGTCTCCCGTCCCCATAAACAAGCGCCAAGCGCATACGTTACCGTCTTCCGCTTGTGAATCTTTCCAAAGCTCCAGGCCGCGGCAGTTGTACCGTGTACCGATAGGTCCTAGCTCGATGGCCGGATCAAACACCCAACGTTGTTCCCCGGTCGTCGGATCTAGCGCCACGATACGGTTCATAGGGGTGCAAACGGCCATGTGGCCGCCGGCCTCTTCTGGAAGAAGCAACGGTGTCGCATGCCAGGCTGCAGAAAACGCGCGCCGCGGATGTTCCGCCAGTTCACCATGCCGGAAGGTCCAGGTAACCTCGAGATCAGCAACATTCTCTGGAGTAATCTGATTGGCCTCTGAATACTTCGACCCGCCCGCATCGCCGCCGTAGTGCATCCAATCTTGCGCCTTAGCCGGGACAAAAGTCCCCATCAACAGCAACACACTGATATTTACGAATCTCATGCCACGCTCCCCATCAGAATTGGTGAAGTTTGATGATTGCGTTGCTGCCCATCAAGCGTTCAGTCGGCTTTGACCAAAAAGAAAGCCCCGCACGAGGCGGGGCTTCCAAATCGTTAGATGTGTCTCGTTTTACATCGCGTACTTGAGAGTCAGTTTATAGGTCTGCGGTGGACGGGCAATAAAGCCACCCAGTCCACGTGACCCTGTCGCGAAAAGCTTGTCGTCTTCCAGATTAGACATCGAGAAGCGCGCGGCCCACTGTTCGTCGTACTCAAGTTCAACGTACGCGTTGATGCGGTCATAAGCAGAAGAGATCACCTCGTTCGTCGCCGAAGTGATGAAGTCATCCGTGTAATAGATATCGGCGCCAAGTTTGAACGCCGCATCATTACCGCCAAGACTAAAGTCATAAGTGTAATCAAAACCAAGGGCGAAGGCATAATCAGCGGTTTGTGGTGTCTGTGCTTCCACACCAAAGGCCGTCAGCGAATTCGCGGGAGCGGAAGTGGGGTCTAGATCACGGAACTTTCCATCAAGAATTGTGACCGTTGTGAAAGCATTGAAGCCTTCAAACAGCACTGCGTTGGCTTCCAATTCGATTCCTTGGATGGTTGCCGAACCAGCATTCTGAACTGGGAAGGTTGGATTGCCGTCCACCACGACCTGTGCGTTGAGCGTTAGGTCGCTGATCCGGTTGTTAAAGTAGTTAGCGTTCAATCGGACGCGGTTGTCCAACAGTTCTGTCTTAATGCCGACTTCATATGTCCAGTTTGTTTCTGAACTGTAGTTGGATTGCGCCACTTGCGTATTGAAAATGTTAATGCCGTTGAATCCACCAGCCTTGAAACCCTTTGCCGCTGACACGAACAACAATGTGTCGTCATTGACGGCATAATCCAAACCGACTTTCGGCGTCCAAGAGTTCTCAGTAATAGCGTCGACAATGTTCTCTGACGGAATAGGCGCAAAGAGGTAGTCGATATTAAAGTCCCAGTCCTTCTCATCCCGGGTCCAACGCAAGCCAGCGGTTACGGTTAATTGATCCGTTACCGCATAATCGGCTTGACCAAACACAGAGTAAGAATCTGTTCCCGTGTCGTAGACGCTGCGTGAAGTGGGGCCGAAGAAAAACCAACTCATGTCTTGGTTAGCACGCTCATTGAGGTAGAACGCCCCCAAGATGTAGTTAAACTTGTCGTCAAAACCTGTTCCTTGGAGTTGAAGCTCTTGGGTCCACTGGTCTGACTCTGTTTCAAATCCGGCAAGAATGGCGCCAAAACCTGAGAAGTCGGTGGCGAAATAGTCCTGAGTGTTAACATAAGCCGTCACAGACTTCAGAGTTGCTTGATCGAAATCATAGGTCATGATTAGGGATGTAATAAGCTGTTCCGTGTCGCCCCGTGGCTGATTTGGAATGTTGAGCGCTCCGCCACCGCTGTAATCTTGGTCAGGGTGGTTGTTATCGAAAATTCCACCAAAGGTCGGGACGAGATCTGTCGTCCTATACTGAGCATTGCCCGGAATGCCTGGCGTCGTTGCATTCACCATCACGTTGGAATCGTTCCGGCTGTCGGCATAGGATATATGCGCAATGGCATCAAAATTTTCACCGCCGGTGTAACGCAACTTAGCGCGCCCGGCCCAGTTCTTTTCTTCCCCAATGTTTTCATTGGTCGCAACGTTGATGCCATAGCCTTCGTGACCATTGAAATTAATCGCAATGGAGCCAGCCAGCGTATCGCCAATCGGTCCGCCAGTGCTGACGGAGGCTTCATAGGCATCGTGATTGCCATAGCTCACGGAACCATCCAGCCACATTTCATCGCCTGGGGTCTTACTGATAAACTTCAGCGCACCAGCAAGGGTGTTCCGGCCATACAGCGTGCCTTGTGGTCCACGCAGCACTTCGATGCGTTCTACGTCGGCCAAACGCGTGTTGTTACCGTTCATACGGCCGACGTACACATCATCGACATAAATCCCGAAGGGTGACTCAGCCACCGCCAGAGACGCATCCTGCTGCAGCGAACCGCGCATAGACGGCGACAAGTTTGTCGGCTGGGTGATGTTGTTGGTCATCTTCAGGCTAGGAACATAGCGCTCAAGATCCTGGCCTTGCGAAATCTGGCGGTTCTCCAACGTTTCGACGCTAAAGGCGGACACAGGAACCGGAACGGACTGGAGATCTTGTTCGCGACGCTGCGCGGTGACAACAATCTCCTCCAAGGTGATGTTTTGCGCCATGGCCTGGTCGCTGATCGCGATACTAGCGACAAGGCCCGATGCGATAACCGTAGTCGTATAAAGTGAACGCTTAAACATAGCTTTTCTCCCCTAAATCGTTGAATAGGCCAAAGCTCTTTGGTTAGCGTCACACCACTGGAAGGTCGGTGATCAAGAAGAACTCAGGTGTTGCGGCGACTATACAAACCGCTGCTCCTGCAACAAGCGTTTTCGGTGCGAAAGCAATGATGTCGCGAGCTTTTATAAAGAAGTGATGCACCACTGCATCAGTGTAATGTTCAGAGTCCCCGCTCCCTATGGCACATTAATATTGGGATTATGATAGCGCGGGGCGAAGCCGAAAATATTATTCTCCCAGTCAGCTATGTAGTAGATCGAAACATCTACCCTCGAGGACGTCCATTTCTCCACTAAGGGGCTTCCCGCTGCTCGCGCCCGACGAACAACTTCTTCTACATCTGTTGTTTCAAAAATCGCCACCACACCCTGCTGAGTCCGCGATGTTTTTGCCCCACCCGGTTCCGTGCTCGGGTCCATCTTCAGTATCTCAAGCGATCCTGAGCCGCCTTCATGGTAGATGTTTACGGTTCCGCTTGGCGCCACACTTCCCACCTTCATGCCAAGCGCTATATAGAACTTCGACAAGTTTGCCGGATATGGTGTGCGCAACAATATCGTCGGGGTTGAAGTGAAGAGCGGCGGCTTGGTGTTCTCTTGGGCCTGTGCCGCGACACTGACGAGTGTGAGAAGGAAAATCGCGATCAATCTTGTCATCGTGTTGGGCTCCTAGGGTACTTTAATCTTTGGATTGTGATAGCGCGGTGCAAAACCGAACACGTTGTTTTCCCAATCTCCAACGTAGTAAATCGAATGGCCGCGTTCTGAAGAGGTCCACCGCTCAACAAGCGTCGCACCAGCTTCGCGGGCGCGCCGCACCAATTCCACCTGGTCTGTCACTTCAAAAATTGCGACTACGCCTTGCTGGGTTCGGGTTGTCTTAGGTCCACCGGGTTTGGTCTCAGCGTCCATTTGTAGAATCTCCAAAGACCCCTGTCCGCCTTCAAGATAAATGATCACACCAAACTGATTGCGCCGTGCTTCTGTCATACCCAGCGCCAAATAGAACTCAGCCAGCTTGGCTGGGTCAGGTGACCGCAACAAAACTGTCGGCGTCGATGTGAACAATGGTGGCGTCGTATTTTCGCCCTGGGCCTTCGCGCCGGACGGCAGCAAGACAAACAGCACCATCAAGGCCGCAGCAACGTGACTCACTCGCATAAATCAAATCTCCCCATTACCCACGCAGTGTGCCGGGAAGTGCCAGAGCCTTAAAGGGACATATGTGGACCGCTCACCAAATGGACCCCGCTAGACCACCACCCGGCGATAAAGGTGCCAGGTCGCATGGCCAAGGACGGGCATCACCACCACAAGGCCAACTAAGGCCATCAGCGCGCCGACTATCATGCTTCCGACGACGATCAAACCCCACAACGCCATGGTGATCGGGTTCGCACGGACAGCTGCGACGGAGGCTGCAACAGCCCTGCCTGCTGTCACGTGACGGTCGAGGAGCATAGGAAAAGACACCACGCTGATCGAAAGGGCCACCACGGCAAAAATGAAACCAAGGCCATTACCGAGCACGATCATCGTCCACCCTGCCTCTGTGGTGAACACGCGGTCAACGAAATCCCCCAGCGATGTAATTGGCGCCGCACCTATGGTCAGCAGATACAAGATAGCCGCTGCACCCATCCACAGCAGAAACAGAGACAGCAAAATCGCGCCAAGTTTTAAAAT
>WLXB01000084.1 GCA_012103295.1 Alphaproteobacteria bacterium | reverse complement strand
TGGGTTCGCATACTAACCGCCGTTGACGGATCAACGCTGCTACTGCGCGCTCGCCAGCTGAATGACGACGGCGTGAAAGCCGATCTATTGGTCAGATTTCAGCAGCGTGGTCTTACCGCCGATCGAGTAACTCTAGAAGGCAATACGTCTCGCAAGGGTATGCTCGCGGCCTACCGCGATGTGGATATAGCCCTAGACCCCTTTCCTTATGGCGGCACGACGACGACCTTCGAAACTCTATGTATGGGGGTGCCAATTATCACCTTAATTGGTGATCGGTGGGTTAGCCGGGTTGGAGCCAGCGTTCTAAAAACTGTCGGGCTGGATGCCCTAATTGCGCAAAGCCCTGATGACTATGTGGCCAAGGCCATAGAACTCGCCCACGACTTGCCACGACTCAGCACCCTAAGATCTAGCCTTAAACACCAGGTTGAGAGCTCACCGGTATGCGATACGGCGGCGTTCACTCACCATCTAGAGCAGGCGTTCCGTCAAATTTGGCGAAGCCACTGCAATAAACAGCCCGCCAATTAGCCAACGGTAGCGATTGATCAGCACCCCCACACGGGGCAAACTTCCCTTTCCCAACTCTAAATTCTTGAGGACAACCCATGAACAAATTGACCTATTCTCTTTCGGCACTCTTAGCTCTGGCTTTTGCTGCCCTACCACTTCAGGCCAAAGCCAATACGGGGGTTTTAGTCTTTGGCGGAACCGGTCAGTTGGGTGCTGAAATCGTTATGGACCTTAGAGACGCCGGCGAAGACGTCACCGTATTTGTTCGTCCAACATCTGATCGGTCGCAGCTTGAGCCTTTGGGTGTCTCATTCGTTACCGGAGATGTACTCACCGAAGCCGATGTCGAGGCTGCACTAAAGGCTGGCCCTTTTCGTGTTGTCGTCGATGCTCTGGCCAGGGATGGAGACACCAAACCGGACTTCTACATTGACAGCATGCGGTACATTTCCAAATGGGCGCAGGTAACCGGCGTCAGCCAAGTCATATTGCACGGCTCTGTTGGGGCCGGATTAAGCCGGCCGGTCTATCCGGATGAGCGGTGGGACGTTATGGGACCAACCATCACAGCAAAGGACTATGGCGAACGCCATCTGATGGAAAGCGGCGCGCCCTACACGATCATCCGCAACCTCGTCCTGCTGCCCGCGGAAATCAAGGAGTCTGGTGTAGCTGCAATAACAACAGATCAGTCCAAACGTGGCGTCGTCACCCGAGACGGTCTCGCCCGATTGACCATCGTCTGTTTAGACAACCCGTCTTGCATCAACGAAATATACCACGCCTACGATGAAGAGGTGGAACCACCTGGACGCTACAAACAGATCATGGAAGAATTCAAGAAAGCCAGCAATTAAAACGCATTTTGACTTTGCCGCGTCGCGGCTGACCCGGAGGACAACCACATGCAACCCCAGGATCATGAGCAGTTTGCCCACACCCTTTTGCCGGAAACCACGGCAGATGAGTTTTCGCGCCAGGAATTCGTAAAGTCCTACAAGCTTCACCTGGCGTCCCAGGTTAGCCCCAACACTAAAGTTGTGTACGACAAGCAGGTTAGACCCGCCTTTGAGAAGGAACATGGCCGGGCGCCAAAAAACCGACACGAAATTCGCAAAGCCATGAACGGCAACAATCATTATCAAACCTGGAGCTCACTGCAGCGCACCAGCCAAGAGATGATGTGGAAATCTTGCCAGGGGCCCGTGGAGCGCCAGCTCGATACGCTAATCGCAGAGTCCAATAAGAAGATTTCAGCCAAAAGCGCGGGCGGCACCCTGAAGCTCGACCCCGAGCTTGAGATTCCACGTTACCTCACGGCCGTCGATATTCACTGCCAACCCGGCGGTTACCACACAGAAGTGGCAAAGGATGATGTTGCATCGGGCGCGATCTTCGAACGGGCTGTTTACATTTATGCGATGGGTCAGCTGGGACCCATGAACGATGATATTGGTGGCAGCACAATCGAGTACCTTAAAAGCACCCGGCCCGACTTCGCGCCAAAGCGCATTCTCGAATTGGGCTGCTCCACCGGCAATTCAATTGTGCCCTACAAAGACGCCTATCCAGACGCAGAACTCTATGCCGTCGATGTCGCCGCACCGATGCTGCGTTATGCCCATGCGCGTTGTGAGTCTTTGGGCGTGCCCGTTCACTTATCCCAGCAAAATGCAGAGCACATGGATTTTGAAGATGGCTCCTTCGACTTGATCGTGTCTCACATTCTCATCCACGAAACATCAACCACTGCTTTCCGCAATATTATGAAAGAAACGCATAGATTGCTGACACCGGGAGGCGTCGCCGTCCACGTCGAAACACCAGCATATAAAGGGATGGATGCCTATGATGCGTTCATCCTGGACTGGGACACTTACAACAACAACGAACCGTTCTGGAGCAAGTCCCACGAAATTGATCCACCGAGTGCGGCCAAAGAGGCTGGGTTCGATCCAGAGAAAACCTTTGAAGCCATGGCGCCCAGTGCCTATGAAGCGGCCAAAGCTAAACGAACCAATGTGTTCCAGGGCGGCGACTTCGGTGGCGGCGGCTTTTGGTATCTCTACGGTTTCGAGAAATAGGAGGCCGCAATGCCGAGCGATGCAAATGCCAGCGGCGCCAAGCTGCCAAAGCACTCAAAAGGCGTACGGCCCCAGTTCTTCAATGACCCGACCTCAGATAAACTGCTGGCAATGGTCATGGCACTAGCCGGCGAAGTCTCGGTGATACGTGATCGCAATGACACGTTGGAACGGTTGATTGATGCTAAGGGATTGATCGAAAAGAGCGAGATTGAATCCTATCGACCCTCTAAGGAGGTCATCGCCGAGCGTGATGCTTGGCGGCAGGAGTACCTCTCGCACATTCTTCGCATTGTCGACCTAGATGCCGAAGATATGGGACGCAACGATGTCTCTAAGGAGTGGCAAGAGGTGATGGATAGCGTCTAAGGCGTAACAGTCTTATTTCTTTCCGTTATCAATAGAAAAAACCACTTACTCAAGTTCTGGTAAATGCAGACTGGGTGCCGGAGCAAGATAACCAGCCAAGGCTTGCTCCAAAGCTTCACGCAGACGGTGCTCTCCAATCGGTTTTACGATAAATCCTGAAATGCCATAAGAGGCCAAACTGCGATATAGCTTCATATCGCTGGTACGCGAAACGCCAATGACCGGCTTTAGCCTTATGTTGGGGTCTTCATAGCCGCGCAACTTTTTAAGAAACTTAAGGCCACTCATACCAGCAAGTTTGCTATCCGTAATAATGATGTCGGCAATTTTTGGATCCTGCTCCAGATTATAGAGGGCATCTTCTGCTGACGTTGCGGTCAAACCTCGGCCGATATGAATTCGAGTCAGCAGACGCGAGATCAGCTCACGCGATCTCGAGTGGCCATCAACCACAAGGACTGACGTCTGCGACAATTCCTTTGTTTTTTTCTTATTGGACCGACCGAACATTCGACAGTAATTTTCGATTTGTGAGCAAGAATCAAGCCCCTTAAGACTGTTCAACTTATCGGTTCGCGATTAGAAGATGTTGGTCGAAACTTTCCTCATAGGCCCTGTGCCAAAAGAAAAAGCCCCGGACCGAAGGCCCGGGGCTTTCTTCTGTAATTAAGGTGCCTCAGCTTAGAAGCTGTAGTTTACACGCACACCGAGTTGGCGGCGGTCACGCAGTCCGACCGTATTGCCTTCACGGGTGAAGTTAAAGTTCTCACCAGGACGGCCACGCGTGTCTTCGGAGACGTCAGCAAAGTTAAAGACAGCCGTTGGTGTGTCATCATTGAACACGTTGGTGACGAAGAGCTCTATGCTGAGATCATCATTCCGGACGCCGGTCCGCAGATTGACATCAAAGGCACCTTCAGTACTAGCAACGTTCGCGTTACTGCTGAAGTAACTGCCGGTGTAGAACACATCTGCCCGTGTATACCAGGATTCAAACAATCCATCCTGAGACAACGGATGATCGTAGGTGGCGTTGAACGAACCGGACCAAGGTGGGAACCGAGGAGCTTCCTGTCCGGCGACACTTGCTTGTGGTCCGAAGATATCGCCAAAGTCACCACTTCCCTCACCTTCAGGGAAAGACTCAATCTTCGCATCGATGTAGGCCAACGACCCCGCAACCGATAAATTCTCTGTCACATTAAATGCCGCATCGAGTTCCAAACCATAGATGTTGGTCGTCGCCCCGTTGGCATTAAACGCGACCGTACGCAGTGGGTTCGGCGCACCTGGTCGTTCGTCCGTCACAACCTCAATCGAGCGGAAAATCTCGTCACTCCGCTTCATGAAGAAGCCCGCCAAGTTAAACGCCAAACGGCTTTCAAACGCTGTCTGCTTCCAACCTAACTCGTAGTTGACCAGCTTCTCTTCACCAAACGTGATCGCTGCACCAGGTGCTAGGGCAAGCAATTCAGCCGTCCCGATTGGTCCAAGGTCAGCGATTCCGGGATTAAACCCACCAGGTAGGTTGCCCTCACTATAGTTGGCATAGAGAAGTGTATCGTCAGTGGGTTCAAATTCGATAACGACACGTGGCAAGAATTTTTTGAGCGTCGCCGGAGAAATGGGGTCGGCCAAGCCAGCGTTCACATTTGCTTCGGTGATTTCATCCCACTGATACCGCCCTTCAGCAATGATCGCGAGTTGATCGGTGATTTGATAATCAAACGATCCAAATACAGCCGTCGTTTTAGCGCCTGTAAGGTCCGGTTGGTCAAATGCTGTACCGAAGAAGAAATTGAAGCCGCGTGTGTTTATGGTCCCACCATGGGATTCAATATCGATATCAACGTAGTTACCGCCAACGGTCCAGTTCAGCTTGTCGTCAAATGACGTGCCTGAGAACCGGCCTTCAACGCTGACATCCTTAATGTGACGCGAGTTAAAGCTGTTAAATGAATCACTTTCTGTCGTGTCAAAATCTGTCCATTGACCGGTATCTTCCTCATTGTAGGCCGTGTTCAATGTGAACGTGACTTCGTCTGTAACATCAAATTCGAATTGACCTGACAGACGCAGCGCGTTGCGGCGAAGCCCAAACTCGTCTCTGTCGTCTGGTTGAATACCAGGCCATATCACGCCAGCAGATCTGCCATCTGCGTTAAACGTGCTTAGGAACAGCGCCAAATCTTCAGCGCCTGTGTTCAGGCCAATGGTTTCACGCGGCGGAGCAAGAATTTTACCGGCGAAGACAGATTCTGTTTCTCCAGCACCCCCAGGGCCATCAAACGGTGAACTGGTGTCAGCCACACCATTTGTAATTGGAAAACCACCGAAGTTGTGGAAATTGACACCAGTTGTGTTCTGCGCGGCGGGCGGGCCATCATTATCTTGATAATAATGGGCGCGTACTTTTGCGCGGAACGTTTCAGACGGCTCAAAGGTGACGACACTGCTGACGGACCAGGTTGTTGTTTCGCCAAGCTCCTGCCCATCCACGGCGTTGTTATCATAGTGGCCGCCATTAAAATCGTAACTGGCGTTCAAGCGGGCCTTAACCGTGTCGCTGATTGCCCCTTCAACACTTCCTTGGGCGCGGTACTCATCGCGGTCCGCTGCCAGCAGCGAAACATCGGTGCGCATCTCGTCGCCGGGGTCTCTTGTCACGTAGTTGATCGCACCCGCAAACGTGTTGCGACCGAAAAGCGCGGATTGCGGACCTTTAACAATTTCAACGCGCTCGAGCTCTTGAATGCCGATACCCTGAATACCGCCGATGACTGGGTTGCCATCGATGAAAATACCTGCCGTCTGTTGCAGCGGATTACCCGTCGACAAAAAGATTCCACGAAAACGTGGCGTCGTATCGATACGCGCTGGAGAAACGTTGAAAGCCTCAACAAACACACCCGGTGTCGCTTTCGTAACATCTAGAATGTTGCTAAAGCCGGCGGCTTGGAGTTCTACGCTACTAAACGCCGTAATAGCGACCGGTGCATCTTGGATGCTCTCAGCCCGTTTCCGGGCCGTGACCACGATTTCCTCTACAGCGAGCTGCTGCGCAACAACAGCTTCCGATGCTGCAAAACTAGCCAAGGCCGTAAAGGCCATTAGTGAATGACGGAGTGTCATTTATCTCTCCCTACCTCTGGTAATTCCCCTACCGCCCACAAAACTTAGCGGTCGTCATGTTCGTTGAACGAAATTAATGGTCTTAGAGATAAAAAAGAAGTGCGACTATTGCAGGATATTCGACTTTATTAGAACAATTTACTAAATTATCGATCTTAAGGAGTAAATTCACGCGTGTTTGAGAATGTAATTGTGAAAAAACAAGCGATTCCAATGGCATAGAGCTTTCCCACCCCCCGCCAACGATCTAATGTGGGGGCGAGGGTTTCGCATACGTAGTGATGAATTGGCAACACGTGATAACCTACAAAACGCTGAACGCCTTACTGAGGGCCAAAAGTTCGGAATTGCTCACCCAATCCAAGATTGTTTATTTACGGCGCCATTCATTATTTAGCGTTCAGAACGGTTTTTACGCACGGCATCCTAATAACACGCACAAAGAAAAAGCCCCGGACCAAAGGCCCGGGGCTTTCCTATTCGAATGTTCGCTAAACTTAGTAGCTGTAGCTGATGTTCACACCGAAGTTCCGGCCCCGGTTTAGGTTAACCAACTGAGCATAGGGGAATGTGAAATCAAACGTTGTTTGATCAAAGAACGCAAAGCGCCGCAGATCACGGAAGCGGAACGAACCGGCTAGTGAACGATCATCGAGAAGGTTGTTCACGTAGGCGGTCAGGCGCCAGTTGTCGTCTTCCAGACCCATGCGCACGTTCAATTTATACTCCCAGCCGATGTAGGACAGGTTGTAAATTTCTGACCAACGCTTGCCAGTCATGTTCATGTCGGCACGACCGAAGAAGTCCCAATCATTCAGCACATCAGGCTGATTGAAATCGGCACCAAACTGAATCTGCCAATCCGGATAGCGATAAGGCTCATTGCCGGCAAGATCAGAATCAACACCCAACTGCGGGCCAAAGGTGCCTTCTTCGAAAAACTGGAATTCAGGCGCGGCATACGCCACCGAACCGGAGAGGGTCAGATTCTCCGATGCAACGAAGGTACTTTCCAATTCAACACCATAGACTTCCGTCGCCCCGGCGTTGGTGGAGATCGTTGAATCCTGCCCTTGAGCGTCAAGGAAGGTTTGACGGATCTGCTGATTGGTCCAATCCATGTAGTAGACCGCAACATTCATAAGAAGGCGGTCATCCATCCACAGAGTCTTGGCGCCCAATTCGTAGTTCCAAACCGTTTCTTCTAAAACGTCTGCCGGAATGCCCAGGTTGGCAGCGGTGGCAGCATTGTTAAAGAATCCTGGCTTATTCCCCCGAGACAACACGGCATAGATCGTTGCGTCATCATTCGGCTTATAGTCGATGATGAAACGTGGCAAGAAACGCTTGAAACTCGCCGTATCAAAAGCAAACGCCGTGAACTCATCGTTCGAGCCTAAACCCGGAAGTTCGGCGGCTGTCTGTGGTTGAAACTCAGCCGTTGATTCACGCACGTTGTCCTGCTGCCAGCGACCGTCAAAACCAAGAGCCAACTGATCGGTCACGTTGTAACTGATACTGCCGAAGACAGAGTAGTTATCAATGTGGCGGGATGAGTCGACGTTGCCAAACGGGCGTGACGCCGTAACACGTTTGTTGCTGTTAAAGATGTCGTGCTCATAATAGGACGCACCCAAGAACGCGGTGTATTTCTCACTACCAGGTGCCGTAACTTTGAACTGAAGGCTCTTGTCTTGGAAGCCGGTGAAAGAGCGGTTCGCTTCAACCAGCCCGACGGAACCAAACACCAGACCGTCAAAGCCGCCGATACCGTTGGAAACTCCAAAGCTGTCATCCCAACTGGCGTCAGAGATTGTGTCGACCGTTTGTTCGTTAGTGGCTGCCCTTAGTTCCAACGCCCAATCGTTGCTGGTGGTGTAATCAATTTCCGCCGTAAAGCGCTCGCTGATTTGAACACGACCCGCCGCCTCACCGAAACGCTCAGACACACGCTGGTTGTTCTGCTTTACGGTGTCGATGTCATCAGGTAGCTCGCCACAGACATATCCGAGCGGAATCGCTGAGCTATAAAACAAGCAGTTATCAAGTTCAGCCGGAAGGCTGGTTGTCGCTGGCGGGCCATCGTCATCCTCTGCATAGGATGCAGACACGGTTACGGCAAGCTGCTCGGTTGGTTCCCAGAGCAATTTACCCGAAATAGCTTTAGTTTCTTCGTTACCAATTGTGACACCGTTTTCGCCTTGAGCGGTGTTTTTCCATTCACCACCGAATTCGAAGTAGCGGGCACTGACTAAAGCTTTCAGTTTGTCGGAACCAAAGAGCGGGCCTGAAATAGTCACAGCAGCGTCGTAGCGTTGATGCTCAGAGACATCGACGTTGACGTCAGCTTCAAAATCATCGCCCGGTGTTTTTGTGATGTAGTTGACCGCGCCGCCGAAGGTTGCGCGACCGAATAGGGCTGACTGCGGCCCTTTAAGGACCTCAACACGCTCAATGTTATTGAAGCCGAACGTTGCCGCTGTTCCGAGGACGTAGAAACCATCCACAAAGACCGAGGAGTTCTGCCGGTCTGCCACGCCCGTATTGACAACCAATCCACGGAAATATGGATTAGCGGAACGTCCGCCAACTGTTTCCGTATAGAAACCCGGTGTGAAATCAGACAGATCGAGGAGGTTATCAACGCCACGCTCGTAGATGTCGTCGCTGGTCAGCGCCGTCACCGTCAAAGGCATAGACTGTAGGTTTTCTTCGCGCTTACGCGAGGTCACTGTAATTTCTTCAATGGCTAAGTTCTGAGCATAAACGGCTTCAGATGCTGTAAAGCTGGCCAAAGCCGTAAAGGCCATAAGCGAATGACGTAATGTCATTGGTCTCTTCCCCTTCTATTAAGTTAACCCCGTGGCTTGATGCGGCGCGACGCCGAGACAAGCCAACTCAATGTCCTTGGAGAAATTTACTCTCTATATTCTTGTAATAAAAGAAAATAAACCGAGGAAAAATGGGTAAAAATAGGTGATTATTCTATTATGTCTGGACAATTGCATTGCCAGTGGCGCACCCGATGGGTTTTAGCCGCGCATAGGCGCCTGACTTTCGGCAAAAAAGAAGGCCGGTCAAAAAGACCGGCCTTCTGATTTAATTGATGTAACTGAGGTCTAGAAGCTGGCAGTCAAGCGCACACCAAACTCACGACGCTGGTACGGCTCGTTGAAGACCTTCCGGTTTCCGCCAGGACCTGACGTTGTGCCACCGTTGAGACCCAGGGTCTTATCTTGGGTCAGGTTCTTGCCGTAGATTTCGATCCGGCTGTTGTCGAACAGATCGATACCCGCGCGAGCGTTGACCAAGAACTGGCTACCCTGACGGT
Source organism: Alphaproteobacteria bacterium (assembly GCA_012103295.1). GTDB lineage: Bacteria > Pseudomonadota > Alphaproteobacteria > Rhodospirillales > Rhodospirillaceae > WLXB01. Next base: position 6,170 of record WLXB01000084.1, on the reverse strand, counting down.
TGAACTCCGAGTAATCAGCCCATGATCCGGCCCGATACAGGAAGTCTGTACGGATGAACCACTGCCGGTCACCCATCTCACCCAGGATTGTCGGGCTCAAAGACGCCGTCCACTTCGGAATGTTGCGGGGTTTGTTGCCGTCGTTGACGACAGACAATGAACCAGAACCAAGCACCACGGACTCATTGGACCCACGGGATGAGAAGGATGTCATCTCAGCATCCACATAAGCCAAGGTGCCTTGGAGATCCAACCAATCGGTAGGCTGAGCTGAGAACTCAAGATCAAAGCCTAAGTAGTCTGAATCACCAGCGGCGCGGAACGACGTTGTTCCACCGGCTGGCAACAGAACGACAGAGGCCAACGGTTGGTTTTTCCAGTCTGCGTAGAAGGCCGCAAACGTGAACGCCCAGTTTTCGCCCTGCTGTTTCCACCCGAGTTCGTACTGAGTGTTTTCCTGTGGCGCGGTGAATTCACCGATGACAGAAACCTGGTCAGCCGGAATAACGTCTGGAACAACGCTACTGACGAAACCAGCTTGCGTAGCGACACCGAGTAGCGAGCTGTAGGAATAGCTGGCGTAAGCGGTGGCACTTTCAAACGGTGTGTAGTTCAAAATCACACGAGGAATGAAATCGTCGTACTCATTGAGTGCATCGCAGGTCAATGCTGGATCAGTACACGAAAGGCCCGGGTTCCCTTGCTTTAGGGTTAACGACTCTTCATCCGTATAACGCAATTCAACAGACGCGGTCAGGTCATCAGTAATGTCATAGTCGATAGAACCGAAGATGGCCGTTGTCGTGTTGTTTTGAAAATCGATCGTTGCACCGGCGCCAGTTGAAACCTGAGTTGCATTAACTGGTGCATTGCCGAGGCGATACCGCATGCCGTAATCGCTCACACCAAGCATGTAGCGAAGACGCTGATCGTCAGACGAAGCAACGCGGGCTTCGTAATAGGTCTCACGAAGGGCGATGTTGTTACCAAGAATAAGGACCTGGCCTGGGATATTCGGAATACCAAACCGGAAGTCACGAACATCAACGGTTCCCGTATTCGAACGAGAAACCTGCCAAGACACTGTGTGATCACCAATATCGTAGTCACCACTGAACTGGAGACGATAGGTCTGGTTACGCCCACCCAACTCGTCGCCACCCGGCTGTCTTAGAATGCTGTATTTGTTCAGCAGAGGATGGAGATTTTCTAGTGCAAGCAGGCGCGATACGAAGAAGGAAACCGTATCTTCTGCGACTGGGTTTACTGTCACTGGTGCAACCAAAAACTCACCATCAGGATAATCACGGCAGAACGTCGTGAACCCAAGAGCGCTGAGATCCCGAGTGAACGGGGTCCGTTCGCCGGTCGCAACATTAAGGTACTCGCCAGTATAGCTGTCGTTACAAGCACCCGCTGCAGTACCGACAACAGCAGAGTCAACACCAATGGACGTGCCGTTGTCATCGGCACTGGTGTAGTAACCAGTCAACTTAAGCTGCAGATCGTCTGATGGATCAAAAACCATCGTGCCGCTGAAGGATGTATCTTTGAAAACTGCGTACGGTGTGCCGTCTTGTGTTTTAAAGTCGCCACCGTCTTTTTCGTACCCAGCCCAGACGCGAACACCGACTTTATCGTTGATCGGCCCGCCGATTCCGGCGTCAATTTTATACTCGCTGGCTTGTGACGGAGAGAATTCAAGCGAGATATCGCCTTCCCACTCATCGCCCGGAAGCTTGGGGATGATGTTCACAGCACCGGTAAACGTGTTACGTCCGAAGTAAGCCGTTTGCGGCCCCTTAATCACTTCGACACGCTCAACATCACCAAGAGGCAGGAAGCCACCACCGGCGCCGACGTAGGAGCCATCCCAGAACAACGCGCCGACTTGGGTCGACGGTGTGATGATTTGCTGGTTCATGCCGCGGAAGCGAATGGCCGGATTCACACGACCACCGGTCGCGGTTGACCCTTCAAATTGAAGACCAGCGACATAGCTGGAAAGCTCTTCAGGGTTATCAATCCCCGCGCGCTCTAGTTGATCCTGTGACATCGCCGACACGGAAACCGGAATTTCATAAATGTTTTCGTCACGCTTACGAGCGGTAACGACGATTTCTTCCAGCGCCAAGCTTTGCGCGAAGGCTTCTTGTGACGCCGGCAAAGCCACCGAGGCCATCAAAGAGGCCACTAAAATATTACGGGTCTTCATCCAGTTCTCTCCCTAGATCATGTGATCAACCATCAGTTCTAAATGCCTGACAGTCAGTTCTACTCAAAATTCTGGTGTTCCACCCCAGGAACAAGCGCGCCCAACATGCCGTTCCCCGGAACTCCAGACAACGTAATTAGACGAATATTCTAACCTTCTCGCCTAAGCGGTACATATTTGCACCAGTAGCCGCCAGACATGCTCATTATGCGAGCGCAAGAAATCGGCTCCCCTTTTGGAAAATCAGCAGAAGCCAAGTCGACCTCTGACTTGAAACGCCATAGTTCGGGCCAAAAAAAGAAGGCCGGTCCTGGGGACCGGCCTTCCAATTTAGCGAATGTGACCTAAGCCTAGAATTCAGCTCTTAAACGCAAACCAAACTCGCGCTTTTGAGGTGGTTCGGAGAAGGCTTTACGATCCAACGAGATGAAGCCCGTCGTACCGCCATTGAGGTTCAAAGTTCTCTGGTCGGTCAGGTTCGTGCCGTAAACCTCGAGGGTAGTTCCCTCAAACAGGTCAATTCCGGCCCGCATGTTGATTTCGAAACGATCTGGCGCCCGGTTGAACTGGGAATAATCAGCCCAAGTCGCGCCTTCGTATAAGAAATCGGTGCGAATGAACCATTCGCGATCACCAATAGCCCCCATCAGCGTTGGACTGAAGGAGCCTGTTATCGTTGGTGTGTTGCGCACCCGATTGCCATCGTTAACAACGGACAAAGGACCGGAACCAAGCACGTTTGATTCATTGGACCCACGAGACGAGAACGTAACCAAACGGTTGTCTTGATAGGCAAATGTACCTGTGACGCTAAGCCAATCCGTTGGGTTACCCGTGATCTCAAGGTCAAACCCTTGGTATTTGGAATCACCCGGCCCAGCATAGGCAGTGGTTCCGCCACCGGCGGCCGCCGGGATAACGATAACGGCTGCGAACGGTTGATTGGTCCATTTGATATCATAGACAGCAAGGGTAAAGGCCCAGTTATCAAACTGTTGTTTCCACCCTAGTTCCCATTGTTCGGCCTCTTGCACCGGTGTGAAATCACCAAGTGTGGCGAGGAGATCGTTAGGAATAACTTCCGGTGCCACGCTGTTCACGAAGGTGGCACGGGTCGGTACACCAAGCAGTGAGCTATAGGACCAACTACCGTAAACAGTAGCACCTTCCATAACATTGTAGCTCAAGATCGCACGCGGAATGAAATCTGTGTACTCATTCAGAGAGTTACAGGTGGTACTCACCGGACATGCCGCACCGCTGCCGCCCCAACCAGCAGGAATGGCACCCTGAATGATTGTGTTGTTTTCTTCATCCGTATAACGACCTTCAACAGATATCGTCAGGTCATCGGTAATATCGTAATCAGCGGACGCGAAGATTCCGAACGTGGAACTGTTCTGCCAGTCAACTGCCTGTAGCGGAGCCGAAGCAATCGGCGGTTCGAAATCACGAAAGCGTTGCGCATAATCGCTGACACCAACGAGATAGCGAAAGCGCTGGTCTTGGGGTGATGAGATCCGTGCTTCGTAATAGGTCTCACGAATGGCGATCTGCGTGCCGACGATAAAGTTCTGACCCAACGCGCCGCCCAACGGTACAGAACCGAAGAAAAAGTCAACGACGGAGGCCGTCCCTGTATTTGCGCGAGAGGCAACAAATGACAACGTGTGATCGCCGATGTCATAATCTCCGCTGAATTGCAGGCGCCACGATCTATATTCGCCGCCTAACCGGCCTGGTGGGGTTGGAATAATGCCGTACTTTTCGGCCAGCGGATGCAGAGTATCCATAACCGGCAACCGATCTGCAGAGCCGAGGAACGTATTGGCTTGGGTCGGTTGAAGGAAAAATGGAGCAACCCAGTTATCGCCGTCTGGGAAGTTGCCGCAGAACGTCGCGCCACCATAGTCAGACAAATTGCGAGTAAACGGTGTGCGCTCTCCGGTCACCGCATTCAAGTACTCACCGGTGAACGTGAGGCCACATTGCCCTCCCGCAACACCATCAGGTCCTGCCGCATTCACGGAACCGGAGGTGCCGGTGTCACTGGCATTAACGTAATAACCACTGACCTTGAGCCGCAGATCTTCTTTGACATCTGCTGTCAATGTTCCACTGAATGAGAGGTCCTTGGTCTGCGCGTATACTTCATCGTCGATTTGCGTCCTAAAATCGCCACCATCTTGTTCATAACCGGCGTAAAGACGTAGACCGACCGTATCAGTAACAGGGCCACCAATTGCACCTTCGACGGTGAATTCGTCTGCTTGGGACGGGGACCAGTCTAATGCAACGTGACCTTCCCATTCGTCACCCGGAAGTTTAGGAATAATGTTTACGGCGCCCGAAAACGTATTGCGACCGAAGTACGCTGTTTGTGGTCCTTTGATGACCTCAACGCGCTCAAGATCGGTAAACGGAAGGAAGCCACCGCCGCCGCCGACATAAGAACCATCCCAGAACAACGCGCCGATTTGTGACGACGGTGTGATCAGCTGCTGGTTCAAACCGCGGAAACGGATAGCCGGGTTTTGCCGCGCGCCCGTCGACGTCGATCCTTGGAAGTCCATGCCAGGAATAAACGCGGATAAGTCTTCTGGATTGCCAACGCCTGAGCGGTCCAATTGGAGCTGCGACATGGCAGACACTGAAACCGGAATTTCATAAATACTTTCGTCACGCTTACGCGCGGTAACGACGATTTCTTCAAGCGCAAGGCCCTGCGCGAAGGCTTCTTGTGAGGCCGGTAAAGCTACCGACGCCATCAACGAGGCCAATAGTAAATTACGGGTCTTCATAGTTTGATTTCCCCCAAGGATCATAAAAGCATTTAACAGCAGTGATTTGACCTGCTGATCAGTTCTAAAAAATCTTGCGCCCTGCCCCCAGGACGCCAACGTCTAATTTTGCCTCTACCATTCTGCTGAGACAACGCAATTAGACAATTATTGTAGGGTTTTAGTTCGACCGATGCACATTTGCATCAGTTAACAAGAGCCATGCTCATTGTATGGGTACAGGTGGTTAGAACCCATTTTGCTCACTGTACGAGCGTATTTGCCACGGACCAAATGGCACAGACCGTCATGGTTTAGATTTCGTGGCAGCACCATTTTTTGACGCAGATGAATTGCCGAAAATGCCATCGAACTACAGCATTCGGTCTCTTGAACGGGGCCTCACCATCCTAAATACCCTCAGCCGTGTCGGTCCTCTGACAATATCTGAGGCTGCAGTGACAGCGGCGCTGCCCCGACAGACCGTGTCTAGAATATTGTTCTTTTTGGAAGACCTTGGATATGTGGTTCGTCGTGAGGCCGATAAACGCTTTGAAGTCGGCGAACTAGCGCTCAGCCTGACCGACGGAATACGGCATTCAAGCTGGGTCAGGCGGGCCGCCGTTCCCGTTATGGAAGCCCTGTGCCAGGATGTTTTGTGGCCGGTCACAGTTGCCCAACCACGCCGTCTACGTATGGAAGTTCTTTGGGACACAGATGCGTTGAGCCCGCTGGTCATGCACCTGGCTCCGATCGGCTTAAGATTTCCGTTGATCACATCAATCGCTGGCCGCGTTTATCTTGCAAATAGTGGTGAAGAGCAGCGGCGCACCATGATTCAAGCCGTCCTCAGCGATGATCCGAACGTGCTGAACGCGGTCGACCTCAGTGAGGGATTACTTGATACGCAGCTTGATCCCATCAAAGGCCCCGGCTTTTACTGTGACCAAATGCCTCACAAGGGACACTCAAGCTTGGCCGCCCCGATATGTCAGGGTCGCAGCATTTCGGCGGTGCTGGATATCCGGTTCCCCGTCAAAGCGCTAAGCGTCAAAGACGCGTCAGCACAGTTCTCCGAGCAAGTGATGCGAAGCGCTGCGAAGATTAGCTCGAATATAGACCAGTAGTCCGTTTTACTTATAAGGACTTATGGTCTTTATCTAAGAATTTAAATC
>WLXB01000083.1 GCA_012103295.1 Alphaproteobacteria bacterium | reverse complement strand
GCAATGCCTTTGATGCTGCCGTGGCCGCGGGCTTCACATTGCAGATCGTCGAACCGCACCTCAACGGCCCCGCTGGCGAAGTACCGATTTTGTTCGCCAAGGCCGGGCAGGACAAAGCAACCGTGTTGTGCGGCCAGGGCGTGGCGCCGCAAGCGGCAACCATTGAGCACTTTAAAAGCCTCGATCTCTCCCTTGTTCCCGGAACAGGGTTGCTATCCGCTGTCGTGCCTGGGGCCTTTGATGCTTGGATGCTGCTGTTGCGCGATCACGGCACATGGTCCCTCGCAGACGTCCTAGCACCCGCCATTCATTACGCTGAACACGGACAACCGTTATTGCCAACAACCGCCGATGTGATCGCGCGGATGAAGGGTCTGTTTGAAACGGAATGGACAACGTCGGCCACGCTGTATCTCAACAAGGGTCATGCGCCCGCCGCAAACACCTTGTTTCGTAATCTAGTTTTAGCTGAGACCTACAAGACACTCGTTAAAAACGCGACCGGCACTAACCGCGATGCCGAAATTGAATTGGCAAGAATACTCTGGCGCGACGGATTCGTTGCCGAGACCATCGACTCTTTTTGCCGCACGACGGAAGCGATGGACACATCGGGTCGCCGCCACGGCGGATTGTTGACGGGCGACGACCTGGCCAGATGGACGGCCAGTTACGAAGACCCGGCAACCCTGGACTATCACGGCTATACCGTGTGCAAGACCGGGCCGTGGGGACAAGGGCCGGTGTTCCTACAACAGTTGGCTCTACTGTCCGGCTATGACATCGCTGCCATGGAGCCAGCCGGACCCGACTTTGTTCACACCGTTGTGGAATGCGCCAAGCTGGCCTTTGCCGACCGGGAAGCCTTTTACGGCGATCCAAATTTTGCTGACGTACCCCTTGAGACTTTACTCAGCGCTGACTACGCGAACACCCGACGGGGATTGATTGGCGAGATGGCGTCGTTGGATCTCAGACCCGGCGACATCGCCGGATACGGCGGGCCCATTGGCGTGGGTGATACTTCTCCGGCGGGCGGACAAGACCTCGGTGAATTTGGGGCCGGCGAGCCAACCGTTGCCAAGACTGGCGAAACCCGCGGTGACACCTGCCATCTCGATGTGATTGACCGGCACGGCAACATGGTCTCCGCGACACCAAGCGGCGGCTGGCTGCAAGGATCGCCAGCCATTCCTGACTTAGGGTTTTGCCTAAACACCCGCGCTCAAATGTTTTGGCTTGATGAACGGTCCCCCAATGCACTGGCGCCGGGGAAACGGCCGCGCACAACGTTGACGCCATCACTGGCTTTGCGTGATGACAAACCCTACATAGCCTTCGGTACGCCTGGCGGTGACCAGCAAGATCAATGGTCGACGACATTCTTCCTGCGTCATGTCCATCATGGCATGAACCTGCAAGAGGCGATCGACGCGCCATCGTTCCACAGCGAACATTGGCCTAATTCCTTCTATCCGCGCTTGGCAAAGCCCGGGCGCCTGGTCGCTGAAGGCCGGTTTACCGCCCAGACTCTTGATGAACTGAGCCGTCGCGGCCACGACATCGTCGTAGCGTCGGATTGGTCAGAAGGCCGTTTGTCGGCCTGTGCCAATGATGGTGACCTGATGCGTGCGGCCGCCAATCCACGCGGCATGCAAGGTTACGCCGTCGGCCGGTAAACTAGGGTCACCTAATCCGTGACTGAGAGAAAGCGTCCAGGGTGAAGATTGCGGTTATAATTCTCCCACCCTCTAATTTTTGGCGATACCAACATGCGATAGGCGTAGAAGAACAACGGCGCGACAGGCTGATCATTCCCGAGCACCACTTCCGCCTGACGGTACAGCGCCAACCGTTTCTGCGGATCAACTTCACGGTCAGCCTGATTTAACAGCTCGTCAAAGTTGGGATTACGAAAGCCCGACTGGTTCATTGGACCGGACGTAGACTTTAAGAGATAAAGGTACGCGGACGGATCGACCGCCTCTGGGTACCAGGCGGCTCGCGCGACCTCAAAGTTCCCGCTGCGGGTATCCGCGTACAAAGTTGGTGTATCAGAGCCTAACAACTCCACCTCAACCGGGAGCCGACTCCACATACGGGCAACAACATCCATTGTCGCCGCGATGATGTCTTGATTATTAAAACGTGCCGTAAATTTGAGTGTGTTCGCCCTGTCGTATCCAGCGTCACGCAGCAACTCTTCTGCCTGTTTCAAGCGCCCCGCGTCGTTGCTTTGAAGTGCGGGTGGGCGGTAGACCCCTAGGTTTCCCATAACATCGGGATGGACAATTGAGTACGCCTCAATCTCCCCACCTTTAAGGAAGTTGTTGACCAAAACGGGGCGCGCGACAGCCATCGACAACGCTTGGCGAACGCGGACATCATCAAAGGGCGGGCGATTCGTGTTGAAGACCAAATACTCCACGCCGAGAGACGGGTGAACGCGAAGTGCACCCGGCATATTTTCCTCCACCCAGGCCAAGCGGTCCTGTGGCAAAGACGGCACCACATCGAGTTCACCAGCACGGAACTGAGTGATAGCCGCAGCCAGATTCTCAGCAGGGTGAAAATAAAGCGCGTCAAGCGCGATAGACTCCGCATCAAAGAACCTTGGATTTCGCTCCAGCCGCACATGAGATTGAGGCACCCATTCCGCCAAAGTGAAAACGCCATTGCCGACAAAAGTTCCCGGCCTTGCCCATCGCGGACCCACGGCCTCGACCACATGGCGCGGCGCGGGCAATCCACGATGCATGAGAAGCTGCGGCAAATAGGGCGCGGGATGCTCCAACGTCATGACGACCGTAAGGTCGTCTTCAGCTCTCACGCCAAGAGATGAGGCATTGGCGCCACCCGTATTAATGCCTTCGGCGTTCTTGATGGCATAGAGCAACGAGGCAAAAGGTGATGCCGTGGCCGGGTCCAGCAAACGTCGGTAGGAATAAACGATGTCAGCGGAGGTCAACGCCTGCCCATCGGACCATTGCAATCCTTCGCGTAAAACCCAGCGATAGGTCAGGCCGTCATCCGAGATCGTCCACGATTGCGCAACGCCGGGCAGGACCTGACCCCTGGGCCCAGCGGCGGTGAGCCCCATAAACAACTCAGTGGCAATGCTGGCCTCCCAGCCGTTGGCGGTTTTGTGAGGGTCCAGCGTATCCGGCTCGCCGCGATTGCCGCGATGAACAACGGACTCAGCCAGCACCGCACCAGACAGGCAGACAATCGCGCATAGAGTGGCCACTACAGTCTTAAACATATGCCGTCCCGTTTTCCGGGGCACCTCCCCCGTGTTAGCGTTGCTGATTATGAACACTCCCACACTCATGGTACGCGAGCGCAGTCGGCAAAACTGTCGCATTCAGAGGTCCAGGCAGCAAGGCTGGAACATAGATCGACTTTTGCAGTCTGTCCGTCGCTTGGCGACTGTTGTGATCTCGGGTCTTTTTTTGATTCAACCCGCCCATGGCGAGACTCTTCGGGCAGCGGGCGGTGGTAACATCGTCGCGTTACTTCATCCGTTCTCATCGTTACCGCAAGGCGTGATTAACCCTCATGCGATGATCCACGACATGCTGTTCTATGTTTCAATCGACGGCACGTTGGAACAGGGATTAGCACTGAGAGCCGAGCCGACATCCGACACGACCTGGCGTATCAATCTTCGCCCCAATGTTCGCTACTCTAACGGACGGCCCTTCACCGCCGCTGCCGTGGTCAAGACGATTGAGTATCTGAAAAGTGAAGCGGCAGGCCGGTATGTTATTTCGGCTGAGACCCGCAGCATAAAATCTGTTCGGGCAGTCGATGATCTAACCCTCGAGATCGAAACATTTGTCCCTGACGTGCTGCTGCCCCGACGATTCGGGACGATTCTTATGCCCGAGCCTTGGTTGTATGAAGAGCTTGGCCCAGATGCATTTAGCCAAGCCCCCATCGGCACGGGATCTTACGTGGTTGAAGACTGGCGCCTAGAATCCCAACGACCCTATCTGGTTGCCAATCCGGATAGCTGGCGTGCGCCAGTGGAGTTTGACGTCGTTGATATCCGCATCGTCAAAGATGCACCGTCGCAAGTGCAGGCGTTGATGTCTGGGTTGATCGATGTCGGCTACAACTTTGGAGTGGTCGAGATTGATGCGCTGAAAGCACAAGACTTCCGCATCGTCACCAAACCTGGCGGACAGGTGATCTCTCTCGCCTTGGCAAATCGCGACCCGGAGTCACCCTTTGCCGATCAGCGGGTGCGCCAAGCCCTCAACTATGCGGTCGACAAGCAGGCGATTGCAGACATCATCATGATGGGGACTACGGAACCGGCAGGGCAACCGGGCTTGCCTGGCATGACGGGGTACAACCCCGACATCCGCCCGTACCCCTATGACCCGGAACGGGCGCGGGTGCTTTTGGCGGAAGCGGGATATGAGTCTGGACTGGAATTTCGCGCCGAGGTTTTGATCACCGGGGTTTTGGAAGCGCCAACGATGTATCAGAAAGTGGCGCAGGACCTCGCGGCTGTTGGCGTAGCCATGGAACTGAATCCACTGCAAGGCCAAGAGTGGATTAGAAAGTACTTCACCGGTGATTGGGGCAAGGCGGATGCGATTTCGGCCACTTGGAATGCCGCGTCGTACTGGGATGTCATCCGCGCCATCGAGATTTTCTCGTGCAAAAAAACAGGTGCCTTCTTTTGTGCGCCGGACCTCATGCCGACGATTGACGCAACACACGGTATGTTTGATGCCGACGAGCGCTCGCGAACGTTGCAAGATTTATCGCAAAGCATGCATGACCTCGCGCCGTCTTTGTTCTTGGTACGCATTGTTGATGTGATTGCCGCCAGCAATCGGCTAGGCGAGCTCCCCTTCCGGCACAAACAGCTAGCCGTCGATAAGTTGCGATTGGCGCGCTGACCATTGTGACAGATGAAAAATTAAACTTCAGGACGATAGTTCGGCAGGTCAGCGGCACACCACTGTTGATTTTTGCGATCTGCATGACCGGCCAGACGCTTTCCAACTTCGATCAGTCTTTGTTCAGCTATGCCATCCCAGGCATCATGGCGACCTTCGATGTCGGACTGTCGGCCATTGGCGGAATTCTTTCCGTCTCCTTTATTTTCGCCGCCATTGCCACGGTGACGATCGGTGTGGCGGCAGACCGGTTCGGCCGACGGCGACTGTTCATTTTTTGCCTCGCGATGTCTGCCTTTCTCGTTGGCGTACACGCTCTCGCGCCGACCATCGTCACCCTCACCATAGTACGCGCCTGCGCTTTCGGTTTGAGTGCGGGCATTCTGCCTTTGATTAACGCCTATATGGCGGAGGCCGCACCCGCGCCAGTGCGCGGCTTGATGACCGGGCTTCTGCAAACCGGCTATGCCCTCGGCTGGTTTCTAGCGGCCCTCGTCGGCGCACCAATTCTTGAAGCCTATGGCTGGCGTTACATCTTCCTACCGGCTCTAGTCGTGATCCCGCTCGCTTTTATCATTGCGCGCGCGCTGCCCGAGTCCGCGAGATTTACTGCACAGGCCATGGAACAAACAACTGATCAAAAGAGTGTCTGGGACCTTTCAGCCTGGACCGAGAAACTCAAAGTATTGTGGGAACCTGCTTTGCGCAGCCGGACCACATGGTGCTTTCTATTATTCTTCTTTCAGGGCGGCGCCTACGCGGGCACCGCGTTCTACTTCCCAACATTCTTTAGTGTGGTCCACGGCTACACAGAGCGAGAAGCAGCAGAGATCGTCGGTCTCTCTTACGGCATCGGCGCCATCGGTTACATCGCAGTTGCCATTATCGGCGAGTTTTTCATGACCCGACGCAACACGGTGCTGGCGTGTATGATCGTTGGGACCGCTGCGCTCGCCGGCCTGATCTGGATTCCCCAAACCTACGGTGAGAACGTGCTGTGGTTTGGGGCCATGACAATGACCTTTTATGCATCAGCTGCGGCAATGTGGGCCTTGGCTGCCGAAATGTTCCCAACCCGGGCGCGGGCAACGGCGTCAGCCGTGATGCTCGCTGGCGTGCTTCTTTCGTTCGCCACCTTCCCGCTAGGTGTGGCGTTCCTTGTCGAGTCCATCAGTTGGCAGGAAGCCTTCACCTGGGCAGCCGTGCCGGCCGCAATCGTCGCAACAGTAGCGGCTGCCATGCTTCCAAGTTTGAAATCGGGTCTAGATATCGACGAAATCGCGATTTAGTCGAGCAGCCCACCATACAACGACGTACGCAACGCCATTTCCAGATCATCCTGCCCCGGCCCGAGGTATTGCGTCATGGCGACCGCAACGATTTCATTTTCTGGGTCGATAAAGAATGTGGTGTTGGCGAGCCCATCCCATTTGAATTCGCCGCGCCCCCCACCAATCGTATGCGCTTGATCATCGAGACGAACACCGATACTCAATCCCCAGCCATATCCATTGAGCCGTGACCATGGGTCACTCTCAGTGAACCGGCCTTGGGCATACCAATTGAGCGGTCCTTGCTCCGGCGTCAGATGATTGCGAGAGAGGAGTTCAACTGTTTCCGGGTCAAGTATGCGCACTCCATCTAACTCACCGCCGTTGAGCAACATTTGGGCAAACCGAAGATAATCGATGGCAGTACCGACCAAGCCACCGCCGCCTGAGAAAATTGTATCGCCGTCGCGATAGGAATTGATGACAGGCGCGCGCGGTGTCGCGTCGACCAAACCACCGCCTTCACTGGGCGCATAGACCTTGGCCAATCGGTGCCATTGATCGTCGGCAATCTGGAAACCCATATCATTGAGGCCAAGGGGCGCGAAAATACCGTCGCGCAGAAAGGAATCATAGGGCTGGCCTGACCAAATCTCGACCAAGCGCCCAAGAACATCTCCTGAGAATCCATAATACCAGTGCTTGCCTGGTTGAAAGAGCAACGGTGTCTTCGCGAGGAAATCAACGCCCTGTTCGATCGTGATACCTGGTCCCAACGTATTCTCGAACCCAACGCCGAGAGAGGGATCGTAGTCAAATGGATATCCCAGCCCTGATGTATAGGTCAGAAGATGCCGCACGGTCAGTGGCGACTGCTGCGGCTCTGTATCGGTTGGATCACCCTTACGGTTTTTGAGCACCGGGGTATAGGCAAAAGCGGGGATGTATTTTGAAACCGGATCATCGAGATCGAATTTGCCCTGTTCATGCATGATCATGACGGCGACGGTGGTTACCGCGCGGGTCATTGAGTACAGACGAAACAGAGTATCTGTTTCCATCGGCAGGTCGTTTTCGATGTCCCGCAGGCCGGCGGCATGGTGATTCACCAACTTACCGTTCTTAGCGACGGCCCAGACCACACCGGACCGGCGGCCCGTCTCCACCAACGCGATCATGGATGCATCGAGGTGACCCAGCGCGAGCGGTGACAAACCAACATCCAGCGGTGCGGCTTCATCCATCGCCAACGAGGACGAAGAAACCGCAAGGGCAACCAATGCTGCAAAAATCGATAGGTGACGAGCCATCGGCCTACTCCGCCAACGCGCCGTAAACGCCTTCGCGCAGACGGAACACAACTTCATCTGCCGTTGGTCCAAGATATTGCGTCATCGCAACGGCCACGATGTTTTCCGTCGGGTCAAAGAAATAGGTGGTGTTGGCAAGGCCGCCCCATACCAAATCTCCGGGTGAGCCTGGCATAGTATGGACCGCATCTGCCATACGCACGCCAATCCCCAGGCCCCAGCCGTAGCCGCTAAAGGGCCTCGGTGGATTATAAAGCCGTCGCCGAAAGACAACGTGCCCTGCGTTGGTGATAAAGCGTTGGTGCCCATAGTTGCGACTGTGCCAGCTTTCAAAACACGGACACCATCAAGTTCACCGCCATTTAGGATCATCTGTCCGAACCGGAGATAATCAGGCACGGTCGAGACCAAACCACCACCGGCAGAGAACATGGTTCCAGGTTTAGTGTAAGTACTGGATGCTGGCGCGGAGACCGCGACGAGCGCATCGCCCTCACCAGGCCCATAGACTTCTGCTAAGCGGTCATTGGACCCTCGGCGCACCCAGTATCCTGTGTCATTCATACCGATACGTTTGAGGAGGCGGCGATCAAGGAAGTCATTGAACTTGCGGCCAGAGACCACCTCAGCCATCGCACCCAAGACATCGGAGTGGAAACCATAAATCCAACGCTCACCCGGCTGTGCCAGCAATGGATACTTGGCGAACTTTTCGATCATGTCACTGAGATCGCCATCAAGAGACAAAATATCGCGCTGCTTAATGCCAACCCCGGCGGGCCAGTCCCGGGCATACCCGAGACCAGAGGTGTAATTGAACAAATGACGGATGGTCATCGGCGGACTTTGCGGAACCGTTTTAATGACTCGGTCCCGGCTTAGCTCCGTTATTACCGGCATTTTGCCAATTTCGGGCAGGTAGTCAGCAATGGGATCATCGAGACTAATTTTGCCTTCATCGACCAAAGTTAAAATGGCGGCCGCTGTGACGGCGCGTGACTGAGAATAAAGTCGAAAGACTGTATCGGTTTCCATCGGCAAGGCGGCGTCGACGTTGCGTTGCCCGTACGCCTCAAGCTGAACCAGCTTGCCATCTTTAACGACCCCCCAGACCACACCAGCGCGGAGGCCTTCATCAACAAGACCACGCATACTGTTGGCTAGGGCATCGAGACCCTCGGCCGTCACGCCAACGCTGTCCGGCGTCGCAGAAGGAAGTGGGTCCTCTGCCACCGCGGGCAATGACAGCCCCAGACAAAGTGACAGCCAGCCAACAGTGACGAAGCATTTCATGATCAGCTCCTAGCCAATGCGTTCCATGATTTCGAAAGCCGCGCGCTCGCCCGATTTGGCGGCAGCTTCCATTCCGTTCTCAATGCTGCGGGTCTGCTCACCGGCGAGGTGCAATCGGTTATGTGGTTTTGCCATGACGTCCGCCCATTCAGTGACCTGCCCCGCTTCAAACACGTGGCGGCAACAGCCAGAGGCTGAGTGCTTAGCCCAAGAATGAACCTTGATCACGTCAACTTTTCCTCGAGATGAGGGGCGAATATTGGCTAGCGTATCGACTACAAAGTCTCCTACCGCTTCGCTTGGAAGCTGATCTAGTCGAAAGGCCGCATTGCCGTTAACCCAGCAATCGATGCCAACAATCTCGCCCTCTTCATTGCTGCGAGCAAACACCCGTTCAATCGCCGTATCGGTATAGAGCCCAGCTTCTCCAATATCGTCGTCCCAGAACGGTGTTTTCGGCTCCATGAATACCCGCACGGTATTGCCATGTCCTGACTGGCGCACAGCTGACCTCTGGATGCCTTCGAAATGCGGGAATACGTCAATATTTCGCAACACCGAGAACGGCACCGCAGAGACAACATATTTACTTTGGAACCGGCTGCCATCATTGGTCTTCACTTCGACATTCTCACCCGTCATGGAGATGGAGCGAACCGGCTGATTAAGCCGCACATCACCGTTCAACGCGGCCGCCATCGCTTCCGGCAAACGTTGCGTGCCGCCTGCGACCTCACTGAACTCAAACCCATCGTCCTCTGTGCTGGCACCATAGGTCGAGCGCGTGTTCTGGTTGTCCGAAGTGGCGATGCCCCACTGTAAGCGCTTAATGTCACGGAGATACGCGAGAGCCGACCCTGTCGATAGACTAAAAACATTCATCGTAATGCTGGCGAGACGCAAAGCTTCTTCCGAAGCTCCTTTGTTCAGCATGTATCTCGCTATAGAGACATCAAGGTGCGCTTGTTCGGATTCCTTCCAACTTTCGACATCGGGCAGTGGATTGTTATTTGATAAATAAAAGAACTCTAGCGCCCCAGGTTGAACATTGCGCTCGGCACCAACAGTCTTATTCACCTTAGCATTTGGCCAATCCGCCGAAGACACCAACTCACCACTGACATAATTGCCCATGGCAACGCGGCCCGGCGGCGACATCAACGGCACGCCTAGTCGATCTGCCAGATCACGGATGCGGGCGTAATAGGGCCCAATCGTTTGGCCGCCAGCATTGGTCGGACCAGACGGAAAGTCATACGTCCGTGTTCGTCCGCCGACATAGTCAGCCGCCTCAAGAACGATAACGCTATAGCCTTCCGCTTCGAGATTTAGGGCAGCGTTTAAGCCAGCGAGGCCCGCGCCAACGACGATGACGTCGGCAGACTCAAAGGCGAAAGCTTTACGGCCGAGCAAAGGTAAAGATGCGGAAGCGCCAAGAGCTGCGTTGAATCCGCGCCGGCTCAGCGTGCGTTTTGGTGTCGTATTGTGTGTCATAGAAGTAGATCCTTTTAGACGGTGCGTTCCAATATCTCGAAGGCAGCGCGCTCTCCAGATTCCATCGCCGATTCCATACCGATCTCAAGCCGGCGGGTGTGCTCTCCGGCAAAATGCATGCGGTGATGCGGCTTAATCATTTCGTGGGCGAAGCGCGTGACCTGCCCGGGGCCATAGGAATGCCGACATCCAGAGACAAAATTATATTGCGGCCAGGAATGAACGCCGGTGACCTCGATTTTACCTTTGGTCGACGGTCGGAGTCGTTCGATTTCACGGACGACAAATTCACCACGCTCTTTCGGTGGCAACTGATCGAGCCGTTCGCCCTTCTTACCCGAACCGATAGCGACCAGTCGCTCACGACTGCCATCATAGTCGAGTGGCTGGCGCACAATGTTGAGCGCACCATCTGACCAGAGCGATGCATCCATGCCGTCTTGTTCCCAAAACGGCTCACCTTTCAACCGCATATGAACCTGCGAATTGGTCGCGTACGGCATGTGGCGGACGGCCGCAGCTTGCTCACCCTCTAATACGGGCGTAATCGACACCCGACGGAGCGGGCCAAATGGTATGGCGGAAATAACGAAATCGGACTGGTATCGCGTTCCATCAAGGCAGGTGATGTCGGCACCGTTGTCTGACATATCTATGTTCGTCACGATTTTGTTCATGAGGACAGAATCGCCAAGGTGCCGAGCCATGGCTTCAGGTAAACGAGATGTTCCGCCAACCACGTGAGCGCTCGCCAAAGCATACTGTTCAAATCTGTCTTTGCCCTTTGAGTCGCCCGCGCCCGACATCAAACGACCGCGCGTCGATTCCTGCAGCAAGGTCAGCAGAGAAACATTCGCTGCGTCCGGCGCGACAAGTCCCGCATTGACCAAACGCATACCCTCTTCGGAGATGCCTTTTTCAACAAGCCAATCCGCCAGTGGAATATCAAAACGCGCTGCTTCGGGTTCAAGCCAGTCATCAAATCCTTCAAACGGATTGTGTTTGCCGACGTAGAAACCCTGCATCGCAGAGGGCAGCGCCGTGCGTTCGGCCCCAACTGTTTTGTTGAGTTTATGGCCTTCCCAATCTTCTTTGCGAATGAGCGTGTCGCCAATAGCAAATGTGTAGGGCGCATTGAAGTTTGACCCGTTGGCAAGCTCAACATTGAGGCGCTGAGGCATATCGCGAATGCGCGCGTAGTACGGGCCAATCTGATGGGCGCCTAACTCAGGACTACCGAAAATGTGGTCAGCGGTGAACGCGCGCCCGCCAACCCGATTATTGGCTTCAAGAACGGTGACACTCAGGCCTTCATCAGCCAACAGAATAGCAGCGTTCAATCCGGCAAAACCGCCGCCTATAATAATGACGTCACTGCGCTCTGCCGCACGAAGACGTGGCGACACAAGTGCGCCCGCCGCTAGAACTGTGGCCCCCTTGAGAATTGAACGGCGCGATGGCTTGCTCAGTGATCTCTTCATGATGCTCTCTATGTATGAATTTGGTCTTGTGGGATCATGCTTTCTTGCCCACAACACTGGCAACAGCGCATGGGGTAAAACCGTCACCCAGTGGTCGGGCTTCAAATGCCCATTGGCGACTCCGGATTGGCACGGTTTTGTGCCAATTCTAATGTATTCGATGCAAAGGCCCAAACCCCTTGAACGCAGAAGATGATACCCAGTCAACGACCAGCATTTGGTCCCTCCTGCGTTTACCCCTCTTTCGCTGGATTTGGATTGGCATCTGTCTATCCAACCTAGGCTACTGGATGCAGACCATAACCGCAGCCTGGCTGATGAAAGACTGGACGAACGGCGATCCGATTCTCGTTTCTCTAGTACAAACCGCTTATTTTCTGCCAACAGTCCTATTGATAGTTGCGTCGGGCACTCTTGCTGACACGTTTGATCGACGGCGACTCCTGATTGTTGCCAACACATGGATGATGATGGCGGCAGCTCTCCTCGCCATCCTCATATTCATGGGTAACAAAGACCCCATCATGCTGTTGGCATTGTCCGGCCTGCTCGCAGTTGGCTTCGCACTCAACCAACACAGTCTGCCGTTGTGCCGGAGATCGTCGGGATCAAAAACGTGCCATACGCGGTCAGCCTTTACAGTGTCGCCAACAATGGTGCGCGTGTCCTAGGGCCTGGTATAGCCGGGGTGCTAATTCCGATCATCGGGGGCGCTGCGGTGATCGGTGTTAACGCCGCAACCTACGTCTTCCTGCTCGCGGTTCTCATATGGTGGCGGCGCACACCACAAGCCGCCGATACAACGGGAGAAAGTTTTCTTAGCGCTATGCGCACGGGCTTCCGTTTCGTGCGCCAATCGGATCGATTCCGAACTGTGATGTTGCGCGGCGGTCTGTTCTTTTCTGTGACCTCCATCATCCTAGCGATGATGCCGATGCTAGTTCCCAACTCAGCAGACTACGGCCTGGTCTTTGGGTGTTTTGGTATGGGGGCAATCACCGGGGCGTTGAACTACGGACGATTGTCATCCATGCGATTATGTTGGCACTCCTCTCGGCCACGGAAAATTCTTTGGCAATGGGCATTATTCTGCTGTGCGCCGGTACAGCATGGTTTTTTGTTATGTCGGCCCTCCAAATTTCCGCGCAATTGATACTGCCAAATGCTGTGCGAGGTCGCGGTATCGCTATATTGAATATGACATTGATGACTGGCTATGCGTTGGGTAGCCCCATTTGGGGTACGGTCGCGGCGCTCACCACACCGCGTACCAGCATGCTGATCGCAGGTTGCCTGTCGTTGGTGTTTTTAGCGCTGACCTATCGGATGCCGTTTCCACAAGATTCAGAAACGGCAGCTAACGCTCCGTCCTGAATTAGGCGGCGTCGGGTAATTTTTCTTTCCAGGCTCCAATTTCCTGCCCCATACGCTGCGCAGTCTCGCGCATATCTTCAGCGTAGCGCTCAACCGCTTGCTGCAAGGTCATCGCAGACGTGTAAAAGCGCGCGGAAATTGTTGCAAAAATTTCACCATTGACGATAACCGGAAAAGCCAGCGCATTGTGATCGGGTCCGACCACACGCATACACGCATACCCATCCGTGCGAACAGCTTCAAGAGAACGCCTGTACAACTCGATGTTGCTGCCACCCCGTGACAATGCATCTTGATCTTCTGCCATAGCGAATTCGATGAGCTCTTCTCTTTTGTGAGGGTCGCTGAAAGCCAGATACGCGGACCCGGACGCTGTGCTCAACAAAGGAATCTGGAGTCCACCACGATGACGGCGAATGGCAAAAGGACTGATTTCATCTGTCGTTTCTCGAACCAATATGTGGGCGCCGTTTATGGTTCCAAGGGCTAAGGGCCACAGTATTTTCTTACACAGTTCGACCATGATGGGGCGCGCGACTTTAGGAATCCATTCTTCCTGATCGTAACCATGACTCAAGGTGCGGACCTGCAACGTTAGGCGGTATTTTTTGTCCTGTTTGTCGCGAAAAAGGAATCCAAGGGATTCAAGAGTCCGCAGAAGTCGAAAAGCTGTGGGTCGGGGCAAGTCTGTGAGCTGGCCAACCTGCGTGACGGTTAGACCATTGTGTCGATTCAACAACTGAATGATATCCAGTCCGCGCTCCAATGCGCGCACAGAAGATTGCTGTCCCATAACAAATGTCCCCAATAGCCGTTCTACTTGTGGTTCTTATTTTTGCCCACAATGCCGTGGTCACCTAGAGACCGCAAGTCCCCGTTCGTTCGTATGGCAGCCAGAAAGAGCAATAGATCGCTATGTGATCTAGGCAAAAAAGCCCCAAACACGCCGAATTATGCCTGCCGTCACTCCCGAGACGTGCCATAACGCAGACCGGCTTGCACCAAAGAGAGGGCGTGATGGGACAGGTAAAACGGGCATTTGCAGAACTAGAGGAGGGGCAAGTTCACTACTGGGTGTCACAAACACCAGTGGAGAATTCAGTTCCAGTAGTCGTTCTTCACCCCGGCCCGGGAACGGCCCGCATACAAGTGCCTTTGCTCGAGCAATTATGCGAAACAAGAACAGTAATCGCCCCCGACCTCATGGGAATGGGCGACTCGGCGCCACCGCCTCACCCCGAAAATGATCCTCCGGAGATCGCCTACTACGCAGATGCGGTGGCACGTTTTCTCGACACGCTAGGCGTTCAAAATTTTGATCTTTATGGATCTTCTTTGGGTGGACGAGTCGCGATCGATCTTGCGGTCAGCCATCCGGAACGTGTGCATCGACTTATGCTTGGCCAGGCCCGCATTCTTAAAGGGCAAAACCATGCCGACTTTGCCAACCAACACGCACCCAAAGTTGAACCGGATCAAAGTGGTGTTTACGTCCAATTTCTATGGAGCCGATTACACGATCTCTACTCTTACTTCCCTTGGTTCAAACGCAAAGCGGAGAACAAGCGCAAGACGGATTTACCCTCCGCAGATTTAATGCACATCGCGTTTATCGAGCAGGTAAAAATGGCAACCACACAGCATTTGGCCTTCGCCGCCTACTATCGCTACCCCATCGAAGAGAAGTTGAAGGAGATCAAGGCGAAGTCATTTGTCCGTGGCGAGGATGTTCTCGCTCTGATTCCTGATGTTGTTGAATGGGTACCGGCGATGACGCGTGATCCACTGACTGCGACGCCCGAAGAGGTCGCGGCCTATGCCGCACAGATGGTTGCGTTCTTAGACGCTTAGCGCCTTAAAAAACGGCGCCCTAGTTGAGATCGCGCACGACACGAATACCAAACACTTGGGTGACAAAGTCTTCCGTATCACGGCCACGGAATGTTGGCCGCTGCCATGTTGCGCGGGAATGCCAAGCCCCACCGCGAACGCCGCGCTTCTCACAGACGCCTTCAACCAGATGAGCGGAGCCATCGGTCGGCTGCACGCCATAAGGCACGACGTGACAATCCTCGACCCACTCCCAAACATTGCCGATCACATCGTGTATGCCGAAATCATTTTTTGACAGCGATCCCACCGGCGCAACGATGGCATGCCCGTCATCACAAGCGACCGGGTCCCACGGCCGCTGACCAGCGGCGGACTGATCGTAGTAGTTCGCTTCCGCGCAACCTGCGTCGGGATCGTCGCCCCACGTATGAATAGTTTGTCCGCCGTCATGGGCGACATATTCCCATTCTGCTTCCGTCGGTAGGCGGTAGGGCTGTCCGGTTCTTTGGGCAAGCCAAGCGACATAGGCTTTGGCGTCGTACCACGAAATACAGGCGGCCGGATCATCATCCCGTGGCGGCCGGCCGTAACCAGGATCGACCCAATCTTTGCCCGGCACATTCTCCACAGTTTTCCCGGTCCACATGCGGCAATCGGTCGCTGCCCTGTACCCTGTTTCATCAACAAACTGACGGAACTGGGCTGTCGTTATTTCCAACAAGCCAAAGGCAAAGCTATAGCCAATGGTGACAGGATGCGGCGGGCCTTCGTAACGTTCCTCATTCACGCCACCATCGAAACCCATAACAAAATCGCCCGGCGGGATGACAACCATCTGAGGACAATCTGCACAATCGGCAAATATGCTTCCCGGCCCGAGATCAACGGAGGGGCCTTCCGCCCAAGCTGGCGAGGTAAAAAGCAGTGTGAAAACAAACAAGGCCCTCATGGTGCAATCCTTAAATTTAGTTGTTGCTCAGATCGCGCGCGATCCGT
>WLXB01000082.1 GCA_012103295.1 Alphaproteobacteria bacterium | reverse complement strand
GTCCTCAGCCCCGCATCTCCGGACCTCCTGGAAACCGTCCTCATCTCCTCCGGGACCACCACCGTCTTCGCCATCTTCGTCACCGTCAGCCCCAGCTGCCTTTTCGGCTTGATGAAACGCATCGTCATCGTCGGCTGCACCTAATGGGTCGTCATCCAAGTCGTCCGCGCCACCGGCTCCAGGGCCGCCATCGGCTCCGGGGCCGCCACTGGCGCCGCCAGAGTCTGGCCCGCCTTCTGCGCCCGGCCCACCGGCCTCTTCATCTTCAAGCATCGACTGACCAGGGCCACCGCTCGCCCCTTCGTCCATCGGCCCACCTTGAGCACCTGGACCGCCAGCCGCTTCTTCTCCACCCATCTGAGATGCACCAGGTGATCCAGGACCACCGCTTTCGCCACCCATCATTGAGTCAGATCCCTGGCCGGGACCCGCCTCTTCTCCCGTCAGCATCGATTGAGCACCCAACCCTGGGCCTTGGACC
Source organism: Alphaproteobacteria bacterium (assembly GCA_012103295.1). Taxonomy (GTDB): domain Bacteria; phylum Pseudomonadota; class Alphaproteobacteria; order Rhodospirillales; family Rhodospirillaceae; genus WLXB01. The sequence continues at coordinate 15,648 of WLXB01000082.1, read as the reverse complement.
GCTTCACCTGACAATTGAGAAACAGCGCCCGCTCCAGGCCCGGACATTCCGCCCTCGGCCATCATGCTTTGCCCTGCCACGGGTGCTCCGCCAGGACCGCCTTGAGCACCAGCTCCGCCCATAGCTCCTGGCATCGCAGCCGGCATTCCTGGCATACCGGGCATGGCTGGCATGCCGTCAGCACCAGGAGCTTGCTGGAGCCAAGAAACAGGCTCTTCGCCCGGTGGCTTTTGGTCTGGCCCTGCATTTTGCGAAACGGCGCCGGGACCTCCCGAGGCCCCGCCGGCGTCGCCAGGACCACCAGCAGCTTGCCCCTGCGCCTGTGGCGCTGCTCCCGGTCCACCCTGCGCGCCTGCCTCACTAGAAGCATTCGTCGCACCACCGCCCATGGCAGCGTTGTCAGGAGACAGATCCAATGGACTCTGGGGTGCCATTCCGGGACCGCCAGAGGCACCGCCTTGTTCGGCCATAGCTTGTTGTTGCGCGCCGCCCGTGTCTTCTTTGTCCATCCAGGAAAGCGCTTCATCCCCTGGTGCATTTATGGGCGCATCATCACCCTTGAGTGAGGTGCCCGCCGGAGCGGCCTGTGGGCCACCCGATGCCCCGCCATCGTCTATCATTGATTGGCCAGCAACAGGTGGCGGCCGTTGGTCATTCCCTTTGTCCATCATTGACTGTGCGCCAGGAGGCACATTGGCTTGAGGCGCACCACCGGCACCACCAGCACCACCAGCACCGCCGGCACCGCCGGCCGCAGCTGGGCCACCTGCAGCCCCCTGCTCGGGCGGTGGACTGGCCGTAACACTCTGGCCAAGGGCCTGATTAGCGATGGCCGCGATCGCGGCGGTATCAGGAACTCGACTGCCGCCTGCCCCACCGCCCATCTCACTGGCAGTTTCCTTGGCTTTTGACTCGGCTAAGACATCCGCAAGGTCAATTTCATCAATGACCGCAGCCTGAAACCATGAATGGCCACAAGTGGCACATTTGAGGCTCCGGCCCTTACGGCCAAGCAATTCCGTCGGGATTTCAAAACCTGCGGTACAATTCGGGCACGTGATACGCATGCAAGGTCCTGTGTTGGATGCCGAGGGAGTATACCATATAACGGGTCTACTCTAGTACAAGGCGGCAGAAATACTGGGATAACTGCGTCTAACACTACAGGCAAGACGTTCTTTTTAAGTTAAGAGATGCAAAACAGAGAAACAGGCCTGGAGAGTGCAGATTTTCAATCAAGTTGAGACCTCGAATCACGTTGCCGCCGTAGAACTCAAAAACGTGAGTCTGAGCTACGACGACGGCCCAGACGTATTGTCGAATCTAAACTTGGCGCTCCCCCCTGGATCCTTCCATTTTTTGACCGGTCCCTCGGGCGCGGGCAAGACGTCGCTCCTTAAGCTGCTGTATCTCGCTCAGAGACCGACAGAGGGCTCAGTTCATTTGTTCGGCACAAATGTCACAGCCGCAGCGCGCAGAACACTGCCCGCCATCCGACGCAAAGTAGGCGTGGTATTTCAAGACTTCCGATTGCTCGACCATCTTTCCGCATTCGACAATGTCGCGCTTCCGCTCAGGGTAGCCGCCACCTCCGAGCCGGAAATCAAAAGCAATGTCACAGAGCTTTTGTCTTGGGTCGGGCTGGATGAATTTATGGACGCGAAACCGGCCGTTCTTTCTGGTGGTCAGAAACAGCGGGTCGCCATTGCCAGAGCCGTCGTCAATAGACCCCGGTTGATCCTCGCTGATGAGCCAACTGGCAATGTCGACGACGCCATCGCTATGCGATTGATGCAATTGTTCATGGAACTCAATAAGCTTGGATCAAACATCATTATCGCGACCCACAATGAACAGCTGGTGGCGCGGTTCGGATTCTCCCGGCTGGCGCTGTCAGCTCGCACTTTGACCGAGCTTCCGCCTCTTCTTGCGAGCGACGCATCAGGAATCGAATACACAGCCGACGGGGCGCAGCCATGATCAGCCTGAGAACAGATCTACCGCTCGGTGGTGATAGCGCCTCGCGCTTTATACCGTGGCTGGTCGCGATCATGGTGTTCCTCGGAATTTTGGCCGTAAGCGGCGTCTCGGTGTTCGACACGATTCTTTCGGGCTGGTCTAGAGCCGTAACAGGTACGATCACGATCCAAATCCCGGCCCTGCCCGCAGACTCAGAAAAAGAAGCAAATCAGGCCAGAACCGATCGCGCGGTTACGGCCCTGTCAGCACTGCCGAGCGTTGAAGCGGTCAGGGTCCTTGAAAACACCGAGATCGACGCCCTGCTGGCGCCGTGGCTAGGAGAAGGCGCCGCCGCCGGCGACCTCCCCTTACCCGATCTAATCGACGTCACTTTGGCGGACGACGAAGACGCTACATTGGAACTAATACGCACATCAGTTGCGACCGTCGTGCCAGATGCGATCGTTGACGACCATCGCCGATGGTTCGAACACCTGATTGATCTAACCGAAGGATTCCGCCTACTGACCATCGGCGTCGCGCTTGTTGTTACCACCGCACTCGCACTTACGATTGTGTATGCGACCCGCGCTAGCCTGGCGGAGTTTAAAGAGGTGATTTCTGTTCTTCATTTAATCGGCGCGCGAGATATTTATGTCGCATCCCAGTTCGCGAAACGGACATTGGCTTCGGCGCTTAAGGGATCAGCTGGGGGCTTCGCCGCTGGAGCCATCGCGTTGATTGCGATTGGGTGGCTCGCGCGCAATGTAGAAAGCGGATTTCTTCCAGACATCGATTTAGGTTTTGGGTTCTGGATATCGATCCCGCTCGTCTCCTTATTTGCTGCAATCCTTGCAATGGTGACGGCTTTCGTCACCGTGCTCGGTACGCTGCGATCTATGATCTGACGATGACAGTTCATAAAACAAATAAGCTACGCGCCGCCTTCGTTGTCTTGAGCTTTCTAGCACTGCTATGGGCCATGGGCTTGGTCTCCTATGCGCAACAAGTTCCGGAGTCCGTCATCAACGAGAAAAAGAAAACAGACGCCATCGTGGTGTTAACGGGTGGAAGCGGCCGCATTGATGCCGGGGTTAATCTACTGGCTAAGGGACGAGCCGCTCGACTGTTTATTTCGGGGGTTGCGCCGTCTGTTAACATCGCCGCGCTTATTGCCACTGATGAGCCAGACCGGAACGCCTTATTGGCAAACATTTCGACCGGCACCGAAGCGGAAGACACCCCTGGCAATGCCGTTGAAACTGCCAAGTGGGCTACAAATAACGACGTCAATTCAATTCGACTCGTCACGGCCGCATATCATATGCCCCGTGCTTTGAGTGAGTTGCAGTACGCCATGCCTGGCGTTGAGATTATCGCGCACCCCGTGTTCCCCGAGCAGGTCAAAGCTGACTGGTGGCGCTATCCGGGCACCGCCAGCCTTCTGGCCCGCGAATACACAAAGTATCTTTTTTCTACCATGAGAATGTGGCTGTCGGTCGGCGCGAGCAGCGAAGAAACGCACAGAAACGGGGCCGCTCCACGGTGACCTTCATACGTTCTTTCTTGTACCTCGTTATATTTCTCGCATGGACATTGGCGGTTGCGTTGATCGGTTTACCCTTTCTCGTAAAGCGCCGGGGCGCGCTCGGAGTTATGCGGCTTTGGTCACGCGGCGTCACTTTTCTCGCGCGCTGGATCATAGACGTCCGATTTGAAATTCGAGGCCAGGAAAACCTGCCGGACGGACCATGCATTGTAGCCGCACAGCATCAGTCGGCGTTTGAGACTTACATTCTATTCATGCTGTTTGAGTACCCAGTCTTCATACTTAAAGAATCCCTTCAGTGGATTCCCCTGGTCGGCTGGTACATCAAACGAGCCGGTCTTATTACAATCAACCGGTCTGCCGGTGCGAATGCCATGCGGCACATTTTAAGGGGGGCTGATGCGGCAATCAGTCGCGGTGAGTCTGTCTTAATTTTCCCAGAGGGGACACGAACGGCGCCAGGCCAACGGCAGGACTACAAGCCAGGAATTGTCGCCCTCTACAATCACTGCCAAGCACCGCTCATTCCAATGGCACTGAACACCGGTCACATTTGGGGAAAAACACGGCTAACGAAACTTCCCGGGTTGATCGTTTTTGAATTCCTACCGGCAATCCCCGTAGGCTTAGAACGCGCCGAATTTTTGGCCGAACTACGTACGAGAATGGAGACAGCCAGCGAAGCCTTGCCAAAGCCTGACGGTTTTCCGCCAGCAGAGGGCGGCCGAACCAATCAGAAACAAGGTGTGCTATAACCTAATTGTGGATAAGTCTGTGGGTGAATAGGCTGTTTATCGCCACCCCGACGGCGGCTGCCATTTTTCAGGTGTGTTATCAGACAGTTATGTGACACCCCGTGACTCCGGTTTTAACAGGAGTCATCATACCTTTATTGAGAAGCCGTTTCGCGAGACTGCTTCACGGAGCGTCATAAAAGGCCCGCTTTTACGGGACTCTCGACTGATTCAGTCTTATGGTGCGCGCCCTTTCGATTCCACGATTCAACGCTAGGAGCACAACAAGTGGCCGCTACTTCTGCCATCGCCAACGAAATCTGGGACATGAAGTACCGTTTTAAGGCGGCGGATGGTCAGCTTGTGGACAAATCCATCGAGGATACCTGGCAGCGTGTCGCCACCGCTTTGGCCGGCGTAGAAAACACACCAGAGGTGTGGGAATCTGTTTTTTATCAAGCACTTGCGGACTATCGCCTGCTGCCGGGTGGGCGCATTCTGGCAGGGGCTGGTACAGGGAGAACGGTAACCCTGCACAACTGCTTTGTGATGGGAACGATCGGCGACGATATGGCGTCGATCTTCGAGAACCTCAAAGAAGCCGCACTGACCATGCAACAGGGCGGCGGCATCGGATACGATTTCTCGACTCTTCGCCCGAAAGGCGCACCAGTCAAAGGCGTCGGCGCGGACGCGTCCGGACCACTGTCCTTCATGGATGTCTGGGATGCCATGTGTAAAACGATCATGAGCGCCGGGTCTCGCCGCGGCGCCATGATGGCGACGATGCGCTGTGACCACCCTGACATCGAAGACTTTATCGCTGCGAAGCAGACCCAAGGGCGGCTGACTAATTTCAATCTCTCGGTCCTAGCGACGGACCCCTTCATGGCCGCCGTCAAAGCAGATGCAGACTGGGATTTAAAGTTCGACGGCACAGTCCATCGAACCGTCAGTGCGCGGACGCTTTGGGACTCCCTGATGCAGGCGACATACGACTATGCAGAACCGGGCGTAATCTTCATCGACCGGATCAATGCCCGTAACAATCTGGCCTACTGCGAAACCATTGCAGCAACCAATCCCTGCGGTGAACAACCGCTGCCGCCCTACGGCACCTGTTTGCTTGGGTCGATCAACTTGGCCCGTTTGGTTAAAGATCCCTTCACCGAGCACGCGACGATTGACGAAGACGCGTTGGCTGAACTGGCGGGAACGGCCACACGGATGTTGGACAATGTCGTAGAGGCATCAAAGTATCCGGTTGCAGAGCAGCGCAGCGAAGCCATCAACAAGCGTCGCATCGGGCTAGGGATCACCGGGCTCGCAGACGCACTTATTCTATGCGGCTTAACCTATGGGTCGCCAGATGCAGTGGTGGCGGCCGAACGGTGGGCCAGTATCATTTCTCACGGCGCTTATCGGGCGTCTGTCGACCTAGCCAGGGAAAAGGGTGCCTTCCCACTGTTTGATCAAGACGCCTACCTGGCGAGCCCGACGATCCAAGATTTACCGCAAGATATCCAGGATGGCATTGCTGAATACGGCATTCGCAATGCACTGCTAACGTCGATTGCGCCGACCGGAACGATCTCGCTGTTTGCAGACAATGTGTCATCAGGCATCGAACCGGTGTTTAGTTTCACCTATACGCGCCACGTGGTTCAAAAAGACGGCAGCCGCAAAGGACAAGAAGTCAGCGACTACGCCTACCGGTTGTTCCGGGAAATGAACGGCGATGACGCACCGTTGCCCGACTACTTTGTCGATGCACAAACACTGATGCCTGATGCCCACCTTGCGATGCAGGCTGCTGTGCAAAAGCATGTCGACAGCGCGATTTCGAAAACCATTAACGTGCCGGCGGATTTTCCGTTTGAGCAATTCAAAGATGTTTATCTCTCCGCGTACGAGAGTGGCTGCAAAGGCTGCACAACTTACCGGCCATCCGACGTGCGTGGCGCCGTCCTGGAAGTTAAGGCGGCGGACAGTCTTCCGACTGTGCCAGAGCATGACACCAGCAAACCATTAGACCGGCCCGACGCTGTGCCTGGGCAAACCTATAAGCTGCGCTGGCCGGAGAGCGACCACGCCATCTACATTACGGTCAACGACATCGAGGTCGAAACCTCTGAAGGCAACCGGCAACGACGGCCCTTCGAGGTGTTTATCAACTCGAAAAATATGGAGCACTACGCGTGGACCGTCGCTCTAACGCGGATGATTTCCGCCGTGTTCCGGCGTGGCGGTGACGTCGGTTTCGTTGTCGAAGAACTCAAAGCCGTGTTCGACCCGCGCGGCGGACAGTGGATGAATGGACGCTACGTCCCGAGCCTGCTGGCCGCAATCGGCGGCGTCATCGAAGAGCATATGATAGCAATCGGCTTCCTTGCATCTAACAACACGGGTGAAGTGGTCGATGATGCCGTCGAACCAGGCAATGTGGTGCGTCTCGACACACCGGATCGGGACAAACGTTTTCGGGCCTGCCCTAAGTGCGGCACCTATGCTTTACTGCGCCAAGAAGGGTGCGACTCTTGCACCAGCTGCGGCTTCTCAAAGTGCAGCTAATCTGGCTTTAACAAATACAGAAGGGCTCCGTTAAATGGTCCATGTCTCAGAAGGCTACGAAGCGCGCGTTCAAACCTCACGGGAACGAATGCGCCTGTCCCAGGTCCGCAAATCGTTTGACGCAGGTCTAAAGCAAAAAGAAAGCGGCACCGATATCCCCGAAGCGTTCTTTGGCGCTAGCGTCACATACATCAAGGCCGCAATGGACCGGCTCCACGATCAAGATCAACGGATTCACGATTTTCTAAAACCGCATGTCACGGATGGTGATGACCAGAATGCGACCCTAGAAAATCTCGATATGCGCTTGGCGAAAAGCCGTGACGCGCTGGACGCGCTGGTAGCGGCAGCTGCGGCTTATAAGGCGGCCGGCGAAGACGGTTGGGACACATTCAAATTGGCTGTGGAAGCCTTCATGGAGGTGTATTTCAAAATTCTTCTCAGCGGCCAACATTCAACCCTGACATTGCAAGAAGAAGTGTTTGATGAAGCGATTTGGGATCAAGTCGCCGGTGTGACGCCAGATAGTCTGGCCACAGAGGAAGAACTGTATACGACGGTTCAGGGCTTGGCGCCTGACCATGCAGACCCGGCGTCATTCGTCGGAGGACCGCCAGCTCCGGGCGCAGGCCCGCCTGGACAGCAAGGTAAGCGTCCGGGCAGTTAAGCACTCAGTCTCAGTCTTTATAACTCTGATCGACTTTGTCGAGTTTGCGTAAGAAACCGTTCCACGCCAGTTGCGGCACAGAAATCCTATTGGTCGCGCCACCAGCGGCTGTCGTAGGACGGCGGCGACCGACAACCTGCTCGCGAACCTTGTCTTGCGCCTGTTGTGACGGATAACCGATTTCGACGCCACCGGCTAAGGTCATGACCTGCATAGTGCAGGACTTTTGCAGCGAATACATTTTTGAAAAAGCGGACGCAACGTCCGACCCCATAGTCAGCAGGCCATGGTTGCGCAGGATAACGGCATTCTTGTCGCCGATGTGGTCGACCAGTCGATCTCGCTCATCTGTGTCGAGAGCGATGCCTTCAAAATCGTGGTAAGCAAGGTCGGGTATCAAGCTCATGGAATCCTGGTTGAGCGGCAACAGGCCATCCTTCTGCCCGGACACCGCGACACCTTCGTTGGTATGCAGGTGGATAACGCAGTGGGCGTCATCACGGCCAGCGTGCACGGCGCCATGAATGACATAGCCGCCGATATTATACCCGAGGCCAGTTTCATCGAGCAGGATCTCGCCGTCTGCGTCAATCTTCACCAAGCTCGACGCGGTGATCTCGTCAAAGAACAAACCGAAGGGATTGATCAGGTAATGGCGATCATTACCCGGCAGCCGCACGGAAATATGGGTGAAGATATAATCGTTCCAGCCGAACAGGGCGCACAGGCGATAACACGCTGCCAGCTCGACACGCAGATTCCATTCTTCTTCTGAGACCTGATCCCGCACCGTCCCCGATGGTTGGTATGCCGCTTCCGCCATGGCGCCCTCCTCTGCCTACCGGTCATAGGGTAACGCGACCGGCAGAACAGCGGAAGGTCGGGTCTAGCTAGAAAGTGAAACGCGCCCCGACAGTGAACGCATGGGCATTGACCCGGCGGTCAAAGGCGAAGGTCGTGAACGCCCCCTGTCCGGCCAGCGCCAAACGGCCTGAGCGGGTCCAACTGTAATCTAACATGATGTCGAAGGACCCTGCATCATAAGCGAAACCGGCCGCCAGGCGATACGCCAGCTCCGTGTCGGACCCGTCGAGCAACGCGAATTCGATGGTCGCCGCGTCGTTGAGGGCGCCCGGCGTGGTCGCTTCTAGGTCCGCGTTGATCAACCCGATACCAAGGCCAACATAAGGCGTGATCTGCGAGCCGGTGGCAAAGTCATAGTAAGCCATAGCAATTGCAGAGAGGCCTTCGTAGTCGCCGTCGACCGTACCGTCGAGGCAGGGGCTATTTGAGATCTCACCGCAGGGCACGAAGGTCTGGACGTTCTCTTGAAAAGTGCCGTTGAGGCTGGCTTCGCTATAGGACAGATCAATCTCGGTGCGAAAGCCAGAGCCAAAGCGATAGCCGAGGGCGCCGCCGAAGTTCAGGCCGGTGCCGCCGTCCAGGTCGAGGTCAGCTGAAGTGGCATCATTGAACGTCATGCCCTGGACAGAGGCCAGGCCGCCGTAAAGGCGCGCATAGGGGCCTTGCTCCTGGGCAGCGACCAGAGAAGTCATGGTGATCAAAAAAGCAAACGCGGAGGCCGCCAAAGTGGCAGCAGGGGAAACCTTGGATAACAGAGACATCAGCCCATCCTTCCTCTCGTCTATTTGGCTCAGCGAGCAGAAAAAGCCTGAATTGCGGCAGAGATATGGCAATTCTACCTTAAATTTAGCATCGGGGTTATGCGCCCGCCGCATAGCTAAAAAACATTCATGCGAAAACGCGTGAAACGAGCCCATGCACGACTGGTTCCGCCCTTCGAGCCCATGCACCTGCGTTCGCCGGAACGACCCCATGGACCACAGAAAAACAAACGAGCCCATGCACCGCTCAATATGCCGGATCATAAGATTACGTGGCTTTCGCCCACCCCGCATTGCCGCTAGGATTTGCACGGTCCCATAAAGGAGAAGCCGTCATGTCCCGTTTGATTGCTGTGTTCGCCGCATTAAGCGCCTCGCTTGCCTTCGCCGCGTCTGCCTGGAGCCATGCCCTCAGCGTCGATAAGGACGCCCCCGCCGGACGATGGCACCTGGTGCAGATTGGCATTCCCCACGGCTGTGCTGGCAATCCGACAACGGGGATGCGCATTCGTATTCCCGACGACATTTTCATGGTCCGGCCCGAAGTGAAGGCCGGGTGGGACCTGAGCATGAACATGCGCAAAATGGACCCGCCGATTACATCGGAGGGTGTAACCTACTCAGAGTCCGTCGACGAAATCATTTGGCGCGGTGGCACCCTCGGCAATTTGGAATTCGACCGCTTTAACTTTCTCGCCCTGATGCCGCGCAAGGCAAACGAAACGATTTACTTCCTGACCATTCAAGAATGCACCGAAGGCGAAAACAAATGGGTTGAGGTTCCCGAGGAGGGGCGCAGCTGGGGGTCCTATGCCCACCCCGCGCCGTTTGTGACCACCGGCGAGTTGCCGCCGCCGCGTGGCGGCAATTGAGAGCCCATTGTGTCCTCCACCTCTGGCACTCTGCCCCCGACCTTCGACCGCGCCGACGGCCATGCCGTGTTTCCGGAAACGGACCACGACGAAACCGCGCGTCTGAATTTTCTCACCGGGCTCAACGTTCACATCGGCAAAGAACTATCGCCGGGGGTGCGCACGGCCTACGAGCAGCGGGTGCACCCCGCCTTTGAAAAATCACAGGGTAATTCTCCTGAAACGGCGACTGATATTCGCAAGGCGATGTTGCACGATCCCTATTACCAACAATGGGCGGCGCTTCGCCGGAGTACTCAAGAAGCCAGCCAGCAGGTCAGTCGCGAGGTCGCGCTGCGCCGGGTTGACGACCTCAACGCACAAGCCGCAACCTTGAACGAAGGGCGCAACACCTTGTCGCTGGACCCGGACCTGAAAATACCCAGCTATCAGGCGGCAGTGGACAACCACCTGATGCCTGGCAGCTATTACACGGAAGCCGCACCTGACGACGTTACCGCGGCGGCGACCTACGAAGTCAGTCTATTTCCCATCGGCGGGGCCAGCTTCGGCGCCAAAGGCGATGGCGGCGGCCGGGCCATGGCCAACTTTGTCCGCGACCGCTTTCCCGACCTCAACCCAAAACGCATTGTTGATATGGGCGGCGGCATTGGTGGCAACACCCTGCCCCTCGCTGCAGCGTTTCCCGATGCCGAGATAATCGTCGTTGACACCGCGGCACCGATGCTGCGCTACGGCCATGCTCGGGCGCAGTCCATGGGCTACGGCAATGTCAGTTTTGTCCAAGGCCTTGCCGAGACTGTTGATTTGGAACCGGGCAGCATCGACCTTATCGTCTCGGTGATGTTCTGGCATGAGACCTCAACCAAAACCGTTGGTGAAGGTTTGGCCCATATGCACAGCCTACTCGCCCCCGGTGGCGTGATGGTGCATTTAGAGCAACCCAACTTCGACGCCGACACGCCGACCTTCGAGCGATTCATGCGCGACTGGGACGCCTACTACAATAACGAACCCTTTTGGCCCAAGCTGCACACCCTGGACATGTTCAAGGCGATGGAAGACGCCGGTTTTAAAAAAGATGACCTGTTTGATGCGGGCACCGAGGCCGACATTGAACCGGGCCGGTTTCAACCCTGGTCGACCATCGTCACCCGCCACCGCCATGAGACAAAAGACTTAGGCGACACAGGCCGCGAACTCAGCGCGTTGGGTGGTTACAAGGGTGAACGCTGGTGGCTGTTTGGGGCGGTGAGGTAAATAGAACTGAGACAAAGGCAGGAAAGGCGAACGCGATGCATTCTATAAAAAGCGCTTTGATCTACGGATTTCTCGTCTGGCTGATTCCCTTTGTCGCGGCGGTGCCTTTCTATTCCCCCGAGGGTGAACCCCTCATCGATATCTTCTTTTTCAAAACCATCATGATGATCGTCGGCTTTCTTACCGGCGCGTATTTTCTACTGCGCTATTTCAAAGGCGTCACTGCAGACTATGTGCGCGAAGGCGTCATGATTGGTCTGATCTGGCTGGTGATGAACTGGGCGCTGGACTTTGCGGTGTTACTGCAAATGTCCGACATGACCATAGGCGCGTATTTCACCGAGATCGGCCTGCGCTATCTGACCATGCCGATTTTCAGCATTGCGATTGGCCTGGCACTTGCCAAAAAAGCCTGATGATCGCTGCGTAACCCAATTCACAAACCCGTGTATACACGCTCACCAAGAGGGAATAGTATTTGTGCTATTAGACCGTGTTAAGCGGTAGATGATAAAGGGTGTTGCGCATGCCCGAGAATAGCGGTGACGATGAGTATGAAGTTAAGGCGATTAAGCATGTCTTAGACCGGCGTGTTTTTAAGGCCAATTCACCCATATTCATCGAAGGTGACAAAGGCGGCGTGGCCTATATCTTGCTGCGTGGTGACGTCACCATCTACGCTGGGTTTCAAACCCCCAATCAGAAAAAATTAATGACCATGTCCACCGGCCAGATGTTTGGTGAGTTGTCGCTGATGGCAGACGAGCGGCGCACGGCGTCCGCCTACACCGAAAACGGGTGCGAGTTGCTTCTGATCAGCCAAGCAAAACTGCAGAGCAAGCTCGATGAAGCTGATCCATTCCTCAAATACTGGATCGAATATCTTTCTAAGCGCGTTATTGACCTCACAGCGCCGAAAGATATGGGCGGAGCCTAGTCGGTGACCAAGTCTGAAGATAAGGCACAGCAGCAAACGCGACCTGATCAATCTCTGACGATATTTGTCACGATATTCGGTCTTTTCCTCGTCGTTTCTCTTGTGACCGGTGCGAGCATAGCGCTGACGAACTATTTTCAGCTGCGATCCTCTGCGACCCAGGTTGCAAATGAAACATTTCAAAACACGATCGACCGGATTGACGAAAAAAAGGAATCGCTGTTCGGCGTCCTTATCCTTTTTGCTGAATTGTTTGCCGATTCCCCCGCCGTAAAACGTGAGGGCGCGACTATGGAGGGACTTCTATCGGCCTTGCTGCGCGGGCTCACCCTGAACCCTCACGTTCTTGAAGTGTATGCCGGATATGAGAACGGCGACTACTATCAGATTTTCTCGTTCCTTGAAGAAGATGCCAACATTATCGAAGGTTTAGACGGCCCCGACAGCACGCGATACGCAGTCCACGAAATTGCGCTTCAAGATGATGGAACCAGAAAAGAGAGCTGGCGCTTTCTCGACAACGATCAAAACGAACTGTCTTATAGAGAAAATTACTCACCTTCTTATGACCCCCGTGTTCGTGGATGGTATCAAGCAGCGCGCGCCGATAGCGGTCAGACCGTTCGTACAGCCCCATACGTTTTCGCTATCTCGCCAGAAGTGGGCATGACCTTCGGCAAATCTTTCGATGGCCCCGAGGGTGGGGTATTTGCGGCAGACATAACACTTGATCGGTTCTCTAGTTTTCTTAAGTCCATCCGACCGAACGCGTTGCATAAGATACTTGTATTTGATGACCAGATGCGTTTGTTGGCTCACCCCAACGCGGATGAAGTGCTTAAGAGAACCGGACAAGGGGATGACCTGCTTCTGGAGCCTGCGAAAGTCACAGACCTATCAGACCCGATAGTTCAAGAAACGGTTGCGCTCTTTAATACCGACGGACCATTCCACCTAGAGAGTTTCTCATTGGACGGCGTCGAGTATCTGGCGTCCGTCGAAATGTTTGAATACGGCGAGCAATCTGATTACGTGCTTTATGCGGCGCCACGGTCGGAGTTTGAAGGACGCATTGCTGAAGCCGCTAGTAGCGGGCTTCTCGCAGGCATTCTGGTCATTCTATTGTCGATCCCCTTTGTCTTCATCCTGACGCGGACAATCTCTAAGCCGCTGGCCGGCCTTTCCGATGAAGCCGCCCTTATTCAATCATTTAACTTGGATAGCCCAATCACACTCAAATCGTACGTGCGCGAGCTCGATACGCTCATCGGCTCCATGATCAACATGAAGAAAACGATGCGGTCTATCTCAAAGTTTGTACCGAAGGCCCTGGTGCGAGATATTTTGCAGAGCGGCGACACGGTTGAAGTGGGAGGCGAGCGACGCCACCTCAGCTTGCTGTTCACCGACGTCAAAGATTTCACGCCGATTTCCGACAGCATGGAACCTGAAGACCTCATGCTGAACATGTCTGAGTACTTTGAAGATCTTGTTGGGCTGATCATCGACCAGGGGGGCACCGTAGATAAATTTGTCGGCGATGCCATTTTCTCATACTGGAACGCGCCCCTTCCTATCGACCGATATGAATACCTAGCTTGCTATACGGCGCTTGAATGCCGATACGCGTCTGAGCAACTCGGTCAACGGTGGGCCGAGGAAGGCCGATTGCGATGGAACACGAGATTCGGTGTCCATGCCGGCGATGCCGTGGTCGGAAATGTGGGGTCTTCCGACCGCATTGATTTCACGGCCATTGGCGACACGGTTAACATTGCCTCACGCCTCGAGGGTCTAAACAAATTCTACGGCACCTCGATTCTTGTCAGTGGGCAAATCGTGAAAGCCTGCGAACGCGACTTCTTATTCAGGCACGTAGACAGCAGTCTGCCCAAAGGCGCCGGTAGTCCCGTCGAGATATATGAACCACTAGGCACAACTGACCCGAACAGCAATTTTGCCGCTACGCCAGAGCATTTCGCCTTTGTTGCGGAGTGGGACGTTGCCTACAGAGCCTATATACGCCGTGATTGGGTCTCGGCTCTCGATGCGATGGATGCTTTCGCCGCAAAACACCCGAACGATGGTGTCGCACGAGTTTATCTGGATCGAATCACCGAATTCTTATTGGAGCCACCTGCCAAAGAGTGGGACGGCATTATGCGTTTCAGTCAGAAATAGCCCGTCCTTGTAACCAGACACAATCAATGCGACGATTCTTCACCACAGTCTAAAACCACCAGCAGCTGATTTGATGCGGCTGCCTTTTTAAAGGACTTCCCCATGGGTAAAGGCAACAACCGGCGCAGCAACAAAGAAAAGAAGAAGCCTAAGAAAGAAGTAGACTTGGGACTTAATAAGAGTAAAGTTAAGAAGTTTATGGATAGTCGGAAATAATAAAACTGTAATACGGAAATAGTAATGAGCGACAACAAAACCTATGATAGGTATAACCAACGGGTATACCAGGGAATGATGCCACCATTCTATGACAGAGTAGATGTTGCATATCCTGACACTATCACCGAGACCTATGCGTTCTCTACATTCGATGCTGAGACTCAGGTGTTCCAACTAATGGCAACTATCTCTTTGACATACACTGATGACTCCAAGGTTCTACTGCTTACGGCAGAGAAGACCTGGACCAGGCCGGGGGGATAGCATGGCATACAAATTTAATCCATTTTCCGGGAACTTAGAATGGGTAGTGTCTGACACACACATTCAGAAGATAGCCTGCGAGAAGGCCATATTGGCCATTGAGAGCATACCAACTAGTAATACAAATGCTTTAGGTAATACAAATTTCTACTATGATCCAGTAGCCTGTAAGTGGGTGGAAGCTGGTCCAATTGCTGTTGTTGATGAGGACGGTAAGATTATAGTGGAGCTAGATGACTGATGACTATCGTATTAGAAGCATGTCTGGACCAGGCAGTAATAGTCTCCTTTGAGGCTGAGTGCGATGTTTCAACAGTTGTTGGCGACCCAGTTATATTCAGCACCATAGTGGATGGCAAGGTAGACTCGCTACCCAATAATTCATATGGTGGTAGCCTAGTTGTTGGCCTGGTTGTATCCAAGCCCTCCCCCGTGATATGCTCGGTCGCTACCATGGGAATACTGACCGATATAACTTCAGGTCTCGTTAGAGGCAAGCCTGTTTGGGTAAGCCCCACAGGTGGACTAACCACTACCAAGCCAGCTACAGGGGACCTACAGGTGCTAGGCAACGCCATATCACCCACCTCTGTTGCTGTAAACATTGAAATGAGAAAAGTTAAACAAACCCCATAACCAGGAGAAAAGAATGTCAGAAGAGACCCCAAGATTATCAGAAGTAGAGATTCGTCAGTACGAAGAAGCTTCTTGGAAATTACAAAAACTACACCTAGAATTACAATTAAAACAACTGGAGCAGCAATTACATCAATCATCACAGGAGTCTATCAAACTAAAAATCCAGATTGT
>WLXB01000081.1 GCA_012103295.1 Alphaproteobacteria bacterium | reverse complement strand
GATGAATAATGCCCAACCCTGTTTGTCGGCTAGGGCGGGGCGGAGCACTTCGAACCAGACGCCCGAGTCCATGAAGGCGGCTTCGTCTAGGACGACTCCGCCCAGGGAGCGGCCTCGCAGGGCCATGGCGTTTTCGGTGCCCTTTAGTTCGATCATTGAGCCGTTGCGTAGCTCGATCTTGAGGTCGGATTCGTTCTTGCTGGCGATCCAGGGTTGAGGAACCAGTGACTTCAGCGTCTTCCAGGCGATGTCTTTCGCCATTCGGTAGGTGGGGGCGCAGTAGAAGTAGACCTCGCCGGGGCGGTCGATGGCTGCGCGGAGGAGTTCGATGCAGGAAAGGTACGATTTTCCGAAGCGGCGGCCCGCAACCAAGACGCGGAAGCGGGTTTTGCTCTTAAATACCTCCCCTTGGGCGTGGCGGAGGCTTAAATCCGAGCTATTTGGCACGTTCCAGTGGAATACTTGGCTCTACTGTATGCGTTTGTGCTGAATTTACTGCTCCGGCGATAAGCAGAGCTGCAAAAGGTAGGCCAAACCCAATCAGCAGGCATATTGCTACGGAATACACCTGCTCGTCCCAGGTTTGCTTGTTGTGGTAGCGGGGGTGGCGGTAACTCACTGGGGATGTATCACAGTAGTAAGTAATTTAGCATATTATTTTTGAGTTGACGTTCCAACGATCCTGAGGATTGACCCCCTACCCCCGTGTGCTAGTGTAGATGTTGTTTCAAATACACCTGTAGGTTCCCTGTAGCCTGATAACGATTCTCATTCTCGCACTAGTACCCCCGTACTACCCTGTGCCACCCTGTACTACTGTCACAAGTACACGCTCGCAGGCACGCGAAACGCTAGTACAAATGTACTATCTTATCTGTAACATACTGTAATCTAGTACAGTCAACAAACTGGCACACGTACTACTCCATAGTACAGTGTGGTGGTGTATAATATGAGAGTACAGCAGCAGGACTGGCACACGCCATCGGCTAGCTAGTACAAACAAACTATCGCACCTTGACAAATGCATATCATGACCAGTGCCGCAATCGGCACACGGTTGGAGGCGATCGCCCGCGCGGTCGCACCAGCCCTGGTGTTCGCCTATGTGGCGGGCTACACGCTCGGTCAGTGGCTACACGCCACCAATGACCGCCTAGCGGCCGCGTACGTGCGCCTATTAGGGCTCACACCAGCCGCACCAGCACCAGCGCCAGCCGCACCAGCGCCACGGCCCGTCATTAGGGCCGCCGTGCACAGGGCACCACTCACAGTGGAGGCCCTGTGTGCCGCTCATACACAGCGTGAGCTCATGGCCATGGCCGGCACACGCTCCAAACGCTCAAAAAAATTCCTCGCTGAGAAAATTCTCTCCAAATGACACACACCAGACTGTTAGCCCTGCTCATGTCCGCCACGGCCCTCCTAGGGCTGGTGGATATAGCGCACCAGCACACACAAGCCTGTGAAAATCGGGCCCACTATTTCTACACTCTCTGCAAAACTAAATAATAAAAAAGGGGGTTAATTCCCCCTAAAAAAAAAAACCTACAAGGTGTACAAGGGGGGACTATGTCTCTCCTTGGTTTTGCTGTGGCTCAATTGAAATATTGAGTTTGACGTCGGCTGCTGTGTTCTCGGTCTCGGACTCTCCGATGCAGCTGCCCATGTCCTTGAGCAGCATTGCGAACGTCTGGAGTTGACCTTTCGCCAGTGCCTTTCGCGCACCAGCTAGGCGCAACGCTTGTAAATGGTTCAATAGTTCTGTCCTAGTACCCTGTTGTTCCTCCCTCAGGTACTCCATCGCGCGAGAATAGTCGTCATGCGCAGTACGTACAGAGCAATTGAAGCGGGCAGCGATCTGCTCTGCTATCTGCCTTCTCGTCCCACCGGTAAGGATGTATGCATAGGCAGCGTTCGCCCTTTCCTCCATTTTTGCGGCGTTACCTGGTCCTTTGCGGTATCGCTTAGATTCATCATTCCCTACAGTTTTAACCGTGGGATCCTTAGGAAGACCAGCACCTTCGCCTCTGCCGTCGCGTTTAAACTCCACCGGCTACCAAATAGGAACAGTACTCTCACGATAACCGCAGACAATAAAAAACCCGCGCTAGGCGGGCTGTTGGCTGTTTGTTTGTCGCTAGACAAACTCAGTGGCGTCTTTTATCGCGTCTTGCTCAGTCTCAAAAGGACCTGATAAATCGCCTTCTGGTAGGCAACCTGGCTGACAAGCGTGCCAGTACCAACCGCGATCGCCTAGGCGATGCTGAGTCTTAGGCAAGACGTCATAGTAAAAAAAGGTCTCAAAGGAACCGTATTGCTCACCGGTCTCGTTTGTGAATTGATGGTAGGCCATGGTGTCGGTTGGTAGGTGTGTGTGTGTTGCTCAGATACTATAGCATAGTAACCTACAGACCCTGATCCAGCTGGAATCTGTAATCCAATCCGGTCTGTGGATTGAGATGGATCCACCTAACGGCTGATCTTCATTGCCTAGGAAGCTCCACACACCAGCCGGGTGGATTGTATCGGTCATGTCGGCGTCAGCCGTAATCCACCTAGGCACTGTGGAGCCGTCCCCTTCGAAGCGGTAACCCTTAAGCCGTAGCAGGTCCTGAACGTCCCAGTGACTCTCCCAGGGATTGTCGACAGACTCACCGCGCCAGTCCAGCCAACCGCACTCAGCAAAATCACCGTGCTGAACTGATTCCTCAGTGATTATCTCGTAGGTGGTTTGAAAACCCTTTGATTCTGAATAGGTCATGGTGTTGATTGGTAGGTTGTTTGGTACTGGATTACAATAGCATGGATTCAGCTGTTTTGCGAGCGTTAGCGAGCAACTGCAAGCCACCGTTTGTACTCGGTTGCAGTGACCTGAATCACTGGCCTAGGCATTTTCTGGAGGTGCTTAGGTAACGCTGCACAACCGGCGTAGCCTTCGTCCCAGGCATTCACTGCAATGCCGTTCTCATTGAACAACACAAAGCAACGCCTAGGGTTGCCGTTCGTATCGTTTGGCGCAGCAAGCAAAAGCAGATTCATAGTTGGTAGGTGTGTTGCTCACAAACAATACCATAGGACACTGAGAAACGCAAGAGATGTAGGACCGAGCGAGCGTAGCGAGTGAGGGACTACTGGGAAATTCCCAAAAATTCCCAAACGTGATATCGTAGTGACACCAAAGCAACCCGAGAGAATCGCTTTGGTTTTTCCCAATTACCAAAAACCATGCAAAGGATTGAAGCGCTCCAGGAGATCAGAGACTTGCAAGAGTCAGGCCAATCACGTCAAGTGATTGTCCGAGTGCTGGAGTCTGAAGGAGTATCCAAAACGTCCGCTTACCGCTGGATTAACGAAGCCAACAACCTTGACGAATCAGGCAACACTCCACGTGACCTAGCGATCCAGGCAACAATCGCAATCCTTAATAAGGCAACCCTTGCTGAGAATTACGACGTTGCACTGAAGGCAGCTGCAACACTCGCCAAACTCTCCTGAGGATAGTACGTATGTATCACTGGAAATACACGGCTGACCCTCTGTCAGTCGAATTTTTAGAAACGCTCCAGCAGGATGAACATCAAGCCTTGATGCTCTCCACCCATGGCCAGATCATCCTCATGGATTCTGCGGGGCGGAAGCTCCGGTGTTGGTCAGCGCTCCAGCGTGACGAAGCATTGCGCTGTTGGTTCGCCTACCGCTAGGAATTGTGATACAGTAACCAAGCATCAAACCAAACCACCTAACAACCACACCATGGCCATCAAATACATCGACCCAGACCTAGGCGAGCGCACACTGATCGTGTTCAGCCTTTCAGCGCACCAGCAAGAGCTAGCCCGTCTCAAAAAGCTTGGCTACAAAATCACTCACCCTTCTGGCGATAGTACAAACGCACCAGCCATGAAATTTACCGATCCTTGCTATCCACCACAACTAGTCGATCTCATGAATGAGATTCTTGAGAGAGACGATCTGAATGCTGTTGAGCAGTGGTATTGGATTTGTGAGGCTGAGCACAACTGCTACAGCCATAAGGACGCTCCATGCTTTGAGGGCTTACCGCACCAGCTGTCGCTAGAGACTGCGCCTCGGGAGTTTTTGTTGACGATCATTAGGGATAGGCGCACCAGGGGCTATGAATGGCTTATGGAGGCTTTTGGTATGGCGGCTTGATGCTATTAGGGGCTAATTCGCCATGAATGGCCCCTAGGAGCGTCTGTAAGGGCTATGAATCGCTATTTAGGGCTCTACTAGCGTGGAGCTCGTCAAAGAAGCGTTCACAGCGCTCCAGGAATCTATCTTCTGCGGCGGTTAGTGCTTCACGGTCCAGGAGGGTTGTTACGGGTTCGCCGCTGCGGCGGGCTGTGACGATCGCTCCAGCCTTGGCTTCGATGCCTGTTAGGTGCTTAAGCATTAGGGAGTAAGCGCCGCACTGATCTCGATAATTGATCAGGCTCATCTCCATGTCTGCGTGGAGGGATTTTCCTGTGGTTTTGAAGTCCACAATCACAGGTCCCGTTCCACCGATATCAATTAGGCAGTCGCAACTACCGGCGAAGCCTCCAGGGTGGTAGCCGCTGAATTCCACTGCATGGACAGCGGTGCAATTGTCAAGCAGCCAACCCCTCAGGCCGCGTGCAAATCCTGATGCGCTCCAGGCTACTTTTGGGGCTGCTTGAATAGCTTTTTCAAGGCTCCACTTAGTGACTGCCTTGGGGGCGCGGTATAGACCATCCTCTCCGAGTTTGTAGCTGTTGCGTTTGTTTGCTGCGGATCGGGCCAGTCTTTGTGATAAGCGGAGCATTTTCTCAGCGCTCCAGTGGGCAGCAGTTGATGTGGAAAGCGTTGCAATTGCACTACCACGAGAACGCCGACACCTATTTGTCCGAAATGGAAGCCACCGACACCATGGGTCCGGGCAAGCTGGAACTCAATCCGGACATGGAAATTCCCAATTACACCAAATACGAAATCCACATGCAGCCGGGTGGATACGTCGGCGACGCGTTTGCCGGGCATCTCTACCATTACGGCACCAATAACTTCTATCGCGCCGAAAACTATCAAGATGAGATTCACCGTAACCTAGCGTCTCAAATGGCCACGCCGCAGGACGGTAAGGTCATGCGCATCCTTGATATGGGGTGCGGCACGGGCCAATTAACCGCAGCTCTTAAGGAGCGTTTTCCTGATGCCGAAGTCTGGGGCATTGATATTGGCGGCCCGATGGTGCGCTACGCCCATATGCGGTGTGTAGACTTAGAAATCGGAGCTAACTTCCGCCAGGGGCTGGCCGAAGACACCAAATTTGAAGATGGCTTCTTTGACATCGTGACGTCTTACATCATGCATCACGAAGTCACCGCCGAGAAAACCAAAGAGATCATCGCCGAATCCTACCGCGTGCTGCGGCCGGGCGGCGTTTACTTCCCGATCGATTTTGAAACCGGAGCCGGTCGTGGTCGAGGCAAGAACGCCTATAACCGCTTTAGCTCGTGGCGCGATCACCGTTGGAATGAAGAAGTTTGGCGGCCCGAATATTCCTCCGTCGATTTCAATGGCGAAATGCGCAAGACCGGTTTTGATGTGGTTGATGAAGGCCCACCAGCCTGGCGCAGCCGCTTCAACGTGCTTGGAACCAAGCCCGCATAAATTCTTTGGACTATCAACGCGTAACGGCGCGGACTGATTACTCGGTCCGCGCCGTTTCTTTTTGCGTTAAAGATTTAGACGTCTTCGGCGAGAAGCTCGTCCATCAGTTTGTAAAAATCGCTCTTGAATTCCTCATGGTGTTCACCGGTGGCCGGGCCTGGGAAGCCGGTGTGGATGTGCCGAACGTCACCGTTCCGGTCGATGATAATCATGGTTGGGTACACCAATACGGCGTTGATCATCGGCAAGGTTTTGGCGGCGGCTTCCTTGTCCATAACCCCAGCAATGAGCATCGGATACTGAATATCGTAACGGCTGACATAGCGACGACAGGCGCGAGCCGCTTCATCGAACTCTGGTGAGTATTCGTACATCAGGCCGATGGCTTCTAGGCCACGGTCTTTGTTCTCGTTGAAGTAGGGCGAGAAGAAGGCCGATTCATCGTGGCAGGTTGGGCACCAGCTGCCACCGATGGTGACAACGACTACTTTGTTGGCGAAGCGGTTGTCCGACAACGACACCATATTGCCGTCAAGGTCCGGGAACGAAAACTCCAGGCCGTCATAACCCTCTTTGATGTAGGTCAGCTTTGTTGCGTCCGCTAAAGCGGCTGTCGCATCACGCTTCGCCGACCAGTCGGTAATGAAACCGCCAGACAGTGAGTACGATTGTCCGCTGAGTGTGCCGTCTTCGTTGAGCGTGCCGCGCCACAACGCGCCAGCCCCACCATAAAAGGTCGACATGTACAGGTCATTGCCCCGCAATTCTCCGGTCAGGAACCGGGAATCTCCGGTTGTCACCATGGATGCGCCGACAACGATCGTGCCGTCATCTGTGAGTTCCAGCATGCCCGGTGTTGCGTCCGGTGAGTACGCAAGGTTAACCCGGCTCATGGCCCATCGGCCGTCAAGGTTCTGTGACGGCGCCGCTGCGTCGGCAAAAAAGCGATGGCTCTGACCATGTGCGGCTGTGAAGGGTACGACGGTTGTTCCGGTTGGTCGTTTGAACTGAATGACGCCTCGCAGGTCACCACCTTTTACGACCGCCCCTACGATGCGATGGCCATAGGATGGGAATTCAACAACAAGAGATGTCCCCAATACACTGGTGACTTCGGCCTCCATGCGTTCCGGGCCGTTGATGAAGGCCGCGGTCCAAGCGTCACCCTCGTGAGCCAGTTCCATGTTGAACGGCAACTCTCCGATTGGGGTATCAACGACAATGCGCCAATCGCCGGTCGGAACTGTGGCCACGTCCGCGGCATTTTCCTCGGCAGCCCAGGAGGCTGACCCCACGAGTGTTGTTAGGGCCGTGATTAGTGTAATCGCCGTTCGCATGACCATTCTCCCGGGCTCACTGTCCTGTGCGTTAAAGGACAGTCTAATCCTCGAGTGGTCTTACTGCGCCAGCTTTTCAATAAGATCGTTCATGAAGCGGGTACCCAGTTCGACCTGCGCTAAGGTGATGAATTCGTTGGGTTGGTGGGCCTGGGCAATGGATCCCGGCCCGCAAATCACAGTCGACAGGCCCGCTTCTTGGAATTGTCCGGCCTCTGCTGCGAAGCTTACAGCACGGACCGTGTTGTCGCCTGTGAGCTGGCGGCAGAGCTGTTCGGCCTCCGAGTCGGTTTCAAACTGGAGGGCAGGCGTACCGGCGCGAACATGGATTTCAATGTCGCTATGCGGTCCGGTCTTGCGCATATCAGGGATTACGGTGTCTTTGCAGAAGGCCTCGAAACGGTCGATGTAGGTTTGTGGATCATCGCCGGGGAGCGACCGAATGTCCCAAGTAAGTTGGCAGTGGCCGGCCATAATATTCAGTGCCGTGCCGCCTTGAATAACGTTGACCGTCATCGTTGTGTGGTCCGGTTCGAAATTCTGATCTTTGTTGGTACCTGCGGTGTTTTCAGCGGTCATATCAGCGACAAACTGAATTAGCCGCCCGGCTGCCATCACTGCGCTGTGCCCCAGCTGTGTTTGCGATGAATGGGCCTCATGTCCAGTAATCACAGCGTTGACTGCCGTCACACCCTTGTGTGCGGTTACCACTTTCATATCGGTTGGTTCACCGACGATCACGGCTTTTGGCAACGGTAATTCTTTGCGGATGAGTTTGATCAGTGACGGCACACCAGCGCAGCCAACCTCTTCGTCATAGGAAAAGGCGAAGTGAATCGGCACCGGTAGGTTGGCTGCGACCATGTCCGGCAACGCCGCAATACTAGTGGCGAGGAAGCACTTCATATCGCAGGTGCCGCGACCGAAAAGCTTGCCGTCTTTCTCAACTACAGAGAATGGATCGGTATGCCAGTCCTGGTCATCAATCGGCACCACATCCGTATGTCCAGATAAGACCACACCGCCTTCGACCATCGGGCCGATGGTAGCGAGTAAATTGGCCTTCGTTCCTTCTTCGTTGTGAACCAAGCGCGCTTCAATGCCGTGTTCATTCAGTCGTTCTTGAACATAGGCGATCAATTGCAGGTTGGAGTCCCGTGATACGGTTGGGAAGGCGATCAAGCGGGCCAATTCTGCACGGACGTCAGTGGCGTTGACCATCGCTTAACTATCCCGTCGCCATTTGGTGCCGTCCGGTCCGTCTTCCAGCGTGATATTGCGGGCCGCAAGTTCATCGCGAATGCGGTCCGATTCTGCAAAATCTTTATTGGCCCGGGCTGCGGTCCGCGCTTCGATCAAGGCATCGATCTCCGCGTCATCGTCGTTTACGCCACCTTTTAACCAGGACGACGGGTCGTCTTGTAGTAACCCGAGTACGGCACCCGAGGTTAAGAGTTCCCCTTTTAAGCGCGCTCTTTCGTCATTGTCGTCAACTTTGTTCGCCGCTTTGCACAAAGCAGAGAGCTTGGCCAATGCCTTCGGTGTGTTGAGGTCATTGGTCAAGGACGACATAAAAGTATCTGAAGGTGTCGCGCCGGCTGGCACGTCTACGTCCGATAAGTTATCGAGGGTGCCGTAAAAACGGTCCAGCGTGCTCTTCGCTTGGGACAACAGGTCATCAGACCAATCCAGGGGCTGACGGTAGTGAGCTGACAGCATGGCCAAGCGGATCGTTTCCCCAGCATGGTCTTGTGACAATTCATGCACGGTGATGATGTTGCCCGTGGACTTCGACATTTTGTCTTTGTCCATGGTCAAAAAGCCATTGTGCATCCACACCCGCGCCAGGTCGGCACCGCTATGGCTGCAGCGGCTTTGTGCAATCTCGTTTTCGTGGTGTGGGAAAATCAAGTCGTGGCCGCCACCGTGAATATCGATGGTTTCGCCCAAATGTTTCTCGATCATCGCTGAGCACTCGATATGCCAGCCTGGCCGGCCGCGTCCCCATGGGCTATCCCATCCGGGCAGATCATCGCTTGAGGGTTTCCAAAGCACGAAATCTGCGGGGTCTTTCTTATAGGGCGCAATATCAACCCGTGCCCCGGCAATCATGTCGTCGCGGTTGCGGTTGGAGAATTTTCCGTAATCGTCAAAGGCCGAGACACTGAATAGCGCATGACCTTCGGCCTCGTAGGCATGGCCGCTGCTGATCAAAGCTTCGATCATGGCGATGATTTCGCCGACGTGAGCCGTTGCGTGAGGTTCTATCGTCGGCGGCAACACACCCAGCGCGCCGAGGTCGGCGCGATAGTTGTCGGCAAATTCGCTGGTGATGTCGCCAATGGGCCGGCCACTTTCCTTGGCGGCTGCGTTTATCTTGTCGTCGATGTCGGTGATGTTGCGGGCATAGATCACGTGATCTTCGCCGTACAGGGTGCGCAACAGACGAAACAGCACGTCAAACACCAAGGCGGGTCGGGCATTGCCAATATGGGGTCGGCTGTAGACCGTGGGTCCGCAGACGTACATCGTCACCCGGTTTGGGTCGCCGGGCACGAACAGCTCTTTGGTCCGCGTCATGGTGTTGTGCAGCGTCAGGGTCATCATGGCCCGGGGTTTAGCTGAAAATCGGCCTCGGCTCTAGCCCCGGTGTCTTTTGCCTTGTCTCGAAAGTATGGGCCACACCCCTTGAGAATCATGCCGGTTCGGCCTAAATGAACCCCAGATAGCCATGGAGACGGTCACATGACCCAAGACAATTCCCCCTTTGCCAGCCGCCAGACCATCGAACAGGTCGAAGAAGGCGCAGAGTTAGCCCCGAAATTTGATGCCAATGGCCTGATTGCTGTTGTCACCACCGATGCGGAGACGGGCGAATTGCTCATGCATGGCTATATGAACGAAGAGGCCCTGACCAAGACCATCGAGAGTGGCGAGGCCCACTATTGGAGCCGCAGCCGCCAGGCGCTTTGGCATAAGGGTGCGACCTCGGGTTTGACCCAAGAGATAGCCGAAATGCGCATTGATGATGATCAGGATGCGGTGTGGCTTAGGGTCAAGGTGGCGGGCTCCGGTGCCAGCTGCCACGTCGGCTATCGCTCGTGCTTCTATCGCGCCATTCCGACGGGGATTCCTGTGGAAGACGCGTCAAAGCTGCTCGAATTCAAAGAAGACGATAAGACCTTCGATCCGAAGGCTGTCTACGGCGATGCCCCGAACCCAACGAAGCTGTAGCTACCAGCCAATCCCGTAATACATCAGCATGCGGCGCGCGTTGTCTTCGATGCGCCCTTCATAGCCACGCAAGTAGTCGAATTCCGGTACGCGGATTTCCTTATGCAGCTCGAACGGATTGTCCCCTGACACCATGGCGGTCTGGGTCGCCTCCATGAGCGCTTCCAGGTATTGACGCCGTTCTGTCACAGCGGAAGGGTGTGACAACAATGCGCCGTGGCCGCCGATGATCGCTTTGTAATCCAGGGCTTCAATTTCTTTGAGGGTTCGCACCCAATGATGGGGTGAATAGTCGGGCATGAACCCCAGCGGGGCGCCGCCCGGCGTGACCAGGTCAACGATGAACAAGTAATCTCCGGCGTCGGGCTGCATCACCACCATGCAGTCGCCATGGTTGGGGCCGAAGTACATCAGCTCAAGAGAGCGCCCGCCCACTTCTAGCGTGTAATCATCTGCGAACGTGACATCGGGCATGACGATATTGGGGTTGGGCAGATCGTAGAAATGCTTGGCGCAGTTTTCGTGGGCAATAAAGGTCGCGCCTTCGTCCTTGAAAATTTGTCCGCCTTGCACATGATCCCAATGCTCATGGCTATAAACCACATGGGTCACTGGCTGGTCTGTCACTTCAGCGATGGCGTCGCGCATCAGCTTGGCGTGGATTTCGCTCACCGGATCGGTGGCAATGACACCGTCGTCCGTGACCATGAAAATGCTGCGCGTGCCGGTGTTACGGAAAGCGTAAACGCCATCGGCCAGTTTGGTGGTGCTGTGACCGGCCAGGGCAAACCCATTCCACGCTTGATTGGGCGCGGGTTTCATTAGTTCTTCCAAACTCGGACCGTCTTCCCAAGCAAGAGCTGGAGTTGTGAGCAGCGCAAATCCAAGGCTGAAAACTGAAAAATGAGGTCTCATTTCTACCAACCCATAGTGTAATAATGATAAATACGCTCAGCGCCGCGCCGGATGTGGGTGCTATAGCCGCGCATCTCGCGAAACTCTTCTGCCAACTCAATCGTGTCGTAGAGCGCTTCAAGGCGCTGGCCGTTTGCGATGCCATCACGGACCGCAGCCATTAAAGCTTCCATATAACGTCGGCGTTGAACCATTGCGTCTTTGGGGGCGACCGGTATGCCATGACCGCCCACGAAATGCGTCCAGTCGTCACGGTCCTCCAGTTCGAGCAAGGTGCGGAGCCATTCCCCTGGGTCATAGTCAGGCATGAAACCGAGTCCAACGGAGTAGGGGGTGACGAGATCGTTAATATACAGAACGTCAGTGCCGTCGACCTGCATCACCAGCATGCAATCTCCGTGGTTATGGCCGAAGTACATCAGCTTCAGAGTTTTATCGCCGAGGGTTAGGTCGTGGTCGCCAGTGACGGTTTGATCGGGCATGACCAGATCATCGTTGGGGTGGCGGACGAAATGCGGAATGCATTTTTCATGACTGATAAAAGTCGCACCTTCGTCCTTGAAGATTTGCCCTCCAAGTACATGGTCCCAATGTTGGTGGCTGTAGATCACATACTTCACCGGTTGGTCGGTGACCTCGGCGATGGCCGCGCGCATGTCTGCCGCATTCTTCTCGCTCACGGGGTCTGTAGTGATGACGCCCTCACTGGTCACCACAAACAGGCTGCGGGCGGTAAACGCTCCGTAGGAGTAGACCCCCGGCGCAACTTCTGTCGTGGTTTTGGTGAACAGATCCAGCGATTGCGCTCCTGCGGGTGTAACAGCGGCAAGACAAAGGGCGGCAACAATGAGAACGAGGCGCATACGGTTTACTCCAGTCTTAAGGTGAAACAGTTGCTATGCGTTGTTGGCGAATACAGGGAAACGCCGGCATTTGCACCGAGGCCAGGCTGTCGTCCGCCTGTAAGCGTCGGGCATAACAGGTCCATGTTCCGGTTTGATCAATGATCAGTTCGTAATCAACCCATGTTTCCAGGACGTCGCAGGCGTGGTGTCTCATGCGAGCAACAAGGTTATCGTCCAAACGGGTGATGTCGAGCATGCAGCCGTCGCGATCCAACTTAATGTCATCGTGTGTCAGCCGTTCCGCACGGGCGAGATCAGCATGCGCCCCATGCAGTGATTCCACATCTGTCGGATTTAGAAGCAGTAGTCGTACGCCGGAGTCGTCACGCCAAAAGGAATAGATGCGAATGCGCGTGACCGCGGAGGGATCGTTGTCCCGGAACTCTTCCAAGTAATAAAGTGTGTCACCGAGCCCGGGGTTGGATAGGGGTCTGATGATTGTTGTTAAGGCAAAGGCTTCTGCAGACCCATCGGCGGTCGCCAGCTGCGTTTCGTTTGTGTAGGTCCCGGGCAACAGGCGTGCGATGTTGTCAAGAATGGGGTCAGAGTCTGCCGCTGCAACGCTAGTCGTTACCATTGCCATTGAAAAGAACGCCACAAGGCGTGTCGTGTGAAACATGTTTACCAACCAATCGTGTAGTAGATGAGACTGCGTCGCGCCAGTTGTGTCTGGTCGCTAGGTCTCCATAATAGGCCCACACGAGACGCGGTCAAAAAGGACAAGAAAATGGCAAAAAGTGGATACGCCGGGGCGATGCGCATGGCGACGGTCGGGGTCTCAGACCTCGATAAAGCGATGCTCCTTTTCCACGAGATAATGGAGCTCAAGGTTGAGCGACAGGGCCATTTGTCGGGCTCCTTGCTTGCCGCTTGGGGTTTGGGCGCCGGAATTTCCGGCCGCTTCGTAGAGTTGTCCGGCAAGGGCTATCCCTTGGGTTGGTTACGTTTGGTGCAATACCAGCCGCAAGCGAGTGAAAAAGTCCGACTCGACTCTGGCGACGATGGCGCAGACTCGGGCACTGACGTCGGGATCAAAGCGATCGACTTCTATGTCTCCGATCCCATCGCGCCCTACGTCGAAAAGATTGAACACGCCGGTTACAAATTCCGTTCACCGCCGGTCAAACATCAGATCGGCGATACGATCAGTGAAGAATGTTTGTTCTCCGGTCCCGATGGTATTCCCGTTTTGATTATGGTTGGCCACGTTCATGCGGAAACGTCCATGCGGGCAGGTTCTCCTGACGGGCCGTTCTCGGAAATTCCAACCATCTCCGTCGTCGCTGGTGATTTAGACGAGACTCGTCGATTCTATAAAGACGGGCTCGGTTTGGTCGCCGTTGCAGACGCGGAAACAGGCGACGAGTATCGCGACAAGGTTGATGACTTAACGGGCGTTCCCCACGGAACCCGAATTCACTTTCTGTTGTGGGCGGACGAGGGCGAGGCCAGTGGTAAGATTCTGTGCGTCCACTTCTTTGACCGCACGGGCAAACGTCTGACCGACCGGATGAAACCGGGCAAGCTCGGCTTCTCGCTGCTTACGCACGACACCGACGACCTAGAGGCTCTGCACGAGCGCCTAAGCAGTATGGGCTACGAAATTGTTCAACCGCCGGTCGACATCAAAGGAGACGGCGAACCGTATCGCATGATGATGGTTCGGGGTCCGAACGAAGAAATGTTTGAATTTACGGAGCGCTAATGAGACTCTGTCTGTATGGAAATCAGACATGCAGAAGAAACCGATCTCGTTTCCTTGATGGCTCTGTTTCAAATCTCAGTCGAGACCCAGGGCGCTGAACATTATTCGTCGGAACAGGTTCACGCCTGGGCGAGCCGTGCCACAGAAGCCACCTTTGGCGATTTCATTCTTATCCCCACCACGTTCGTCGCCATCGATGACAGCGGTCCGATGGGTTTTTGTGGGTATGCCCGCGATGGCCATATTACCTCGTTATACATCCGGCCAGACTGCGCAGGGCAAGGCATAGGTAAGAAATTGCTGACGCACGTGCTCGAAGACGCGCGTGCGCACGACGTTACTGACTTCCACGTCGAAGCCAGCGCGATGGCGATTCCGCTGTTTGAAAAACTAGGGTTCGAAAAGTCAGGCCTGGAAGATTACTTGATTGGCGACTCCAAGTTTGAGCGCCAACTAATGAAGCTTAAGGGCGGCGTTCCTTAAAACAGTAGCGCATCCACACCCGCGATGACGGCCGCGTAGCGTGCGCCTTTGCCGATCGCGACCAAAATTAGAAAAATATCGAAGCGTACCCTCAGCAACCCAGCGATGACGGTCAGGGCGTCTCCGCCGATGGGGAGCCAGGCCATTAGCAGCGACCACACGCCATATCGATTAAACCAAAGCTCTGCTTTGTCTATCTGCGTGGTCGATGCGGGAAACCACGTCCGTTCACGATAGTGATTTGCGCCTCGACCTAGCCAATAATTGACGGCTGCACCAAGCGTGTTGCCACTTGTCGCTGCCGTCCATAACGCGAGGCGCCCGATTTTTTCATCGGCCATGGCTGCCGCTACAGCCACTTCGGATGAAAACGGTAAAATCGTCGCGGCGAGGAACGCCATCCCGAAGACGGCAGGTAGGGTGTAGATCACTAGCGAAACGCGAAGCCAATACCCCCGCCGGGGTACCAATGATCAGCGGGCTTCTCCTGCCAATAGAGGAATTTGCGCCCACTTTCTTCAGCAAAGCCTACAAGCTTGCTCGTTGTATGCGCATTGTCGCCTATGACAACAGCGTCGTCGCTCAGACGAGGTGCAATGCACGCGTATTCCGCAGCCTCATAGTCTTCGCTGTGGTCGCTGTCGTTCACGAACACATCTATCTCATCGGTAACTGTAGACAGTGATTCTAGGGAGTCGCCAACGGCGATACTGCCAAATTCATCATAGGGGGGTGCCAACAGGTAACCGGCGTCCGGGTTTATGTCCGTGCCGAGGTACCGCCCAGGTTTGCCTTCTTCAGCATTGCGCTTGAGGGCAGCACAGAGCAGAACCGCACCAAGACCCTTATCCAATCCAGTCTCAATAATAAATTTCGGTTTTATCGCTCGAACGACGGCGTACCAGCCTAAGCGACGTCCAAACCGGATTTCATCATCACTCCCTGCCCGGACATGGTCGGGTAGTGCGGCCGTCATGTCTCTTATGTGTTGATGAAGGGTTTCGTCTTGTTCGGCTTCTTCTATGTAGGTCTGAATTTCTTCTGGAGTAGACCGGGTGACCATCGCGGTGGTGTGGGCAAGGTACTTTTTACTCGTCGACCATAGATCGTAGGTGAAGTTGGTGTATTCGGCCGAGGTCAGCAATACGTGCATGGTCGTGAGAAAAGCGCCTGACAGCCGCCTCATGGGTTGTTTGCTGCGGTGCCCAAGGTTCGTGAGCCGTTGACTGGTAATGGGGGTCAGGGAGTTGGGATCAACAACCCCCTGTAGAAAATGATGCAGTCCTTCTAGCGCTGGCATACCAGACTGCAGATCTACGGTCGCCTCGAATTTGACGCCTTGGTCAGCTTCAAGGTGTGCGACGCTGATTGAGTTCTTGTCACCGCTTAGCAGCAAGGTGCTCTTGCCGTCAGGGCTTTTCACCTCGATCTCAGTCTCGTGCATTTTCATCGTTGCTACTCAAATACCAGTGTGTACTGGCCGGTAGTCTAACGCGGATTGGTTAATCGACGTTAAATGCGTTTCGCCTGATGACCTGTGCTGGTCCGTTCTGGGATTACTGAGAGGGAAAGAACGGGTTGAGCGGTGAGGGTCCGCCGAAGTCGATCGATGGACCGACGGTATACAAAGCGACAACCGCGCTAAGGACCAGCACCAGTGTCACCAGGAGTGTGGTGAGTCTGTGTGTCATATATTAACAACGCTTCAGTCACTGAATTGGTTGCCTCGTCAGCGGTGACCTGCGTCGCTCACAGCAGCGTTAGTTGGCGATGCGCCATGCGCCATCTTGTTGGCGGCAGGCGATGCCATAAGCGGTTTCGCTTTGGCCGCCGATGGTCACTGCCTGGCTGAATTCACGGCACGGTTGTCCGTTTGGCGCGGTTCCGGTGCGTAAAACAGTCACGCTGCC
>WLXB01000080.1 GCA_012103295.1 Alphaproteobacteria bacterium | reverse complement strand
ATTCCAAACCTCAGTAACGTTGTCTTTCCAAACCTCCATAACGACGTCGATATCGCCTTGCGCGACACCTTGCAGCAAGGGAATGGTCGTGCCGGGCAAGACATCGGTTTCGCAATCATGCCCGGCCTCAAGGATGAACTGCGCCACGGCAGTGTGAAACGCGTTCGACTGCCAATCTAACCCGGCGAACATGATTGGACGGTCCACATCGCAGGCGGAGGCTGGCAACGTCGAGAAAGTGAAAATAAAAGCTACGAATAAGACACGCATGAACCAAGCCTACTCAACCCACCTCTCATCCGCAAATCATGCGAACCACCACCTTGAAAAACTTACCCTCCCTTTAGTACGGGACTCGCGATAGGGTACGTGTCCCGCATCACATGCGAATAACTTTGCCCGAGCCGGAGCCTCTTGATGACCCTCGACATCCGTCAGATCCCCGTCCTCAACGACAACTATATCTATCTGATCCGCGAGCCAGAAAGCGGTTATGTTGGCGTTGTGGATCCAGCTGTGGTCACACCGGTCCTAGACGAAGCGGAAAAGCTCGGTTGGTCAATCACCCACATTCTCAACACTCATCACCACGGCGACCACACCGGTGGCAACCTAGAGATCAAGGAGAAAACGGGCTGCACCATAGTCGGGCCAGGGCATGATCGCGACCGCATACCGGGTATCGATGTTGAAGTAAATGACGGTGAAACCTTCACGTTTGGAGCAACTAAAGCGAGCGTGTTTTTCGTGCCTGGACATACCCGGGGCCATATCGCTTTTTGGTTTGCTGATTCAGATGCGCTGTTCTGCGGGGACACCCTTTTTTCCGTTGGCTGCGGGCGGGTGTTCGAAGGCACCATGGAGCAGATGTGGTCCAGCCTCAGCCGGCTGCGGGCCCTACCCTCGGAAACTCGGGTGTATTGCGCCCACGAGTATACTCAGAGCAACATTCAATTTGCGGTAACGGTCGATCCCAACAACTTGGCGTTACGAACCCGTGAGACGGATGTGAAATTGAAGCGGGAACGAGGCGAGCCAACCGTACCCTCACGCCTTGGTGAGGAACTGGCCGCAAACCCTTTTCTTCGTGCTGATCAGAAAGACTTGCAAGACGCATTAGGGATGGCCGGTGCTGACCCGGTCGCCGTCTTTACAGAAGTGCGCCAGCGCAAAGATGCGTTCTAAGAACGGTCTAACAAACGCTATTCGGCGGGCGCACTAACGAAGGATTCTCCCGGCAAGGCCCGACGCTCCCTAGACAAAAGCGTATAAACCACCGGCACCACAAACAGCGTGAAAAAAGATCCGAATATCAAGCCACCGACGATAACAATGCCGACTTGTTCGCGACTTTCCGCCCCTGCCCCAGTTGCCAGTGCCAGCGGCACAGCACCCAGAACCATCGCTCCGGTTGTCATCAGGATAGGACGCAAACGTAAGACGGCGGACTCAAGAGCCGCCTCCATCTTATTCATGCCCTGTTCCCGTCGTGAATTGGCAAACTCAACAATGAGAATACCGTGCTTGGATATTAATCCGATCAACGTAATCAAACCCACCTGGCTATAGACGTTGAGCGATCCGCCGGTGATGGTCAGAGCAAGCAGTGCGCCGGCGAGAGCCAACGGAACCGAAACCAAAATAATGAACGGATCAACAAAGCTTTCAAACTGCGCCGCCAACACAAGATAAATAAAGGCGATGGCTAAGACAAAAACTAACGCCAAACGACCTGAGGCATCTCTGAACTCGCGGCTTACGCCACTGTAGTCAATTTGAACTGGGATACGCGCAACATCACGCACGGTCCGCTCGATAAGAGTCAACGCCTCACCGAGAGCGACTCCCGGATCAACATTCGCCGAAATCGTAACCGCCCGCAGCCTATTGAAGTGGACCAGTTCGCGCGGCGCAACGGTCTCCTCAAATTGGACAAGATTGGCCAATGGGACCATGGCATCGTTGTGACCGCGCACGAAAAGGCGAGCTAAGTCCCGCGGGTCGGAGCGCTCGGACTCATCAATTTGAACAATAACATCGTATTGCTCGCCTGAACGCTTGAAGCGCGTGACTTCGCGACCACCGAGCAAAGTTTCCAACGTCCGGCCAATTGTCGACACGGAGACACCGATGTCGACAGCCTTTTCACGATTAACGGTGGTCCGCAATTCAGGTTTGTTTAGACGTAGGTTGGTATCGAGATCGCGAATTCCCGAATCTGGGCCCAACCGTGCGAAGACCTCACCGGTCAACTGTTCAAGATCCTCATAAGAACCCGTTGTCCGAACAACGACTTCAATCTGCTTGGTTCCACCGCGGGAGCCAAACGTTGGGGGCACCGTGGCAAAGGCAAAAATTCCTGGGATTGCAAAGACCTGCGGACTGATGATTTCTGCGATGTCGACGCTTTTCCGATCACGTTGCTCCCACGGAATGAGAGTCGAAAATGTTGATGTCACAGTAGAAACCGGAAACCCGACCATCGTCATGAAATTCTCGATCTCAGGAATAACTTCGATGATTTCCTCAACCTGCTGGGCATTGCGCGACATGTAGTCCGGCGTCGCCCCTTCCGGACCGATCTGCGCGGTAATCACCAAGCCGCGATCTTCAATCGGCGTCAGTTCCTGTTTGAGATTGAGAAACATATACCCAGCAGATGCTGCAATGATGGCTATGCCAACAACCACAAGGCTGCGTATTTTCAGAGCCCCTGACAACGCAACCCGATAACTATCTGACATTTTGTTCATTACGGAATCGAAGGCGCCTGTAATAACGCCTTTCTCACCTTCAGGACGCAACAGTCGGCTGCACATCATGGGCGTTAAAGTGAGCGCAGTGAATCCGGACACCAAGACGGCCCCGGCCAAGGTTAGAGCAAATTCTGTAAAGAGTTTTCCAATTGTTCCCGATGCAAAAGAAACTGGGAAAAACACGGCCGCTAAGGTTGTCGACATGGCGATGATCGCAAACGTGATTTGCTTTGACCCTTTGATCGCAGCATCGGCCGGCGCCATCCCGCGTTCAATTTGCCGGTATATATTTTCAAGCATGACAATGGCGTCGTCGACCACCAGGCCAATAGCCAAAACGAACGCGAGTAACGTTAACGTGTTAATGCTGAACCCTAGCAAACTCATAATCGCAAGAGACCCAATCAAAGACACGGGGATCGTGACCAGCGGAATGATCGTCGCACGTGCGGTATGAAGAAATACAAAGACCACGATCGACACCAGTACAATCGCTTCGGCGATGGCGAAATAGACCGCCTTAATCGATTCCGTAATAAATACTGTCGTATCGTAACCCACGCGGACGTCGACACCCTCTGGCATCCCGGCAAGAATATCGGGCATCGCGGTCGTCACCACTTTACTTACGTCCAATGGATTTGCCGTCGACTGTTTAACAACACCAAACGCAACGGCTTGCCGACCGTTAATCTGACTTAGCTGACGTTCTTCTTCAGGCCCTAGCTCTATCCTGGCAACATCTTCAAGACGCACCAAATAACCACCAGCGTCGCGTAAAATAATCTTCTCGAACTCTCTGGGTAACGCCAAGTCTGTTTGAGCAACGACGGAGTATTCCCGGTCCACGCTTTCGATCCGCCCCGACGGCACTTCGATATTCTGCTCACGGAGAGCCTGTTCAACGTCTTGGGCGGTGACCCCGAACGCCGCCATGCGCGCCCGATCCAGCCAAATACGCATCGCATATCGCCGAGCGCCGATAAGCTGCACATTTGCGACGCCGGGCAATGCCTGCACCTGGTCGACTGCCAAAGTTTCAATAAATTCTGTTAAGTCGAGGGCTGAATATCGCGCGGTTGAAAATGCGAGATAGATAATCGGTTCAGCATCGGCTTCGACTTTAGCGATGATCGGCTCATCTACTTCTCTGGGAAGCAAGCCGCGCGCCCGTCCAACGCGGTCGCGCACATCAGATGCTGCAGCATCGGGATCACGATTAAGCAAGAACCGAATGGTAATCTGACTTTGTTCAGACCGGCTAATGGAACTGACGTAGTCGACTCCCTCGATGCCCGACAACGCATCCTCAATAATGTCGGTCACCTGCGTTTCCATTATCGAAGCGCTAGCGCCAGGATAAAGGCTAAAAACCGTGACGACTGGAGAGTCGATATTGGGGTATTCGCGAATAGACAGAGATTGCAGCGAGATTAAGCCGATTAGGACGATAACTAAGTTTAGAACGGTCGCGAATACAGGGCGCCGAATACAAAGCTCAGTGATGCTCATGCACCGGGGCTCATCATATTGGCCGCATCGACAACGGTAGCGCCTTCACGCAGCTTTAATTGTCCGCCAGTGACGACAGTGTCGCCAACGGATAACCCAGATGTAATTTCAACGTTACCGCCCTTATGACCACCCGTTGTTACGTCTCGCAGAGAGACAATTCCATTTTCGACCACGAATACCGTTTGACGTGTTTGAATAGGCACAAGGGCCCGCTCGGGAATCATGATAGCGTTTTCCCGGCGCTCAAAAATGATTCCAACGCGAGCAAAGAGGCCCGGACGAAGACGGCCATCGGGATTCGGTACCCGCGCGCGAAGAGTCACGCTGCGGCCCGACGCCTCAATGCGCGGATCGATGGCATAAACCTCTCCGATAAAATTTTCATCAGGGAATGCGTCAATTTGCACCACAACGCTTTGTCCCGTTTTGGCGACAGAGAGCATCACTTCGGGCAGAGCAAACGCGACCTTTATGGGGTCGATGGCTTCAAGATTGACGATCTCTTGCCCTGCCATGAGATAATCGCCAGGACTAACCTTACGAATACCCATAACACCGCTAAATGGGGCGTGAATTTTGGTGCGATCCAGTCTCGCCCGGGCCAAGTCCAGCGTGGCTCGATCTTCTTGCAGCTTTGATGAGGCCTCGTCTAACGCGCGCTGCGTTCCCGCCCCTCGGCCTTCTAAATTCACCGCGCGGTCGTAGTTCGCTTGCGATAAATTCAGTCGCGCTTCTGCTTGGTTGAACTCGGCACGGTAAATACTGTCGTCAATCGTAATAATAAGATCGCCCTTGGTGATCGGCTGACCTTCGATGAACCCAATTTCGTCCACACGACCAGCAATCTCGGACCGAATAATAACCGCCTCGTCTGAGGCAAGGGACCCTACGGCACCTTCTTGCTCAATAAAGGGCTCACCCTTTACAACCACCATCTCGACGGGGATAGCGGGGCGTTGGGTCTGCGAACGGGCCGCCGATGAATTGGTATCCGCGTCCCGCAAATAGACGTATCCGCCCGCTACGATGACGGCCGCCAATAGCACCAAGATAAAAATTCGACCCATCTAATTCCCTGACCAACACGGCAGTGCGCGCTCGTTCTAGCCCTTGCTCCGAATTGAATTCACAAAATCGCCCAATCCGAGGCGCCGCATGCGCCTTAAGCGTTCCGCCTTCAGGATCGCTTGGACGTTCTGGATACTTTCTTCTATCACGTCGTTTACAATTACGTAGTCATATTCAGGCCAGTGGCTCATTTCATCGGCCGCTTTGGCCATACGTTTGTTCACAACGTCTTCCGAATCTTGGCCACGGCCAGTCAATCGTTTTTCCAGTTCGTTATATGATGGCGGCAGGATAAAAATACTAATCACATCATCGCGTGCTGACTCGCGAAGCTGCTGCGTGCCCTGCCAATCAATATCGAAAAGGACGTCTTCACCGGCCGACAAATGTCGCTCGACGAGAGTCCGCGGCGTCCCATAGTAATTGCTGAACACGCAAGCATGTTCTAGCAATTCATTGTCCTTGACCTTCTGCTGATATTCTTCTTCGGTGACAAAGAAATAATCGCGCCCTTCTTCTTCGCCTGGCCGCGGCGGCCGTGATGTCAAAGAGATCGATAAATAGAGTTCGTCTTCGCGTTCGAGGAGTGCACGCGCAATCGTACTTTTGCCTGCCCCCGATGGGGAAGACAGCACAAGCATAAGACCGCGGCGCTTTATCAGTGACTCGGGCATTTCAGCCTCGACCTCCCGACCATCAACAATTTACTCGACATTCTGTATCTGCTCCCGGAATTGATCAATCACAGCCTTAAGTTCTAGCCCAATCGAGGTGAGATCCGCATCAGAAGACTTGGAACAGAGCGTGTTGGCTTCACGATTGAATTCCTGAGAAAGAAACTCCATTCGGCGCCCACACGGACTTCCCTGAGCCAATTGATCACGCCCCTGCGCGATGTGGGCAGACAGACGGTCAAGCTCTTCTCGCACGTCCGCCTTGGTGGCCAAAAGTGCGGCTTCCTGCATCAGTCGATCCTCAGACAATGATTGTGCCCCGTCGAGCAGTGCATCAACCTGAGATTTGATTCGCGCTTTCAACGCATCAGGCTGTGTGGCTGCAGAACGCGCCGCCTGGTCCGCCAGAGCTTCCATTTGGTCTAACTGAGCAGACAGCAGCACGGCCAAGTGAGACCCTTCGCCTGCGCGGGCCTCAACCAAAGCTCCAAGAGCCTGATCCAACCCAGCAAGTAATGCATCGGTACGCGCCTGCCGGTCTTGTTCAGATTTCGGCTCGGGATCAGCCACCTCGACGACCCCCTTCACTGCGAACAACCCATCCAGATTTGCCACACCAACGCCACCCGCGTGATCTGCAGCTTTGCGTTTGGATAAATCAATCAGCGCATCCAGAAAGTCTTCATTCACGCGATATCCTGACGCAGACCCCGTATAGGTGACCTGGAGGTTCAACGTAACGTTGCCACGGGCAAGATGGTCGGCCGCCGCCTTTCTAACTTTGGGCTCTAGCGCTTCCAGGCCGGACGGAAGACGGAGGCGGACATCCAATCCCTTGCCATTAACGCTACGCAGCTCCCATACCCAGGACAGCGCGCCGCTCAAGGCCAAGCCTTCGCTTCGCGCAAAGCCCGTCATGCTATTGATGCCCACTGCCCGTCCTTCACAAAGTTCGAAAGTCTAGCTTTTATAAGGGCTTAATAGATTACACACCAGACTGCTCAAAGCCCTAACCGAGCCGATAGGGAAACGAGAAAAGGTGTTCTAAATTGAGGGTGCTGAGGTTCGGGAGCTCAGAAACGCTTCGAAATCAGCGGCCGATAGTGGCTTGCTAACCAAATAGCCTTGTATTTCGTCACACTGGCGGGCCTGTAAAAACGCAACTTGCTCTTCTGTTTCTACACCCTCAGCAATAACGGTAAGACCAAGAGAGTGACCCAGACCTATAACGGCCTCGACTATTTTTTCGTTATCTTGATCTTCGCCGATCCCACTAACAAAAGATCCATCGATCTTGAGACGGCGAACCGGAAAAGCCTGGAGATTCGAGAGCGATGAATATCCCGTACCGAAATCATCCATTGAAATACTGACACCCGCCTCGACCAACTGATCAACATTTCTGGTGACGTGGTCAGTTCTCTCCATCGCTACTGTCTCGGTTATCTCTAGATCGACGGCGTCAATGTCGAGACCACATTCTTCCAATTGATTCAGAACTTGGGCCCCTAATTCTCGATGCTCAAATTGGTGACCAGAAACGTTAATGCCTATTT
Organism: Alphaproteobacteria bacterium; assembly: GCA_012103295.1. GTDB lineage: Bacteria > Pseudomonadota > Alphaproteobacteria > Rhodospirillales > Rhodospirillaceae > WLXB01. Next base: position 8,608 of record WLXB01000080.1, on the reverse strand, counting down.
GAATCGGCGCCATACCCGCGGATCTCCACGACGCGGTTTGCCGGCAAATTTCTTCTATGATCCAATCACCAATTGGCAAGATCAGTCCCGACGCTTCGGCGACCGGGATAAATTCGTCAGGCGGTACAAACCCGAGCTTCGGGTGATTCCAGCGCAGCAGGGCTTCCGCTCCAATTACCGCGCCGGTCTCCAAGTTGACCTGCGCCTGGTAAGCTAGCCAAAGCTCTTCATTCTTAATGGCTTCACGAAGATCGCGCTCCAAACTGACACGTGTACGAATTTCATCGTCCATAGCCTGATCAAAATACTGGAAGGTTTGGCCGCCATCAGACTTAACCCGATACATGGCGAGTTCGGCGTGACGCAGTAGATTCAAGGGATCCGCTTTGTCTTCGGGATAGACTGAAATGCCAATGCTGGCCGTCATTTTTACGACCCGATCAGCGATTTCAATCGGCGCATCAAATGTTTCAAGAATACACCGGACCATGCGGCTCGCCGCATTCGTATCCTCTAAATCTTCAAGAAGAATACCGAACTCGTCACCCCCAAGGCGAGACATCGTATCCGTATTGCGCATTAAACGCTGAATACGCTCCGTTACCGTGACGATCAACTGATCGCCGACATCATGGCCGAGAGTGTTGTTGACGTCTTTAAAGTGATCCAGATCCATAACCATAACGGCGACACGACGATTAGCCCGGGTTGCCCTATCAAGGGCAGAATCTAGACGGTCCATGAATAGGTTGCGGTTCGGCAGATCCGTTAAGCTATCAAATCCGGCGAGCCGCACGAGGTCAGTCTGCGCTTTGAGTCTTTCAGTGATATCCTCTTGAATCGCAACATAGTGAGTAAGACGACCAGCATTATCGTTGATCGGCGTGATGCTTTGTTCGGCCGTATAGAAGCGACCATCCTTATGACGATTTACGATCTGCCCCTGCCATGTACGACCGGCGCCAATCGTATCCCACATTTCCTCAAAGAAATGCGACTCATGGGCGTCTGACTTTAGAAGGCCGGGCTCGCTTTCGATAAGCTCGTCTTCGCTATATCCCGATATACGGCTAATCGCTCGATTGACCCATTTGATCTGCCCTGTTGTATCAGTGACAAAAATTCCATTGGCAGAAGCATCCATTGCCTCAAGGTGCATTGCCGCGATTGTTTCCGATTCATATCGCTGTGTGACATCGCGGAGCGTAACCAAAGTTGCATCTTGATCCTGCCAAAACACCGGCGTCGTTTTCATATCCAGATAGACGGGCTCACCGTTTACGGCCACTTCAAGGCTGGTCCAGTCGCCCCCCTTTGAGAACGGGAACCCAAACGGCGTACCAATCATCTCAGTATTTACTCGGTCAAAGAGATCGGCGGCGGCGGCATTACAAAATACGATGGCGCCGGTTTTATCGATGGCCAGTATTCCGTCACTGGCGCGAGCAATAATTTCATGGGCGAACGCAGATTCTTGTGAATCGCGTTTCTGTTCAAGGTCAGGTGCCTTGACCAAGGTAACGACGGCAAAGGTACGACCGACACGGTCTGTGATAATCGAAACTTCAAGATCAGCTTTGCAAACGCAGCGATCAACGGCTTGAATGGCAACCGCGCATTCCGTCGAACGCCCGAGGTCACGCGCGCGCATAATGCAATCAGAGATGTTTAGTGTTGCATCATCAGCGTCAAAGAGTCCGACAGACCGGCCAAAAATGCATCCGGTTCTAAACCGGTAAAAGCGCTGAATGCGCGATTGGCCCAGAAAACCTTTTGAGCCTCGTCGACCACAAGAACAGCGAAATTGACGCCACTCAGCACATTGTCCAAAAGCGCCAGCCCGGTGGCTTTATCGAAGGCCAACGTCGCCGGTTCACTCGTCCGTAGATCTGTATTCATTGCCCGTCGTCCCATATGACTGTTGTTTTTGTTTTGAGTATATATAGTTTATATTCGAAACTATAGAGGTTAAACGGCGGTGCCACAATTCCTTCTGCAACTTTGGGAATGGCACCATCCTTAGGAAAACTGGGCAACCGAAGGACATACGCTGGTGGGACGCATTCTAGTTATCGACGATGATCCTGGCGTTCGCGATGCATTCAGCATGGCGCTCGAGGACACACGCTACGAAGTCGTTTCGGCCGAAGACGGCCAAAAGGGCATAGAGCTTGCTCGCATGTATGAGCCTGACCTTATTCTATTGGACCTCAAGATGCCGGGCATGAGCGGAGTCGAGACGTTGCGGCACCTCCACAGCATCTGCCCCGGCGTACCCGTTTATATTGTCACCGCATTTTATGGAGAATTTCTCGAGCCCTTAAGGGCGATACAAGACGAGGGCATTCCGTTTGATTTAGCGAGAAAACCGCTCGCGTTAGACGAAATCCGAACAATCGTCGACAGTGTCATGGGAACCCAGATGGTAAAGGTCTAGGGCAATGAGCGGCACGGCAAACAGTCGCTATGAGGTCCAGCCGGTCTCACTGAAACTCTTTGTGACAGGTCGCACCCCTGGCGCATTGCGGGCTCGGCAAGCAGTAGAATCGTTGCTTGAGAGTCGTTCAGGCAGTGGCATAGATATAAAAATCGTTGATGTTTTAGCTGATCCAGACTCGGCGCTGGTCGACAACGTATACGCAACCCCCACGATCATAAGGACCGGTGGCGGAATCGAACGCCGCTTGATCGGAGACCTATCCTCAGTGGAGAAACTTGAGATTGGCCTCCTTCTTGAAGCTGCCGCATAGCGCATTAGGCAATGGCCACGCCTGGACGACTTTTATTCGCGCCATCGGCCCTACCTCAGGATAACGTACGCCGTCCATCCATCGTAATTGTCTCGTGGGGCGCGGTGTTCGTGACCACTATGGCCGCCGTCGTCATTGCACTCGGATGGGATATGAAAACTGTCGAGGCCGACACGGAGCAACAGCTCGCGTTGCAAACACAAGTCGGCACGGCATTGGGATTGGCCCTATCAGCAGTAATTGCCGCCGCCCTTACGCCGCGCGGACCACGGGACATCGCCAAGATCGCTATTTGTATCGCAAGCCTGCTGACCTTTGTGATCGGCCTGCTCGGCATTCTTGACCTCGCTCTGGTGACAGCTTTCAACGCAAGCGTTGCCTTCATTATATTCGGTACAGGAATGTTCGTCGCACAATCCCTCCCGTCACAAGCGGTACGGCACTACGTGACCGGCGTTACAGGCGCCGCAGCGACGACGCTTGGCGCCGCAGCGTTGGTCAGCCATGCCATCGACCTTTCGACTGGTTATATGTGGACAGGGGATACACCCCTAAGTCTTGCTGGGTCTCTAGGCTTGGTAGCCGCAGGTTTCAGCGCGATGGCGAGCATCGTGTTCGACGACAGTTCGAGTTTTCGGCGATCCTTTACAAGCCTCGCACTTGCAATACTGACCAGCGGCATGACGGTTAGCAGCCTAGCGGGCAGTGCGCTCTATAGTTCACAAATTAAAAGTGAAAAGCAGCTTGTTCGGCTCGTCGCTAATAACGTCGCGCGATATCTCGAGCGCGCAATACGCACCGACCTCTTACCTCTGGAAACGATGGCCGCGCAATGGCGGACCAATGGACGCATTCCTGAAACGGAATGGCGCGCGCAAGCCGATTTTATGCTCGAAACCATAGCCGGACTCAGAGCGGTACTATGGATTGATGCCGATATTATCGGCCGGCGTGTCGCCCCAACCAATCTTCCAGGCGTATGGACGGGACGAAAGTTCGAAGCCCCCGTCCTTGTGGAATACGGGCGCCGAATCATGAACGGTACCGAACCGTCTCTGTACCCGGTATTCGATGGTGTGAGGGGACGGTCTTTCTCAACACTCATGCCGGTATACGATCATGCGACACAAGATGGTCTTTTGCTCACAGTCATCGACTCCACCGAATGGGGAGAGGCGGTCCTTCAAGAACTGAATAGCCGGACCAGCATCACGATCACGGACAGCACCGGCACCGTTTATAACAACGGTGTTGAAGGTGTGAACAATGGCATGAGTGCGAGCATTGCGATTAAGGTTGGTGAGGAGCAATGGCGTATTACCGCAACAGAAACTGAAGCCATGTTCACCAATGTCCGCAGCTCCCTCCCGCAAACTGTGACTGCTCTAGGGATCATCCTCACTCTCTTGCTCTACACCTCGACACTGATTGCGCAGACCAGCATTAGACGGGCGAAAGCACTAACGGGCTCCAATGCACGGTTGGAATCAGAAATCAGTGCCCGACAGGGTGTGCAAAACAAACTAGAAAAAGAAATCCGCAACCGCCTCGACACTGAGGCGGTTCTAAAAACCGATCGAGAACGCCTCGACTTGGCATTGGGTGCTGGAGGCACGGGAACGTGGCACCTTGATCCCGAAACGGGCGCCCTAGCCTGGGACCAAAAAATGATCGACTTGTTTGGCTTCGAAGATGGCACGTTCGATGGCACTTACGACACGTTTGAATCGGTCGTGCTTAGCGAGGACCTGCCGCGCATTGAAAAGGCCATGGAACGGGCCTGGGAAACCGGCGATGAATTCGAAGAAGATTTCCGCATACAACGCAACGACGAAGTACGTCTCATCTACGGCAAGGCTCGCGTCGTCACCACACCCGACGGCAACCAGAAAATTATGATCGGCATCAATCAAGACGTGACCGAACGCCGCCGGGCCGAAAAACTATCAACACTTGGGACCTTGGCAGCAGGGTTTGCCCATGAGCTTAACAATCCGCTGATGGGCTGTGTCAACTATGTTGCCTATGCGGCCCGCAAAACAGAGAATGCTCGAGCCCTGGACGCGCTTAGTAAAGCCGAGACAGAGATCAAGCGAGTCATACGCGTTGTTCAGGACATGCTGTCGTTCTCACGGTTCAGGGAAGACTTTAGTGCTGAGACGAAGGTCAGCAATGTGGTGGACAGAGCCTTTGATCTTGTCGTTACCTCCTATCACGCTAATGGCGTCGAGTTCGAGAACCGAGTCGACGTGAATATGGCGCCAGTCGCTATGAGCGAAGACGCTTTGCAGCAGGTACTCCTCAATTTATTGGTCAATGCTGGCCACGCGGTCGAAGCTTCAGAAACACGAACAGTCTTTGTTGACGCCGACCAAGATGAACGTCGTGTCTACGTATCAGTCACAGATTCTGGTTGCGGCATACCTGAAGACATTCGACCCCGACTCTTCGAACCGTTCTTCACCACTAAAAAAGCCGGAAAAGGCAGCGGCCTCGGACTCTCTATTTCGTTCGACATCGTCAACCGTTTTGGCGGCAATATTGATTATGAGAGCACGGTGGGTGTCGGAACAACGTTCACGCTGATCATACCTAAAGCGTCCTAATCTTCATTCCGCATCTGCGCTGTCGTAGGTAACCATAATCATCCAATCCGCATATTCGGGATCGATTTTTTTGAGTGCGCCTGAGATTTGTGGCTTGAACACCTCTTCGATCGGCTGGCCAGATCCTGGCCAGATAGGGAAGTAGACACGGATATAATTTTGGCCGGCATTGGTTTCTCGACGCCCGATTACACGGGGCGGAGCGCGGAGAATATTCGGGAACCGTTCGCGAATCGTTTCTGTCCGCGTCACTACCATGCCCTCGATATACTTGGTCTGATCACTGACCGACGGCAGGACAATATCAACCACACACCCTTGATGATCTTTTTTATGGTGAGTAAGCACATTGATCGCACCCAGTGAGATTCGGGTTGTCGAACCATCGACCATTCTGAGAGTGACTCGCGTCAACCCAATGTGCGCCACTTCACCTGCATGGCTATCAATTGTCACTAGGGAACCGATTGATGGCCCGCCGCCGAGCATCCAGCGAAGCCGCGCGAACACGTCACCAACCCAGCCCTTCAGTCCATGCGCAACGGTCAACGCCAAAATAACGGTGCCGACAAAAGCGGCCCACGATAGGTCACCACTGGTTTCCAGAACGAAAGTCATGCTTTTTCCTCCACCAAACCCGGGTTAGCACTGGGATCATTTGATTGTGGCGGCGGAAACCCCCGGTCTGCAAGCGAATATGGCTCGACGAGATCTAACGCTCGCCGCGAGCGCGTTGGATGCGGCGCCATTGGGCGACATTGCGGTTGTGGGCAGCCAGGGTCTCGGCGAATGCGTGGCCACCAGAGCCATCAGCTACGAAGTATAGGTCGCGTGTGGGGGCCGGATTGAGCACGGCCGCAATCGAATCGCGCCCAGGGTGACAAATTGGGCCGGGTGGCAGGCCGGAAATTTTATAAGTATTGTAGGGCGTATCGCCATCCAAATCAGAGCGGCGAAGCGGTCGGCCGAGTGGACCCGACGCATCGACCCCATAGGCAACCGTGGGGTCGGACTGCAATCGCATTCCGCGCTTTAAACGATTCACGAATACTGCTGCCACCCGGGGGCGTTCATCGGGAACTGACGTTTCCTTCTCTACGATCGAAGCTAGAACCATAGCGTCTTCTGGTGAATCTAACGGAAGGTCCGAATTTCGACCGGCCCAAAGGTCAGATAAGGTGCGACCCAACGCACTTTCCATCCGCCGCACCAGTGCGGCTCTGGATTCACCGCGCTCGTAGCCATAAGTCTCGGGTAAAAGCGTTCCGTCTCTAACAGACCTATTGAGATCGCCTGACAGGCCTTCTGCCGCCGCAATTAATTCGGCAATTTGCGGTGACGTCAGACCTTCAGGAATCGTAATGAATCGAACCACGACATCATGCGCAACGACCTTGGCCAAAACGGCGCCCGGACTAATACCAGGTTCGAACAAATACTCACCAGCTTTCAACTGAGCGGCATAGCCTGACAAACGAGCGTGTAAGCGGAAAGTAATGTCTGACCCGATAACCCCCGCACTTCGAAACTGAAGTGCGATGACTCCAAGACCTGAACCCGGCTCAACTACGATGACGGTCTCTTCAGTTAGCGGACCGGGTGCTTGAATATGCGCTTGCAGCCACAGCCAACTTCCGGCCAAAACGGCGATCCCCACACCGGCGGCAACGGTAAAGATTACAAGTAGACGTTTCATGAGGGCTGGCCTGATTAGGCGGCGGGGCCAAGAACCAGTGAAGCGTTCGTACCACCAAACCCGAAAGAGTTAGACAACGCGAACTTTATGTCACGTTGCTTTGCCGTATGCGGCACCAAATCAATATCGCAACTCTCAGATGGATCATCCAAGTTCAAGGTCGGTGGCGCAACCTGATGGTTCAGCGCGAGTATCGAATAGATTGCTTCAACACTTCCCGCCGCCCCCAGCAAGTGACCGATTGCCGATTTGGTCGACGACATGGAAAGTTTGTAGGCTTGATCACCGAATAAACGCTTTACCGCGCCAAGCTCGATCTCATCACCTTTCGGCGTAGAGGTGCCATGAGCGTTAACATAATCAATATCCGCCACACCTAAACCCGAGTCCGCTATTGCTCCACGCATGGAGCGGAATCCACCATCGCCATCCTCCGCGGGGGCTGTGATGTGATAAGCATCGCCGGACAAACCGTAGCCAAGCACTTCAGCGTAAATCTTCGCGCCACGCGCTTTGGCATGCTCATAGGTCTCAAGCACCACCGCGCCCGCACCTTCACCCATCACAAAACCATCCCGGCCCTTATCCCAGGGGCGCGAAGCTTTATCAGGCGTATCGTTGTAATCGGTCGACAAGGCTTTCGCAGCAGCAAATCCAGCGATCCCAAGTCGACACAGTGCAGCTTCTGCACCGCCGGCGACCATAACGTCGGCATCGCCATACTTGATCATTCTCGCAGCATCGCCAATCGCGTGAGCGCCGGTTGAACAGGCCGTTACAATGGCATGGTTGGGACCCTTAAAACCGTGCTTGATCGACACCTGTCCAGAAACCAAATTGATCAAACTGGACGGAATAAAGAACGGCGATATCCGGCGCGGTCCCTTTTCAAGCAGGGTGACTGAGTTGTTGTAAATGGTCTGCAGTCCACCGATCCCTGAACCGATAATAACACCGGTGCGTTCTCGCTCCGTATCGTTCTCGGGCACCCAGCCAGAATCAGCAATGGCGTCGTCCGCCGCCGCCAGCCCAAAGACGATAAAGTCGTCCATGCGCTTGCGTTCCTTGGGCGACACCAAAGAATCCACATCAAAGCGATAGGGGTGATCTTCTTCCTGAGGAACTTGGCCGCCAACACGGCACGGCAAGTCATCGACTTCGAAACCCTGGATGGCTCGAATGCCCGACTTGGATTCAGTCAGTGATTGCCAGTTGCCCTCAACGCCACGACCTAACGGCGTCAACAGACCCAGGCCCGTTATAACGACCCGTGTCATGATGTCCTCATCGCTAGACAGTTGCCCCAATCAATGCAACACGCCCACACAGCAGTGGAGCGCGGCAAGACCTTAGGACGCGTTGGCTTCGATGAAGCCGATGGCGTCTTTAACGGTCAAAATCTTCTCGGCGGCATCGTCAGGGATTTCGCAACCGAATTCCTCTTCGAAGGCCATCACAAGCTCAACGGTATCAAGACTGTCAGCCCCTAGGTCATCAATGAAGCTGGCGGTCTCAGTCACCTTGGCTTCTTCAACGCCTAAATGTTCGACAACAAT
>WLXB01000196.1 GCA_012103295.1 Alphaproteobacteria bacterium | reverse complement strand
CGAGTCCAGGCGTTCGCCCGAGGCGGCGTCGACCCAGTCGCCGTTGATTAGCATTTTCTTGGCGGCGGAGGCGAGGAAGGACTGTGCGCCCTCGGTTTGCGGCGTCACATCATTAACGATGACATTCATGGCATTGCTCCCTGAAGCGTGCGGTTGTGCGTTTTATTGGGAGAACTCTAGGCCAGGCGCGCCAGGATGGCGCGACGCATAGATCGGTTCGCCACAGGGTGGACTCTTAAGGCCGAGCCCGCGGTTCAGGCCAAGGAACTAGGTGGCTGGTCGCCAGACCACCAGAACCGACTCATCATCGTCGGCAGAACTGCCGTTGCGATAGGCAGACACCTCATTGATCGTCGCTTCACACAAGGCGGCTCCATCATCGGCGGATAGTTTCATCACGAGTTTCAGTAGGCCTTCTTCATGCAATTGCTGGCCAGCCGGGTTCTGAGACTCACTAAGGGAATCGCTATACATCACCACCATGTCGCCGGGATTCATCGACACCGCGATCTGGGAATAGTCCGTTCCCGCAATGACCCCCAAGGGCACGTCTGAAATTCCAGGTGTTGGATTGCCCGCGCTTTCATCAAGCATCGACCACGTCTTGCTGGCCGCGACGTAGTGAAACGGCGGTGGATGACCGGCGTTGCACAGAATGAGCGTGTTGTCTGGCCGGTAGTAGGCTGAGACCAGCGCCGTCGCGAAGTTGCCGCCGGTGGACAGTTTGGCGAATTCTTCATTGAGGCTTCGAACGAAATCCGTGTGATCGATGGTTTCGATATTCTGGCGCATGATGCGCTGCAGACCTTGGGCCAATTCACCGACGGCCTCGCCATGACCCGAGACATCGGCTAAGGCGATACGGATGATTTGGTCTGAACCACACGCAGAAATGTAATGGATATCGCCGCCCTGATCGCTCTCGGCAAAAGGACGGGCATAAATGGCGAGTTTGATATCGGCAGCGGTAATCACCTCATTGGTGACGCTATTGCCGCCTCGCACTTCGAGACATTGAAGGGCTTCGGGTTCTGGTGAGATCATGTTCATGGAGAAACAATAGCGCGCTTAACAACGAAGCGTGATCACTTTTGTGAGACTTTTGCTTAAGGCCCCATCTCCAGCTTCGTCAGCCGATATTCCCGGCCATTGGCTTCCGCGGCATAGCGCACCAGAATTTGGTCTTCGCTCCACAGCCAGATGTCGTAGCGGCCGAAGTAAAAGGTGTAATGATCGGCCTCGAACGTACCAGCGGGCACGGTGACAGTTTCGCGGCCATGGTAGATGATTTCATTGTCGACCATTTGGCCGACGCCCCTGATCCCCTCGCCGCTGGTGGTCACCATATTGTACAGCGCGACGGTCTGTGGGCTCGGCTCCGCGTGATCGTAGGACAACACCTGCCAGCCTTCGGTGATGACCGGATGCACCCGTAACGAAAACCGATCCGGCACAAGTAGGCTCAGTGTCGCGTTTCCGCTAGGGCCAATGATGTTGCCGTGCATGATATCGCCTGACGGAGAGCCTTGAGGCTCGAGCCAAAACCGTGCCGCACCGCCGTAAGCCCCGAAGCGCCAGAAGTTGGCGTAGGCATCAAGGGGGCGAAAACGTTCATCGACCCGCAAAATAACGTTGCTCTGGTGGCCCTGCTCACGCAGATCAACAAAGGCTTCAACCGTACGCGAGCCATCGGGATGAACCGTGACGGTCCAATCCTCGTGGCCGCGGATGACATCGGAGTCTAGAAACCCGTAATCGTAGGTGCCCTTGATCCATTTGGCACTTGAGATTGGGGCATCTTGGCCGAACGCACTTACGGAAAATGCAAACGCACAAAGAAGTGCGGGGAGAACTTTAGCTATGCCCCTCCCCGATTTCATTTACTTAATGTGCCCTTCGTTGTTGTTCATGTACCACTCGGCGATGCCTTCGCGGGTGGCGAACCAAACGCCTTCGAGGCCTTTGGCGAACTCCAAGAATTCAGCAACAGCGCGGGTGCGATAAGCGCGACCGACGACATGCGGGTGAAGGCCAACATTCATCATCCGCCCCGAGCCCTGCTCGGTCGCTTCTTGATGCAGCACGGAGAGTTCTTCGATCAGGATGTCGCGCATCTCAGAGGTGGTGTGACCGCGCCTCGTGAGAATGGTAAAATCGTTGATCTCGTTTGAGTACGGCGTCGAGACGATTGGTCCCGCATCGGTTTCAAGCATGTAGGGCTGATCATCGTTGAGTAGATCACAGAAGAAGGTGCAGCCGTTCTCGGCCAATATTTCCGGTGTGTTGGGCGTGCCGCGCAAGGATGACGACAACCAACCCTTAGCCGGTTTGCCGTAAAACTTTTC
>WLXB01000079.1 GCA_012103295.1 Alphaproteobacteria bacterium | reverse complement strand
AATATCATTCTGGATCCTATATTGATCTTCGGTTTGTTTGGTGCGCCGCGGCTCGAACTGCAGGGCGCAGCTCTGGCAACGGTTATTGCGCGCTTTGTGACTTTTGCGGCGTCGCTTTGCGTGCTTCATTTCCGGATGCATGCGTTGACATATGAAATGCCAACCATCGAACGCCTCGCGAAGAATTGGCGTTTGATTCTCAATATCGGTCTGCCGTCGACGGCCACCCAGCTGATCATGCCCGTATCTATGGGCATACTGACGGCTCTTATTGCCTCGTTCGGCTCCGACGCCGTGGCCGCTTATGGCGTTGCGTCTCGGGTCGAAATGTTTGCATTAATATTCATGATGGCAATATCCATTGCGATGGGGCCATTCGTCGGCCAGAACGCGGGAGCGGGCCGGATTGATCGCGTGAAAGCCGCGTTTCGGTTCGCGTTTCAAGCCAGCTTCGCTTATGGCGTCATAATGGCGGTGATTCTCGCGCTCTTCGGTGACTCGATCGGGCGTATTTTTAGTGACGATGCTGACGTTGTCCGGCTCGCGGCGTTCTACCTACTTGTTGTTCCTGTGAGTTATCCGGTTCTGGCAATTATCGGAATCAGTTCGCAGGCATTTAATTCGTTGGCGCGCCCTATGCCCGCAATGGTTATTGGCGCCTGCAAGGCATTTTTGGTTCAAGTGCCATTGGCTTATGCTGGTGCCTACTTTGGTGGCATGCAAGGCATCTTTGTCTCGATGAGTTTGTCGACTGTTTTGGTCTCTGCTCTCGCGTACGTCTGGTTACGTAGAACAGTGATTGAGGAAGAGGGACTAATCGCTCAAGCGCGCTTATCTCAGGCAACTTAAGAAAACTATCGCGCGTGGTTTGCAGCCAACTCGCGAATGCTTGCGACGCCCTGGCGCATGTCGGTCATAATAAACTCGCCCTTGCCAATTGGGCTGCCGGCCCGCGGATTGGGATAGCGCGATACCCATGCGTTCATCTTGACCGTTAAGCCGCACAACACTCCGCCAATTGTCGTGTGATAGTCAGAGATAAGCTTTTTGACTTGCTCAAAGCGTTCGGCAGACAGGTTATCCCAAAGATCTTGCGTTTGGTCGTCGAAGTCTTGAAACAAGCGTTGCAAAAACTCGACCAAACCGATCATCAATTTTTCTATCTTGGCAGCTTCGTTGAGTAAGTTCCGGTCCTGCTTAATTTTGTAGTTCTTTTTGATGTCATTCATGGATTGGACAAAATTTTCAAGCAACGGCTGCAGTCGGTCGAGGCAATTTCGGTAATAGGACAAAGACAAAAAGATATCGCCGTAGTCCTCGAGGAAACGGGGAATCTGATCCAATTGAATGTTTAGTTTCTCGGCCATGGTTTTTAGTTTGCCGAGAGCCTTTTTAACATCAGGATCTTTGAACAGGCCGACGAGGTCCTTGAAATTTGTCACTTCAAGGTCATCACTTCCGTATATCTGTTTAATGAGCGGTAAAGTGAACGATGACATATAGGCTGTCAGTTCTTTGTTTTTATCCTCTGACAGTTGAAGCTCTGAATCATCGCCAAGTGCAATTCCGAGGTCACGCAACGAGCGCCTTAAGCTGTACACATCGAAACTGGGAAGCGGCGCCAATTTGATCAAAATTTGTAGATCAGGGTGAGCCATCCCCTCTTTCCATTGGAAATGGTCGGGTAGATCGTCGACTAAAATCTGGCCACTGCCCGTTTCACGTTCTGAGAAAAGCTCAATTACTCCTTCAAGACGATGGTTCTTGATCAAGCGGGCGCGATGTAAGGCCTCAGTCTGCAAAGGCATGATATTGAGCGGAATGACAAACAGTGAGTCCATGTCCGCGTCAGCAAGAGGTTCAACGGTTTGCGAGCACACGGATCAAACATCAATCACAAATAGGGGGTGGAAAATTGGGAATCTTAGAGTCCCGCCAATATTCTATTCGCCTCAATACTATAATGGGCGGCGGAATTGTACTACCGGAATAACAAATATATATGGTTGCTCGGAGTGGACCGAACGCGCTTAAGCGGCGGCCGGCTCCGCATTGAGGGCTTCTTCTAGGTCAAAGAAGCTTGGCTGGACCCGTGTGGGCACGCTGCCGCGGCCAATTTCCACCGAAACTTGAGGGGCGTTGCCGTTGAGGTGGGCGACCATGACATCCCGAATAATCAGGTAGAATTGGTGCTCTTCATCCAGGATTTGCTTAAGCCGGTTGGCGAACGGGCCGACTAAAAGGTAGGCGAGAAACACACCTAAAAATGTACCGGTCAGCGCCCCACCGATTAGCGTTCCAAGAACTTCAGGCGGTTCGGTGACCGATGCCATGGTTTTGATAACACCCAGCACAGCGGCAACGATGCCAATAGCGGGAAGGCCGTCAGCCATCGTCTGCAATGATTCATGCGGCTTCAAAACTTCGTGGTGGTGTTTGTCGAGCTGGGCTTCCATCGCGTCGTACACCTGATGCGGATCATCGAGGTTCATCGACAGCATCCGCAATGTGTCGCAAATAAAATCTGTCGCAAAGTGGTCGTTCAGAATGCGTGGGTATTGCTGAAAGATGTCACTTTCTTTTGGTGTTTCGATGTGTGCTTCGATCACCAAGATACCTTTAGATTTGATCATCTTGGTGATGGTGAAAAGAAGGCAAAGAATATCGAGGAAATCTTGCTCGTTCCACTTCGGACTACCGAAGGATTTCTTTATGCCGCCGAAGGACCCTTTAATGATGTACCCCGGGTTGCCAATAATCAGCGCACCGATGGCGCCACCCAAGATCATCGTCAGTTCGAAGGGTAGGGCGTGAAGAATGACGCCGAATTTGCCGCCGGAGGCCGTGTAGGCGCCAAACACACAGACCAGAACAAAGGTGATCCCAAGTATTCCACGCATCGGCGTTGCTTCTTTCCCCTGCTGGCGATCGGCTCGGTCCTCACCCTTGCCGGGCAGAAGACCTGAGTTTAACTATACCATTTCAAGGGCTTATCAAAGGTCAAATCCGATGGCGTGGCAAGGGTGAAGCTGTGGAAACGCGACTAAAGACGCGGGTATGGGTACAGGCCTTCCTCCGGCGGCTCGAGCTCGACGGCTATATGGCGGCGTTGCTCAGCCGGGGTGACGAGGATGCTGGCGCGGTGCTGGTCAAGGTCAACAGGTTCTCAGATGGATGCCGGGTGTATACCCAAGTGCGCGATGAGTCGGGTGATTTAGCGTGGCTATCCGGCACGGGAGGGGCGCTCGTATCAGAAGCAGAAGCTGATGCGTACATCGATCGGCAGAGAGGTTACGACGCCGATATTTGGGTGGTTGAAGTCGAAGATCCGAAGGGAAACTACGGTATTGATGGCCCGATACTGGAGGATTGAGTCATAGTTTCAACGTGCGTGACGCCAAAGCCGTAGTGCTCAAAGACGGCCTGACCGTCGGAGCTCGCTAAACTATCAAAGAACGCGACGACGTCGAGCGTATCACGATTAGCAAGTACAGCTGCCGTGTAGTGTATGGGTGAATGGGCTTCTGGCGGAATAATTGCCGCAAGGCGGACCCGGTCGCTTAGGGCGGCATCTGTCGCGTAAGTTATGCCAAGCGGCGTTTCGCCCCGCTCCACCATAGCCAGAACTGCACGGACATTAGATTGCGGAGCCAATCGATCGCGAACCGCCGGCCAGAGTCCGAGGGCCTCTACGGCTTCTTTTGCATAGCGCCCCGCCGGAACATGACTTGGATCCCCGATAGCGAGACGACCGCCATTCAAGCGTCTGAGCACAACCAATGGCTTCGAGACATCAATAAGGCCAGTGTGTGGAGACGTTATAGGACCAACCAAAACCAACCTGTTGCGTGCTAGTGGGCGTGTCAGCGCTGGATTAAGTCGACCATTTGTTCTTAGGACGTCGATCCACTGCGATGAGGCTGAGATGTATATATCTGCCGGGGCACCTTGGCTGATCTGACGCGCGAGTGTGCCAGAACTGCCTAGAGACACGCGAATGTCAGCGCCGGTTTGGCTCGAAAACTGAGCCGCAAGGTCTTGGACAGGCGGGGCCACGCTGGCGGCTGATAAGACAAGAATACGAGCCTGGTCAATGGCTTGCGCCGCGCCAGCCGATAGGCCGCTGCCGATCGCCAGGACCAAGAATGCGATGTTTCTTACAAAATAGGTCATGCCAACACGTTTATGGTTTCGAACTTATAGTGCGCCAATGCGTTCCTATTGTGGACAGCGGAACGCTCTATGGGTATGTTCCCCAGCCTTTCCGCCCTATTTATCACGTTTTCCGACCTAATTCTGAGGTGAACTATGCCTGATGTATGGACAGATGATCGCATCACCAAGCTTAAAAAGCTGTGGTCCGAAGGTTTAACGACCGGAGAGATTGGAAAACGCCTTGGCGTTTCGAAAAATGCTGTGGTTGGAAAAGCGCACCGTCTTGGCTTGAAAAGCCGTCCTTCGCCTATCAGACGCGCGGGAAAGAAGGCCGAGCCGAAGAAAGAAGAGACCAAGGTTTATACCCTGGCAACCCTTACGTCCCAAACGTGCCGCTGGCCTATTGGTGACCCTAAGGAGGATAATTTCCACTTTTGCGGCAAGCCGATATTTCAAACTAAGCCTTACTGCGCAGAGCATTGCGCGGCGGCCTACGTTGGTTCGAACAAAAACCGTGGTGAGAACGCGGCCTAAATCCTCTAGTTTTTCGATTTTTGGCGTGAATCTATAAATGGCGCTATCGTAGGCTGATTCCTCAACTCTGTGTCGGCCAAGTAGGCGTATCTTTTCTCATAGGTTGAATAATTCTCGTAATAGTTTAATACTGAAGTTGGTCGAAACCTTCTAAGTAATTATGTTTCGATGAGTAATACCAACGTGTTAAAAGTTCTGATTACTTGTAAGTGACGTCGTTTCAGACATAGTCGAGCAAAGATCAAGATGGATCGATACGCATGACCTTGGCAGTTAAGTTTTGGGGGGTTCGGGGAAGTATTGCGTGTCCGTCGCCGCAACACGTGGTGTATGGCGGCAATACAAGTTGTCTCGAAGTTTTTGCTGGCGATAAGCGCATCATCCTTGATGCGGGTACGGGAATAAGACAACTCGGTTTCGAATTTATCCGCGACGGTGTGAAAGACGGCGTTATCCTTCTGACCCATAGCCATTGGGATCATATCAATGGCTTTCCGTTCTTCGGCCCTACTTTTATGGCCAACAGTCATTTCTCAATTCACGCTGGGCATTTGTCGGATCACGGCGGCATTGAGAATGTGCTGGCAAACCAAATGGCGAACCCTACTTTTCCAGTGCCTCTAGAGGCCTTGCAGGCGGAACTCGATTTTGTCGATTTTCATGCCGGCGAGAATTGGGAATTATACCCGGGAGTCAAATTGCTCACTAAGCCGCTTAATCACCCAAACGGTGCAACGGGATACCGAATTGAGTATGACGGCAAATCGATCTGCTACGTTACAGATACTGAACACGTAATCGGGAAGCCCGATGAGACCGTATTGGCGTTAATCGAAGGGGCCGATCTCGTCATCTACGATTCTACCTATACAGATGAAGAGTTTCCCGAAAAAATTGGTTGGGGCCATTCTACCTGGGAAGAGGGGATAAGGCTCTGCAAAGTTGCTGGGGTTAAGCAGCTTGCCATTTTTCATCACGATCCCGATCACAATGACGATTTCATGCGCAACTTAGAACACAATGCGCGTGAGATGTGGGACGGCGCCCTGGTTGCCAGGGAACACATGATTCTGACACCCGGTCAGTAGGCAATCCGTTCAGCGTTCGCGAAACGCTTCGTGTTTTAATTTCAGAACTGGTTTGATGAGATAGTCCATCACGGATTTTGTGCCGGTATGGATATCGACGGTTGCACCCATTCCCGGGGATATAAGAAAACCATCTTCCTGATCGCCCAGCCAGGGTTGCGCGGTCTTGATCACAACTTTGAAGTAGGGCGGAGCATTGTCAGGAACGGTTGAGTCAGGTGCGACAGATATAACTTCGCCCTCGATGCCTCCGTACCGCACGAAATCATAAGTATCTATTTTAATCGTCGCCTCTTGGCCTTCCTGCACGAAGCCCCGGTCCATTGGGTTGAGACGGGCTTCGACAACCAAGGTGTCTTCAGAGGGGACAATATCTAGAATAGGTTCCCCCGGCCGCACGACCCCGCCAATGGTAGTGTAGCGCATGTTCTTAACCACACCCACGATAGGGCTCCTGATCGTGGTCCGTGTCTGCTGATCGTCTGCCGTTGCAAGAAGTTCACGGGTGCGGGCAATTCCCATTTCCGTTTCGCCGAGCTGCTCGCGGGCTTCCCGAGCGAACCGTAAGTCTAATTCCTGAACCCGCTCTAAGGCCTCATCCATGGCGGCCTGCGCACGGGGCAGGGCCTCAGTGAGCGCCGCAATTTCGCCTTCGAAACTTTCGACTTCACTTTCGATCTGAAGATGATCCATCGGCGATTGCAGTTTGTCTTTTAGCAGGTCGGCGGACATCGTGGGCCTGGCGCTCGGCATCAATGATGTTGTCCATGCCGCTTACAAGATCGGTCGGCAGAGTTAGCGGTGTTCCATTCGCTTCTGCTTCAAGCCGAGCCTTGCGGATTAAGAAACCATCACGACGGACTTGCAACTCTTCGATATTGGTTACTGTGCCGGCTAGATCCATTTGTACCAGGGGTGTACCCAAGCGAACCGTGTCGCCGTCCCGGACAAAAAGCTCGTCGATAATGCCACCTTCCAAATGCTGAATGGTCTTTACGCGGCCCTGGGGCACAACTTCACCAGGTGCGATTGCGACTTCATCTAAGTCGGCAAAGGCCGACCAAAGGAGAAACATGCCTAGTAGACCCATGATCCCATAGGCGACGAGGCGCCAGCTGGGCGCGGTATTTTGTTCGAGGAGGTCGTCGAGTTGGCTCATTCTGTTTCCGTAGATGAAGTATTTACTCAGCCGGATCGGCAATCTCTTCTCTTGTCGCCGGATCAACTTTGATGACTTTTAAGGGTGTGGCTTTAGCTGTCGCGCCGCTGTCCGCTTTGGCTTTTGCCATCGCCTCCATCACTTTGCGCGTCGGTCCGGCGGCTCTAATTCGACCCTGATCCATAATAATGACATTGCCACAGGCCTGCAGTAGCACCGGGCTATGGGTTACCAGAATTACCGTATGCGTCTTCCCAAGCTCCGTTAACGTGAGTTGCAGATTGGCTTCAGCATCTTTGTCGAGACTACCCGATGGTTCGTCCATGACGATCACCGGCGGGGCCCCAACAAGAGCTCTAGCAATAGCGATGCGTTGGCGCATTCCACCGGACAAAAGAGAGCCGCCTTCGCCGACCAGTGTGCCATATCCGTCAGGCAAATTTATAAGCATGTCGTGGGCTTGGGCTAACGATGAAGCGCGAATAATTTCTGCATCAGCCGCGTCGGGTCGCGATTGCGCGATGTTGTCCCGTACCGTGCCATTGAATAGGACGCATTCTTGAGGGGCGTAGCCGATCCAGTGTGCGAGATCTTTGCGTGAGAATTGCTTGATATCAGCGCCATCAAGGAGGACCCGCCCGCTTACAGGTGTGTATAGGCCGAGCAGGAGTTTAAGGAGCGTCGTTTTACCGCTGCCATTGGCACCCATGATCGCGGTTACACCACCCGGCGCGATGTCCAACTTAACTGAATCAACGACGGCTGGTGTATTGTCGCCGTAGCGAAAAGTTGTTTCCTCAAATGTAAGTCGACCCTTAGGCCGTTCGAGAGCGATGGCGCTATCGGTCTTGTCGTCTTGCTCGTTGAACACGGTCCCAAGCCGGTCAACAGACTGTCCGAAGGAGACGAAATTTCGCCATGCGCCGACCAGTTGATTGAGGGGTCCTAACAACCTACCGCTCAGCATGTTGGCCGCGATTAGCCCACCAATGGTCAATTCCTGATTCATAATGGCAACGGCGCCGACTGTCGTCATTGCGACGGTTGTGAACATGGTCAGTCCATGGCCAGCGTTAACAAATGAATCTGTCTTAGTCCCGCGCACCAACGATTGCTCTATTGCTTCCGCTTGCCGATCTTCCCATTGCGGCCGTAGGTGATCAGCCATCGCCAGAGCCTTGATGGTGCTGCGGCCCATTATCATTTCTGTAATCAAACCGTCGCGACTTATGATTTTGCTTTTCTCTTCTTCAGCAGCGGCAGCAACAACTTGACCAGATCGCCAAGCCAGAACGAGAAAAATCAAAAAGACGATCACAAGAACCCACGCGACAGGCCACGCGATCAGAAACACGACGGTCAGGAACAGGACTGCGAAGGGAAGGTCAGCACATAAGATTGCGGATGCACCAGACAACGTATTTCTGACGGCCTCTACATCGCGAAACAAAAGTTGCCAATAGGAGGCGGGTCGACTTTCGAGACTGCGCAGGGGCAGCGCCATAATTTTTTCAAACAGCTGGCGGCCGACAGCGACATCGAGGCGTAGCGCGACGCTTTGCATTACCTTGGATCGGGTTTGGCGCAATATAAAATCGAATGCGATAACGATGACCATGCCGATGACGAGGCCCTGAAGGGTCGTCATTCCAGCGTGAAATACGACGCGGTCGTATACCTGGAGCACAAAGACCGGTACGGCGACAGCAAGTATGTTGACGAACAAGGAAACCAGCAGGACTTCCTTGAACATCGGACGGAGTGGCTCAAGAAATTCTTTGAGCCACGCTCTTTCGGGCGTGCCGAAAAACTTAGAAATGGGACCGGTTGCCTCTGACATTGCTGATATTTAGCCCTTTTTACGCCGTAAGGATAGTTTAGCGCTAATTCACCTTTGGCTACGAACGCGGGAATTTCCTGTTCCCTTGTACCCGGCGCAGTTAGACTGAATATTGACATGGGGATTAGCGCCCCGGGAGGCGCAGTGCGGGACGATACAATAACTGGTGAAGAAGATAGCGGCTCGGTGGCTTCTGGCCGCCCACTTTTTGGTGGGCGCGTGGGGGCTGTATTGACGTGGATGGAACTCGGCCGCTTTATTTCGATCAGATGGTGGCTGCGGTGGTTTAATCGCTCTCTTGTCCAGACCGGCCGACTAACAACACTACTCACTCTTGTCGGTTTGATTTGGATCCGCAATGAAGACCCAGAGTTGCTGCGCCTCATTCGAGCGAAGACCTTTGACACCTACCAGAATATCAAGCCACGCCCCTTTATGGGTCAAACGGGGCAGGTGGTCGTCGTTGATCTCGACGAGCCCAGTCTAGACGAGTTCGGGCAATGGCCCTGGCCGCGCACACGGTGGGCGGAATTGGTCGAAAAGCTGACCGAATTGGGAGCGACGGCGATCGCTTTTGATATCGTTTTCCCTGAAGTGGACACAACGTCGATCGCTAATCTGGCAGATAGTATCGAAGGTATTACCGAAGAAACTCGGAATACTCTAAAGGCTGTTCCGACCAATGATGACGTCTTCGCCGCGGCCATTAAGAAAAGCAAGATCGTTGTTATGGGGCATACGCCCTTGTCTGTGACCCGATCTGATCCGGGGTACACGAAATCATCTATCCGAGGAGAGCTGGGTGCAAACCCACGCCCATGGTTGGAAGATCACCCCTTTATCCTTCGTAATGTTGAAGTCTTGGATCGCGCCGCTGCCGGGCGAGGTGTTTTTAGTGTCGCTGAAGACCGACTTGATGGAATCGTACGGCGGGTTTCGATGGCTGTGGCCAGTCCGAACGGAATTTTTCCGTCCTTGTCATTGGAAAGCATCCGCCTTCACATGGGGGCTCGGAACGTCATCGTCGAAACCGATGAAAATGATGGGCTGCAGCGCATAATTTTACAAAAACTGCGGCCGGTTCGTGAAAACATTGAAATAGACGTCGACCGGAATGCTCGGATTTGGGTCTATTACACGCCCAATCGTGAGTACAAAGCGAACTATGTTCCGGCAGCCGGTGTTTTGGGTGGGAGGGTTGATCGCAGTCGTATCGAGGGCAAGATCGCGCTTATCGGGACCTCATCGCAAGGTTTATTCGATGTTCGTGCCACACCACATGATCCAGTGCTGCCGGGCGTAGAGGTCCACGCCAACATTATCGAAAATGTACTGAACGGCACGCAGTTAACCCGATTGCCTACTGCAGACGGTTTTGAAGTCCTCGCCGCGATTGTCATCGGAGTGCTGATGATCATCATTACGCCGATCCTGGCCGCCCGCATTTCTATGTGGGTGTTCATGGGCAGTATGGCATTCGTGATTTGGTATTCGTGGAACGCCTATTCGACCCGTCTGGAGTTATGGGACCCTGGTTTCCCGATCATGGTTGGCGTTTTATTTTATGGCTTCTTGACCTATGCGGCTTTCCTTCGAGAAGAAGCGCAACGGAAACAAGTGCGCTCTGCGTTCGGCCAATATTTATCGCCTGATTTGGTAAAGAAACTAGCGGATGACCCTGACCAACTTTCGCTCGGCGGCGAGATGCGTGAGATGACTTTCATGTTTTGCGATGTACGTGGTTTCACGTCGATCTCAGAGTTGTTTGATGCCCAGGGTCTTACCAGCCTAATAAACAAATTCCTGACGCCCATGACAAATTTGATCCTCAGTCACAATGGAACGATTGATAAGTACATGGGTGACTGCATCATGGCATTTTGGAATGCGCCATTGGCAGATGAAGACCATGCACGCGATGCATGTGAGTCTGCATTGTTAATGATCGATGCTCTAGAGGTGCTGAACAACACACTCGAGCAGGAAGCAGAAGAAGAGGGCCGGGAGCATCGCCCCATAAAAATCGGCATTGGCCTTAACACGGGTGAAGCTTGTGTTGGCAACATGGGGTCGGAACAGCGTTTCGATTATTCCGTGCTTGGCGATAGCGTAAACCTTGCGTCTCGTCTCGAGGGGCAATCGAAGGCATACGGTGTGACAATCGTTATCGGCGACGTCACGGCTGAACTGGCGCCGGATTATGCGGAAGTCGAGCTTGATCTGATTAAGGTGAAAGGCAAGACAGAGGCTGTCCGCATCCACGCGTTGCTTGGTGATCCCGATGTCGCACAAAACCCAGAATTTATTGCGCTCAAAGAGATTCACGACAGGATCATTACGTCATACCGCAGCCAAGACTGGGACGGGACAGCGGCTGCAATGGGAGAGGCGCGGGCGAAAATACAGACCATGCGCGGCGTTGGTTTGGTGCATGAGCTGGATCGGTTCTACAGTCTCTATGAAGAACGCATGGTGGAATACCAAACTGATCCGCCGCCGACTGATTGGGACGGGGTCTTCGTCGCAACCAGCAAATAAACTTTCAGGGATTGGACCTTAGCGGCCTTGTGATCCGATCACTTGATCTAGCCGACCCATGGCGAGAAGAAGCTGATAGGCGGCAACGCGGGCATCAAACAATGCAGATGTATAATTGATGCGGGCGTTAAAGACTTCATTCTCGGCATCAAGAACGTTCAATGCGGTTTCACGTCCTGACTCACGAAGACGTTCCCGCGATTCAAATACTTCACCCGCGATGTTAACGGCGTTGTCGAGAAGCTCTACGCGTTCTCGCGCCGTCATTAGTGATTGCCAAGCGAGGCGGGTTTGCTCTTCAATTTTGCGGCGGGTCTGAACATAGTCGCTTTGCCGCGCCTGGTAAGTATAGGCGGCGCCTTTAGATCGCGACTTCGTGCTCAAACCATTAAACAGATTCCAGTTTGCACGAACTTTGACTGAATAGTCGCGGCGAATACCAGGGACCCCATTAAAATCGTCTTCGTAATTTCCTTCGGCAACAACGTCGATGGTTGGATAGTATTCGGAAACCACACCTTCACGGTTTTGATCGGCTATCTCTATTTGCCGCTGGCCGGATTTAATTGCCGGATTTTCTGATAAGGCGATGCTTATCGCGTCATCTACGTTTTTAGGAAGAAGTTGATTTGGCGGTGCTGGCATCAGCATCGTGGCCGGCTCAGGCTGATGGCTAAACACCTGCAGATAACGGCTGCGCGCGTCGACCTGGGCTCCTTGCACAAACACTTTGCGCTCAAGAGCAATTTGAAGACGTGACTTTGCTTGTAAAACATCGACTGCGATGCCTGAGCCGCGACGTACGCGCTCATCTTCAAGGTTCAGTTGGCGTCGTATATTTTCTTCATTCTGGTTTGACAAGTCGAGCAACTGGGATTGTCGCAGAACGTCCAGATAGGAGTTGACGCCTTCGAACATGATGCCTTGACGGACACTGGTGAGAGTAATGTCGGCGACGTCCCGCTGTAGTTTAGAAGATACGCGGTTAGATGACTTAAGACCGCCGTCGTAGACATTTTGTGTCAGCGATAGACCCCATGTTTCAGTCCCGCTTTCCAGAGGTCCGTTTGGTGTCGATCGTAGGGCTGCGGTGCTGACCCGCTCTTGACCGGCATCAGCGGTGAGATCAAGCGTCGGCAGGTAGGGCGATAAAGCGGCGCGGACATCTTGCTCAGCCGATTGTACTTGGAATCGATTGGACTGGATAAGGGGATGGTTCGCTACCAGATCAACGAGTTCATCCCGAAGCGGGGCCGCCTGGCTCTGAGCGCTCAGGCATGTAGACGCCGTAACGAAGACAGCGACGAGCAGGTGTTTTTTATAGGTCAAAGCGAAATCCCCACATCGCTCGCGTAACGCGAACATGCCTAACAATATTCGCTCAGTTATATCTTAGGGTCGCCGAGCCGGTCAAACATCCAGGTTCAAGTGGGATGGTGCCGAAACTAACGTGAAATTGGCTTCTCACGGAGAAGATGGCTCCGGCGGAAGGACTCGAACCTACAACCCTTCGATTAACAGTCGAATGCTCTACCATTGAGCTACGCCGGACCACTGCTTGGAGGCCGAGGCCGGAATCGAACCGACGTACACGGATTTGCAGTCCGCTGCATCACCACTCTGCCACTCGGCCCGAGACCACCTATGTCGATAAGCCTCATCACGGTTTAAAGCACCGCGAAGCGGCGTTTTATAGAAGCGCAGGGAAGGGCGGTCAAGCGCCCATAAACTCTGGGATACACGCCGATGAGAAGGAGAGCGATAAAGCGGACGTGATTGAGTTGCCGGCGTCGGTTCGCTATAAGCGGATATATGTGGTCTACGGCTTTCTCCAGCAGCCGCGATCGGGTCGAAAGGGACAACTCCTATGGATTTTGAGCTTGCACGGCGCAACATGGTTGCGAGCCAGGTCAGGACGAACGAGGTCACGGACCCCTTGGTCATAGACGCGATCGGTGAAGTGCCGCGTGAAAAATTTCTCCCGGCCGCGCGTCAATCTTTGGCCTATGTGGATGAAGACCTCGAAGTCGCCACTGGCCGCTGGTTGATGGAGCCCATGGTGGCAGCGCGGTTGCTACAACTCGCTGATGTTCAACGCACGGATCACGTTTTGGTTCTACCCTGCGGAACCGGTTATATCGCCGCCGTCCTGGCGCATATGGCGGGCTCAATCGTTGCGGCCGAGGAAGACGGTCCGACCAAGGAAAGTGCGGCAAAGCTTCTTGCTGAACTGGGCGCGGATACGGTTGCCGTTGTTTCCGCGTCGGTGGCAGAAGGATGCCCCGGCCAGGCGCCTTATGACGTTATTGTATTTGATGGCGCAGTATCTGAGATTCCCGAGGGAATTCAGCAGCAATTGGCAGATGGTGGTCGGTTGGTTGCGGTTGTGCAGACTGGGCCGGTTGGCCGCGCTACTCTGATTCAGCGCACCGGAGATGCTTTTGGGCGCAGGACCGAGTTTGATGCCAGTGTGCCCTTGTTGCCTGAATTTTCAGCCAAACCTGCGTTTGTATTCTGATCGAAACCGCTAAGCCGTGGAAAATATAACCAATTTTCCCCGTTTCGCGTATCTAAGTTGTGTAGTCGCCCAGTAAACCGGCGAAGACATGCAATATTATGCTCAAACCACTGAGCCCTGCGGTTTTGGTTACCCTTCGTTACACCTTTTGCGGTGGCATTCGTGCGGCGGTTCAGTTACGTAAACGGCCAGGCAAACTAGGCTGTAACATGTGTCGAGGATTTAAAACGATGAAGCGTTTCAAATGGTTGCTGGCGACGACGGCGGTCGTTGGACTCCTGGCGGGTGGTAAATCCGCTGACGCTGATACGCTCACCCAGGCCCTTGCCTTGGCTTACGCTAACAACCCAAGCCTACAAGCGGCTCGTGCCCAGCTCCGTGCCGTTGATGAATCCGTGCCTATTGCTTTGTCTGGCTGGCGCCCAAGCGTGTCTGTAAATGGCAATGTCTCCCGTGCGCGCAATGAAACCTCTATTCAAGGTGCAGTGGGTAGTGGCGCTCAGTTTACAGGTGGGACAACCTTGCGGACGTCGCAGTCGGCCTCAGTCGGGGTTTCGCAGCCCTTGTTCAAGGGTTTTAAGACTCAAGCGGCGACGGCAGCTGCAAAAGCAAACGTTGAAGCTCAACGTGCGCGTCTTAAATCGTCCGAGCAGCAGGTATTGCTAGCTGCAGCGACAGCCTATTTTGATGTGCTGCGTGATATGGCGGTCGTCGAACTGCGGACCAATAACGTACAAGTGCTGACCCGTCAGCTCGAGGCAACCCAGGACCGCTTTCGCGTCGGTGAAATTACCAGGACCGACGTCGCCCAGGCTGAAGCTAGGCTTTCGGCTTCTGTTTCGGCCCGGATCTTGGCCGAAGGGAACCTTCAGCAGTCCCGCGCATCCTATGTCAGTTCGATTGGTAAAGCGCCAGAAAACCTGGTGACTCCCGACCCACTTGGAAATTTACCGGCAACGCGTGAGGCCGCCATTGCGGCTGCCTCAGCGGACAACCCTAGTCTCGTCGCAGCGCTGTTTACGGCAGAAGCCGCCCAAGAAGACATTAAGTCTTCACGGGGCGATTTACTCCCAGCGGTCAATATAGAAGGACAGCTATCTAAGGGATGGGACACCATCGCTGATCAATCCACGTCGGAACAGGCGTCCGCCCGCGTAACCCTAACTGTGCCTCTGTATCAGGGCGGTGTGGTTTATGCCCGCCTTCGACAAGCTAAGCATACTGCGGGACAGCGCCGCCTTGAGGCCGACCAAGCCCGGCTCGATGCCCGTGAATCCGCCACCTCGACTTGGGAAATCTATCAGTCGGCCAGGGCGAGTATCGCGTCGATTGAAACCCAGATTGTGGCGTCTGAAATCGCGCTAGAAGGTGTTCAACGGGAAGCCGAAGTGGGCGCTCGGACCGTTCTAGATGTTCTGGATGCCGAGCAAGAATTGCTTGATGCTCGGGTTAACCTTGTAACTGCCCAGCGTGATCAATTGGTTGCGACGCTTCAACTATTGGCCTCCACAGGGCGATTGACGGCAGAAGACCTGAGTTTGGGGGTTAACCTCTATGACGCGGTTGACCATTATAATGACGTCAAAGGGAGCTTCTTTGGGTCGTCGAGAGCTGCTGAAGAAGACGCAGACCGCCGCTAATCGCTCTGAAAAAAAATGAGCTAACCCTCAGATTCTTCTCACGTTATAGAATTCTTTAACCATTTGGGTTACGTTCTCTCCAATTATCGTGGGGAAAAAGCGGACTAATCGCTATGAGTGACGAAGGTCAACAAGAACCTTCGATGGAGGACATTCTAGCCTCCATTCGAAAGATTCTATCTGAAGACGAGGAAGAAGGCGGCGAAGAGGGCGCAGCGGAAGCTGAGCCTGAGCAAGCTGCTGAGCCGGAACCTGAGCCTGAGCCGGAACCCGAGCCAGAGCCGGAACCCGAGCCGGAACCCGAGCCTGAGCCGGAACCAGAACCAGAACCAGAACCAGAAGAAGATGATGGTCCTGACCTCGCGGCCATGTTGGCCGAGAGCGATGAAGAGGACGAGGCCGCCTTTGCTGAGCTTGAAGAAGCCGTCGCCGAGCCGTCAGCTCTTGAGCTAACGGATGAGATGATGGTCGAGGAACAAGAAGAGCCTTACCAGGAGCCTGCGCCTATGGTTGAAGAACAACCTGCGCCACCGCCGCCACAACCGGCCGAGGAACAGCCTTACCAGCCGTATGGCCAGGAAGGCATCGTGGCAGATCAAGTTGAACAGGTCGCTGGCGTACATATTGCCCAATTGGCTCAGGCCGTTGCGCAAGAACGCGCTCTGACAATGGGTAATCAAGGGATTACGATTGAGCAGCTCGTCCGCGAGATCTGCACGCCCATTTTGAAGCATTGGCTCGATCACAATCTGCCCTACATGGTTGAGCGGATTGTGCGTCAAGAAGTTGAGCGCATCGTCAGCCGATCAGAGCGGATGTAAATTCTTAGAT
>WLXB01000078.1 GCA_012103295.1 Alphaproteobacteria bacterium | reverse complement strand
AGTCGGAATTCCTCACGTCTATGGAAAGAAACCCACTCTACCGCCTGACGATCTAAAGGGGGCTCGGTTCCGGGTTTCCTCAGGTCTCGCGGCCCGTCTATTTGCAGAAGCCATTGCGTCAGACATCATACCACTCTCTTTCAACGAGAACGTCGTTGGCCTCCAGACCGGGCTCGTTGATGCTGGCGCCAATGCCGTGATTTTGTATGCGCCAACGGGCATCGCTGAAGAGGCTCCTCATTTGTCCCTAACCGGACATATGCGTGCCGTTAATTTTGTGATCGCTGATTCAAAATGGCTTGAGCGTCTGCCGCCAGATCAAAAACCTATCGTGCAGGATGGCTGGCTTTCGATCGACCGGGCGCGTGCAATGTCCCGCGCGGAAGAACAAAAGTTTCTCGGCCAAGCCGATCAAATCGGCTTTACCATTCACACTCTAACACCAGATCAACGGGATTCATGGATACAGGCATCCGCTCCCGTGCCCGACCAGATTATTGAAGGTATCGGTGGAAGCGCGGCTGAAATTTACGACGCTATTCAGGAGGCCAAGCGCGTATTCAACGACTGAGCGTCAGTCAAACGAAGAAAACGACCCGGTCATATCGCTGTCTACAGTGTGAAAAATTTTGCCGATCGTCGTGTCATCGTCAAGGGATTGAACAATCAACGCGGCCAATTCACCCATGGTTATTCGACCCATCAGAGTTTGATCCTCAGACAACAGCCCCTTGCCTGTCGCAGGCCCTTCGGGAAGCTGGCCGGGCCGAAGAATCGTCCAACTAAGATCACGCGTCATGAGGTCATTCTCCGCCTGCGTTTTGGCGTCAATAACGGGCCTTAAGAAGCGGCGCGTACCTTCCTGCAACACACCATCTGTGCCGCCAGCACCGATGGCTGTTACCAACACTATACGTTGAACACCTGCGCCCTTAGTCGACGCGAAGACATTGATGTTGCCCTGGCTGTCGACGGCTGGATTGCGCACGCTGCCACCCAGGGTAGACACAACAGCATCGTAGGATCGCTCATGGAAGGCGGCAGATACCGACGCGGCGTCGAGCGCGTCACCGGTCACAAGCGTTACGCCTAAAGCCTCAAGCGCCGCGATGTCAGAGGTTTCGCGGACGAATGCCGTT
This sequence comes from Alphaproteobacteria bacterium, assembly GCA_012103295.1. Lineage (GTDB taxonomy): Bacteria > Pseudomonadota > Alphaproteobacteria > Rhodospirillales > Rhodospirillaceae > WLXB01. The sequence continues at coordinate 15,190 of WLXB01000078.1, read as the reverse complement.
ACAGTATCGCCGCGCTCAGCCAATATCTTTGCGGTTTCGAATCCCGTGTTGCGCGTCGCGCCGAAGATTAATACGTCTGTCGCCAGCGCATTCATCACCACGCCACAACAAAATAGTAACGCTAACGTACCGACACGCATCATCACACTACTCCGCAGCCTTCGCGGCACTTTCCGGTGCAGCCTGCGGAGCGACAAAAATACCTGCGTCCACGTACGCAGCCGCTACTTTCTTGATTTCCGCCCCACCAAAGTAAGGGTTTCCAAGCGGGTCGTCTGGCCACAGATTATTCGGTAGCCCGCGAGGCGTCTTCCCGTATTCGGCTGCGTAGACAACAGCATCATCCCAAAGGGCAACATTGGCCTTTAGATCGGCGCGCGCCTGCCTCAACGCACGAAGATCAATCATGCCACCGAGCGGCACCTGCCCGGCCGTGTCCGCTTCTGCTTGAACAGAGCCGTCAAAATTAATGATCTTGGAATAACCGCGTCCACGCGAACTGGGCGATATCCGCCCCGGCAAGAAATATTCTCCGCCGTGACCTGCGGATATCACATAGGCCACATTCTCAAAGGCCCGCATCCGCCTAGCCGCGTCCCAACCCATCCGATGTGCACCGTGGGGTTCGGATGTCGGGTGTAAGATAACTTCCGCCCCACGCTGAGCCATGGCGCGATAAGTCTCTGGGAAATTGTTGTCGAAACAGATCGTCGTCGCAAGACGCCCGATCGGCGTATCTGCAACTGGGAATAGATGTTCATAGCCGTACTTATCAACGTATTGATCGAACACACTGCCCGGCGTGGTATCGGGCAGAAACCCCATAGCATCGCCACAGTGAATTTTGCGATAGCGATGAATGAGGTTGCCCGACGGGTCGTAGATGAAAGCTGTGTTAAAGAATCGGTTAGGCCAATCACGGTCATACTCAAAAACACCACCGGACACGTAAGCGCCGATTTCCTGAGCAAAGGCCGCGACCTGATCCATCTCCGGTCCTGGGAAGGTGACACCAATTTTGTCGGCTAGATGGCCAAGCTTGTGCCCCAACGGACTCACTGGGCCAGTAAGAAAGAATTCGGGATATACAACCAGTTTCAAATTAGCTGCCCTGGCACCATAGTTCCGCACCAAATCAAACGCGTCGTCCAAGTTTGGCTGCCGACGCTCGACAAGCTGCTCAGGCGTATGCGACTGGTGCACCACGTGTTGACCGATCATCGCACTATAAGCTGCAACGTCATCGCTCTGGGGTGCGTGGGCTTTTGCAACAGCCCTGCCCTGCCCTTCAGCCAACCACCCATCACGGGATTGGGGCGACGGCTTAGGCGCCGATGCCTCCTTCTGATATCCAGGCGCATACAAATTCATGCGCACGATGCTGGCAAAGTTAAGCACCGGCGCCAGGCGTCGGCGTCGCAGGGCCTCAATATCAATATCTACACTGAGGTAGGACTCGACACCTTGAACACAGTGGGGCTTTCCCTGCGGTGGATAGAGGGCGGTCGCCTTTGGAAGCGCAACACTCGCTCCATCAAGCGTTGCTGAAAGGGGCGACGCTACCGCAACATAGACGACATTCTCATAAGCACGGGCAACTCGAGCAACGGTGCGGCTATCAAACAGAGCGTCAGACCGCTCCCGCGCAGGATTAAGAATGATCTCAGCCCCATGAACCAGCATGCTCCGGACTACATGAGGCGCAAGAATATCTTCGCCACACAGGATACCGACCTGCCCGAGAGGTGTACGGGCGATCTGAAAAGACGCGGATTTGAATGTGTCCGCCGCCGTATCGGTATAGCCTTCAATGATATCGGGCATTACCTTCGCATTCCGTGCCATCAAGGCACCATCGGGCCCGACAATCAGACCAACAGTGCGCGGCGCGGCCTCACCATCGACCCTGACATAGGCAGAGGCACCGAGAAATACATTACGCGACTTCGCCAAACGGGTGAGGGCCGCCACCACGTCCGCTTCAGGGGGCGCGTCGTGCTCTGAACCGTCTCCGTGTGGTAGCAAAGCAAAAGCGGGCCCGGTGGTTACACGCGTGCGGTCGGCCTGTTGTATAGCCGCATCGGCGGCCTCTAGCGTGTCAACGGACCACGGTGTTTGTAAGAGAAACATCATGCGCTCCCTTCACTATCAAACGTGGAATTCTTTATTCTTCGTCTGGCACTGGAAGCGCTGGATCAATCGCGTAAAGCACTTTTCCGACTGTCGACGGGTCATTCAGAACCTGAACAACGAGCCGCCCCAACTCCTGCCGATCAATGGACCCCATGCGCTCTTCTTCCATAACAACGCCCGTGCCCGTCGCTACGCCACGCCGCAATCCGCCGGGGCGAATGACTGTGTAGTCGAGGCCGCTCGCAATCAGATCATCCTCAGCCAGAGTTTTCATATAAAGGACACCGGCCATGAAGTTGGCGTCCTCACCTGGTGGCTCACGCGTTTCACCTGCCCCGATAGAACTGATTTGGATAACGCGCTTGGCGCCCGTAGCCTTGGCGCCTGCCGTAATGTTTTTATTCCCTTCAAGGTCAGGACGAGGCTCGCCACGGCGCCCCCCTAAAGAACTTACAACTGTTTTAAAACTACCAGAGGCAAATGCAGCGTTCACATCGTCCGCATTCAGAGCATTGCCTACAACAGTCTTCACTCCCAGAGGCTCAAGAACAGATGTGTCAGAGGTCGGGCGAACAAAAACTGTAACTGGAACGTCCTGAGCGCGAAGAACTTGAACCGTTGCCAACCCGGTGCCGCTGGTGCCGCCGAATACCAAAACGGGGCCTTCAACCGCCATCACACCACTTGTAACGAAAACGCTGATCAATGATACAAGAAGGCCTGCGAACATCTTTCTAAACATCATGTGTCGTCTCCCGATATGATTTTTTATGTTGGAAGTATGCCATGAACTCTGGCCCGAGCGAGTCACGATTTAGAGACGGTGCTCGTCAGACAACAGCCTGCATGGATTGATCAATGGCGGGCTTTTTACCCGACCCCTGGGATCGGATATACACGTTATCCCGTTGGTAAATCTCAATCATTTTCTTAATCTCAGCCGCGTCCTCATAGGGATTCACCATTGGATCACCCGACCAGGCATCGTTGGGAAGGCCGCGTTCCGCCGCATACTTATGGGCGTAAACCACGGGATCATCCCATGCCGCTAGATTGCCTTTGAGGTCAGAGCGGGCGCGCCGTAGAGCCGTCATATCCAATGATCCAACCAGGGGAACTGCCCCTGGGCCATCAACGATACACTGAAGTGACCCATCGTAATTAACGACCTTCGAATACCCTCTTTGCATTGCCCCTGGGAAACCCAAGCCTTCACCGCGGAACTCTCCACCATGCCCAGCGGTCAATAGATAAGCAGTGTTCTCAAACGCCCGAACGTGGCGCGCGATATCCCAGCCGCGGCGACGCACATTGTGCGGCTCCGAAGTGGGGTGAATAATGACCTCAGCACCGCGCTTCACCATGGCGCGATGAGTCTCGCCAAAATTCATATCGAAGCAAATGACAGTACATAACTTTCCTAGTGGTGTATCCGCGACCGGAAAGAGATGATCGTAGCCGTAGCGATCCACGTACTCCGTATAGACGCTACCTGGTGTTGTATCAGGCAAACGGCCAAACACGTCGGCGCAGTGAATTTTGCGATAGAGGTGAATGAGGTTGCCGTTGTCATCAAAGATAAAGGCTGAGTTGAAGAAGCGATCAGGCCAGGCGGGATCAAATTCGAACACCCCACCCGAGACATATGTGTTGTTGTCCTGGGCAAACTTGGCCAGTTGATCCGCTTCAGGCCCCGGAAAGGTAATTCCAATCTTGTTTGCGATATGGCCTGAACTGCTGCCGAGCTGACTGACCGCGCCGGTCAGAAAAAATTCGGGGAAGACGACAAGTTTGACACCGGGCGAGCGGGCAAAGGGCCCAACCACATACAACGCGTTGTCCAAGTTTTGCTGCCGGCACTCAATCAAGTGATCCGGATTTAATGCAACGCGTGTAACAGTCTGACCGAGCACAGCGTCGTAGCGATCGATTCTATCATTCTCGTTCTGGGTCGATTGCGTCGAGGCCGCAACTTTTTCCTGGCCGGTTGCGATCCAGTCTTTTCGAGAGGTCGGGGATGGCGGTGCATTTGATGCTTCTTGGGCGTAACCGTCAGCGTACAACCGCATGCGCACGATCGCGGGGAGATTGCCCATGGGCTCTTCGCGGCGGCGGCGCAGGCTTTCAATGTCAACATCTCCTACAATGAAAGACTCATCCGTAGAAGCGCGCAGCTCTGTTCCCCACATTTCTGCCAAAGCCGTGGCCGTTGGCAGCTTGCTCGTTGTGCCGTCGATTGTAACCGAGCTTGCCGACGCCGATGCCACATAGGTGAGATTCTCATATGACCGGGCTTGACGGGCTTTTTGCCTGATCTCGAAGAGCTTGTCAGTCCGTTCTCGGCTGGGGTTCATAATCACCTCCGCGCCGCTGGTCACGAGGGAACGGACAATATGGGGAGAAAGAACGTCTTCTCCACAGAGGATGCCGACTTGTCCTTCAATCGTCATCGCCACGGGGAAGTCAGCCGGTTGCGATGCGCCCGAAACCGTATCCGTAAAGCCTTCAATCAGATCGGGCATGATCTTCGGCATGCGGATCTGCAAATCACCGGTTGGACTGACCAGGTATCCCACCGTTCGTGTCGCTCTATCCTCATCGACGACGTAAGCCGAGGCGCAGAGAGATATACTGTGGGTCTTCGCTAATGATGTCAGCGCCGCAACGACGGTGTCTTCCGAGACCGCCTGATCAGGACCGCCATCCCCGTGGGGAAGCAACACCAACGTACGGTTTGGCTCGATCACCGTCTTGAGCGCCTGCCCTATGATGCCTGAAAGCGCCTCCTCGGCGGTCGCTGGCGTCCACGGCGTTTGCAATAAAATCATAGTTGTCCGTTGCAGAATTAAACCGGTCTTTACTGGACCCGACCTTGCGGTGTTCCTATGGGAAAGCATAGAACAGCCCTAGCTCTATCCCTCACGTGAACACCGCTTATTGAATGGCCACTATGACCCACGAGAACCATCGCATGCAAAAAGCCGCGGCGACGACTGCAGCAGCCCTCATCTCTGAGGGTCTCGCCAGCCCGGCCGATGAGGGGCCCCTAACCCAGGTCGCCGAACGTTACGCCATCGCAGCCCCTCGGCACATGATTGAGTTGATTGATCGAAACGTTGAGCGTGACCCCATTGCGATGCAAATCGTTCCATCAACGGCTGAACTTGTCACCACGCCGGATGAGCGGCCCGACCCAATTGGCGATCATACCTACAGCCCCGTCAAAGGGCTCGTGCACCGCTATCCAGATCGCGTGCTCCTAAAAGTGCATAGCGCTTGTGCCGTCTATTGTCGTTTCTGTTTCCGGCGAGAAATGTTAGGGCCCGGTGGTGACAGCATGGCTGAAGACGATATCGCCGCAGCGCTAACTTACATCAGGGAGCGGCCGGAGATTTGGGAAGTCATCCTCACGGGAGGTGACCCTCTTGTTCTTTCACCAAAGCGGATCTCAAGTCTCTTAGACTCGCTCGATACAATTGAACATGTGAATGTTGTCAGGTTTCACACCCGCCTGGCTGTTGCGGCACCAGAACGGATTACCGATGAACTGATCCGCGTCCTTTCCGACCGACGCGCGACAATCTACATCGCGGTTCACAGCAACCATGTCCGAGAACTGTCAGACGATGCCATTGCGGCGTGCGACAGGTTGACAAGGGCCAACATTCCCCTTGTCGGGCAGACGGTACTGCTGAGGGGAGTCAATGACACAATCGAATCCCTGGAGGCTTTGTTTCGTGCCATGGTCCGCGCCCGCATCACACCCTACTACCTGCATCACCCGGATTTGGCCCCAGGCACAAGCCATTTCCGGGTCTCAATTGAGACCGGGCAGACTTTGATGAAAGAGCTTCGGGGCCGGGTCTCAGGCCTCGCCCTACCGACCTATATGCTGGACATCCCCGGGGGGCACGGCAAAGTCCCTGTCGGACCGAACTACGTTGCAAAATCACCAGATGGCTCGGCTTTAGTCGAGGACGTCAACGGTCGGTCTCACGCGTACCCCCCGCATATCACTGATCCTTCATAGCCCTTTGTGACTCACGCTCGAGACCGGTATGGTTAGCCCAGCCCGTTTCGGGTGTGGGGATAAATAGGGGATCGATTGATGGATAACTTTGCCAGCGTTTTGGATGTGATCAGCGGCTGGGTGTGGCTGATCATGATGTTTCCGTTGCTGGGCATTGGCCTATATCTCACTATCGGCCTTAAAGGCATGTCGATCCGACGCCTGCCGGAAGCCCTTCGCGTCTTGTTCAGCAAAGATGCCAGCGAAGAGGCAAGCGGCGACGGCGAAATTTCTCCCTTCAAAGCGTTGATGACTGCGCTGTCGGCAACGGTCGGCACAGGGAACATTGCCGGTGTCGCAACCGCCATATTCCTCGGAGGACCCGGCGCGATCTTCTGGATGTGGATGACAGCATTCGTCGGCATGGCAACAAAGTATGGTGAAGCCGTTATGGCCGTTCACTTCCGAGAAATCGACGAAGACGGACGCTATGTCGGTGGCCCGATGTACTACATCAAAAATGGACTCGGCCCGAAATGGGCATGGCTCGGTACGGCTTTCGCCCTTCTCGCAATCACAGCTGGCCTTGGCGCAGGCAACACTGTACAGGCGAACTCGATTTCCGACGTTGTTGAATCGAACCTAGGCATACCGATGTGGGTCACAGCTTTTGTCGTACTCACATTGACGGCTATGGTATTGATCGGCGGCATTCAGCGCATCGCGCAAGTGGCCGGTAAACTGGTTCCGATCATGGTGGTCTTCTACGTCAGCGCCAGTGTCATCATCTTGGCGATGCACCTCGGTGATATTCCCGCGGCCCTATCAATGATCGTCACCGATGCCTTCACCGGAACGGCCGCCACCGGCGGCTTTGCCGGCGCGGCGGTGATGGCGGCCATCCGCTTTGGTGTCGCTCGCGGCATATTCTCGAATGAAGCTGGTCTGGGGTCCGCCCCGATTGCCCACGCAGCGGCAAAAACCAATGACCCTGTACGACAGGGAGCGATTGGCATGCTCGGGACCTTTATCGACACCATTGTCGTTTGCACGATGACGGCGCTAGTGATCATCGTCACTGGCGCATGGACCAGCGGCGAAAATGGCGCAACCATGACTGCGCTGGCGTTCGATACGGCCCTGCCCTACGGAAATTACATTGTCGTGTTCGCGCTGATGGTCTTTGCTTTCACAACAATACTCGGCTGGAGCTACTACGGAGAGCGCTGCGCCGAATACTTGTTTGGCCCGAAAGCCATAACGCCGTTCCGGGTAATGTGGTGTGCCGCGATTCCAGTGGGCGCCCTCACCGGCTTGGAGGTGATCTGGCTGATGGCCGACATCATGAACGCGCTGATGGCCGTGCCAAACTTGTTGGCGCTGCTACTGCTCAGCCCAATCATCTTTAAAATTACATCGGATCGACTATCCGGCGGTCGCAAACTGGTTGAACGTGAAGAACATCACCCAGCCGACTAAAGCTCTCAGAAGGAATAAACAATATGGCGAACCACCATCAAATTCTCATCATTGGGGGCGGCAGCGCGGGCATCACGGTCGCTGCATCGCTGAAAAACCACAGCCATGATGGCGAACTAGACGTCGCCATTATTGAACCGTCTGCGAACCACTACTATCAGCCCGCGTTTACCCTGGTGGGTGGTGGCGCCTATAGCCTGAGCAAGACGCGGCGAGACGAAGCCAGCCTTATTCCCGACGGCGTTCACTGGATCAAAGATGCGGCGGCAAATATTGATCCGGACGCAAAGAAAGTCGGCCTCGCGAAAGGCGGCGGCGTCACATACGATTTCCTGGTGGTTTGTCCCGGCCTGGTCTGCAATTGGACCGGAATCGAGGGTTTGTCAGAAAACCTTGGTTCTAACGGCGTCTGCTCCAACTACGCACCGGAGCATGTTGAATACACCTGGGAAACTTTGAAAGCATCCCCCGGCGGAGGCACAGCACTGTTCACTCAGCCAGCGATGCCAATCAAATGTCCGGGCGCGCCACAAAAAATTGCTTATTTGGCTGCAGATTACCTTCGCAAAGGCGGGGTCTTACAGGACAGCGATCTGCACTTCTTGCCTCAAGGCCCCTCTATGTTCGGGGTGCCATTCTTCGCCCGGGAACTGGCGAAGATTGCCGACGACTACGGCATTCAAAAACATTTCCATCACAACCTGACCAGAATCGACGGTGCAAACAAACGCGCCACCTTTGCTGTAGTTGGCGGCGACGACGAAGGCAAAACCGTGGAGATGAACTTCGATATGCTCCACGCTGTGCCGCCTCAGGGACCGCCGGAGGTATTGAAGAACTCAGCCGTATCGAATGACGGCGGTTGGGTCGACGTGCATCAACACTCAATGCAGTCGACTAAGTACCCCAATGTGTTTGGCCTAGGCGATGCCTGCTCCACACCAAACTCAAAAACCGCAGCCGCAGTACGCAAGCAAGCGCCGGTGGTGGTGCGCAATCTCTTGGCTCTAATCAACGGTAAGAGTGTGGAAGAAGGCTACGACGGCTACGGCTCATGCCCGCTGACCACCGCTTACGGCAAAGTGCTGATGGCCGAGTTTACCTACGGCGGCAAAGTAACGCCGACCTTCCCGCTCGACCCTCGCGAAGAGCGCCGCTCGTATTGGTGGATCAAGAAGACCGGCCTGCCGATGATGTATTGGAATTACATGCTGAAAGGTCACGAGGCCTTTCCGGAACACAACACCAGCTATGACGCACCGGAAGACGCGCTACGAAAGTAGGCTCTAGTCGCAATCAGCCCAGACCTGCTGTGTTATTGGTGCGTCGTAATGGCGGGCAGTGACTGCTGACAACAACACAGCCGTTTGCGCGGAAACGTCGCCAAAGACTGTTGCCGCCCCCTGGTTCAACGCTTCAACTGAGGTGGGCGCCATGCATTCGCCTAGACTTAGAGTACCGTTCCAAGTCATCGGCAGTCTGAAATCGAATGCGTTACCGGCGACAGTTCCCGCCACATGGCAGTGGGTGGGAAGCCCGTTCATTGCGCCTGTCCAATCAGCTGTTTCAATCTCTACCGGAGCCCCAACGAGGGACACATAGTCAACGGTACGGTGCGCGACGCACATGGCGTTCTCGATTGCCAGCCACGGGTTAGCGTCGTCAGAAATTGCAAACGCGGGGCTCGCCATGAGTATGCAAGAAAGTGCGAGTGACCTTAGTCCCATGGCGCGGCGACACGATCGTGAATGGTCGGGTCGTCATCGGAGCGGCCGCCGGAAACCTCTCCAGAATCAGTCCAGACCGAACGGTCAGAGCGCCAGAAGGTGTCTTTGTCGATGGCAACTTTATAAATCACAGTCTTTGCTCGGGCACCCTCGGGAAAGGCAAACACGCATGATCCGTCATTCATACTGCCAGTAAATCTATCCCCATCGCGCTGCCAGAACACATCACAACCCGGCAGAAGCCAAATGTCTTCATCTGTGAGACCTGATAGTTTTTTCGGGTCGAGATGGGCGCCCACATAATCCGCAGGAGTATTAAAAAAATACTGCTTCATGCGGATTGCTTCAGCCTCAGGATCCAGTTCAAGTATGATAAAGCGCTGGCGAATGATTTTTGTTGGATCGCCGTCACGGTGCTCCTGGTTATAGAAAAAAACCCTTCCATACCTACAGGACGGTGAACAATGGTCACGCGAGTATGGCGCTCACCTTCTGCTATGCCCGCAGCACTTTGAGTCGCGTTCTGCGCTGCGCTGTCAAAGGCACCCCATAAGTATCGCGCCAATAAGGCTAGGTCATCGCCAGTCGGCATGGCGCGGGCGGGCGCAGTGAGAGCTACGGCGATGACTGCAGCGAATAGCGTGCGAGTGAGCAGAATACGGGTAAGCATGGACGATCCTCCTGCCCTCACCCTAGCAATCGCCGCAGTCTCTGGACAGAGCAGCGCTGGCCTGCTCTCCTACACAAAAGAGGGATGTCGTGGCACTGAAGAACACAACGGAGCGATGGGGTTGGCTGGCGCAAGCGCAGCACTGGGTTATAGCGCTTCTGATCATCGAACAATTGACCACCGGGCGCATCATGGCTTGGCTTGGCGCTGGTGAAGCACAAGACCGCCTGTTCTATGCCACCCACGAACCGTTTGGCGTTCTTGTCCTCCTCCTGCTGGTGCTCCGCTTCGGCTGGCGCATGATCAACCTGACACCGACACTTCCCAGCGCAATGCCGCATTGGCAAGTTAAAGCCTCCCACGCCAGTCACTGGGGCTTGTATCTGGCAATTGCGGTCATGATCAGCAGTGCCTGGGTGATGTCGTCCTATGCCAGCTTCCCGGTCTCGCCGAACGCGCCCTGGACTCTGCCGAACTTCTCGGATTACAACCGCGACACCGCGCGACGTGCCTACAATGTGCATGTCTGGACCGGCTGGACGATTGTTGCCCTGGTCAGTGTGCATATTGCCGCCGCGATCAAGCATCACATCATCGACAAAGACACCGTACTTCGGCGTATGCTGCCGGAATGCTTTTTTAGGGATGAAACCTCATGACACTAGCCCCTCTACGACGCACCTACGTTCAAGGCCGCAACGGCCAAATCCACCTGCGCCTGGCAGGGAACCCCGGTGGCGACAAACGTCCCATGCTGTGCTTCCATCTCAGCCCGTCGTCCGGTGTGGTCTACGAGAATTGGCTGGCCGAGATGGGCAAGGACCGCTTGATTGTCGCGCCAGATACGCCCGGATACGGCATGTCCGACTTCCCGCCTGAGCAGCCGACGATCGGCACATTCGCTGAGGCGATGACAGATGTGATGGACGCCCTCGACATTAAAGACGCCGACATCATGGGCTATCACACCGGCTCAAAAACTTGCGTTGAACTGGCGCGGCAACAGCCAGACCGAATCAAACATCTGGTGCTGATCTCGGCCCCGATCTACACGGAAGCAGACTTGGCAAAACAGAACTCTGAAATGGGCAGCCCCGACACCCCAGTGGAAGACGGCTCTCACCTCATCCACTCCTGGGCGGGCCTGTGGCGATGGCGGGGCCCGGAACAAACCCCGGCAGATATCATGTACGCTTTCCCGGATCACATCCGCGGTGGAGAGCGCAAACACTGGGGACACGCGGCGGCGTTCTCCTACACCTACCCGGAAAACATCCCGGCGGTGAAACAGCCGATCCTGGTGATCAACACCAACGATGATCTGGTGGTCTACACGCGCCGGATTCGTGAGCATCTGGCAAACGGCAAAGTGATCGAGCTGATGGATTGGGGGCACGGCTTCCTGGATTATCATACGGAAGAAACTGCCGCTTTTGTTCGGCCTTTCCTGGATCAGGACATCTGGCCCGACACAGCGGAATAGCCCAAAAACATTTTCGCGAAATTGCGAGGAACGAGCCCATGCACAGTTCGTTCCGTGCATCGAGCCCATGCACGTGGGTTCGCGCAAACGACCCCATGCACCCCAAAAATACAAACGAGCCCATACACCCCTGAAACCGCCGGGTAATAAAATTGCGCTTTTTCGAGAGCCTCTCGTCCTCCCACCCGAAACCGTGGCAAACTAACAGCAATCACATCAGGGGAATGGGAGAAACACCATGAAGCGCGGCTACGTCGATTCTGATATGGGACAAATGCACTACTGGAAAACCGGCAGTGGACCCAACCTGGTGCTACTGCATCAATCCACCCAAACCGCCGAAGAATACAAAGACATGGCGGCTTTCTTGGAGGACAAATACACGGTGTGGGCGATTGAATGGCTTGGCCACGGCATGACCGACGACCCGACCCGTGAGCCAGAAATGGCCGATTATACCCGCACGGTCATTCAAGCCATGGACGCGCTCGGCATCGACAAAGCGGCGATGCTCGGCCACCACGGCGGCGGTTCCATCTGCATCGACATTGCGGCGCAACAGCCGGACCGGGTGACCCATATTGTCGCCTCGGGCACTGGCCACCGCAGCCCAGAAGAATTGGAGGGTCTGCTCAAGCACCGCACCGATACGGCGCAACCGGAGATCACCGCAGATGGCGCGTTCCTCAACAAGATGTGGAACATCTACGCCACCCTCGGCGGGCCGAACACGCCGATGAGCCTGATGCACCGCGTGTTCCTGGTGAACATGAAGGAACGCATGCGACCCTATGACGCCCACGACCCCATACTGAAATGGAACAAGGCGGAAGCCTGCGCCAAGCTGACCTGCCCGGTGCTACTGATGCAAGGTGAACTGGATACCTTCGTCACCGGCCAGGAACACCTGCTGGATGTGATTGAAGACTCACGCCGCGTGGTGATGAAAGACATCGGCGCGTTCCTGTTTTACGAAGCGCCTGAGGAAATCGCCAAGGTGGTGGATGAGTTTTTGAGTGAGGGGTAACAAATGGTTGCCACAAAAAGTGGCGCCACGGGCTAGTCCTATCTCTTGCCATCAACTGCGAATGCGTCACTCAGCAGATCGAACACGACACGAATACGCCGACTTGTTCGTAATTCTCGATGAGTTACCAGCCAAATGGGCACGGGCATAGGGTCGAAGTCAGGCAGGATCATCTCAACCTCTGGCGTTAGAGCTGCGACGTCCTGAGACATAATCGCTATGCCTAATCCTTGCCTCACCAATTCCCACGCAACGATGCCACTGTTGGAAGCATATTTGAAATTAGCCTTGGTCAGAGGCAGCCCCATAGACTGAATTATCCCTAGATAGGTGGTGACATCACCGGTCGCGACTAACACAGCATTGGCTAAGTCTTCGACGGATTCGGGTCGGCCATGGCGTTCGAAATACTTTTGCGTCGCATAGAAATGAGCGACAGTGCCTTGGACTTGCTTGGCGATGAGGTCCGGCTGTTCGGGACGGGCGTGGCGAATAGCGATGTCGGCCTCCCGCCGCTTGAGGTCACGAATATCGTTTGAGGCTAAAACCTCAATATCAATCTCCGGGGCCGCCGCACGCAGGTCCTCCAAAATTTCCGGTAGGTGATACGCTGATAATAGATCACTGGCGGTGATGATGACCTGACCATCAATCGTTTCGGATTGGCCGGAAGCTGCGAGCGAGAATTCACCAGCCGCATCACCCATCGCTTTGACATGGCTGAGTAAGTCGAGTCCGGCTTGGGTCGGACTCAAAGCCCGCCCAACACGCTCGAACAACGTTACACCTAAACTTTCCTCTAGCGCCGTGACTTGGCGGCCCAGCGTGGGTTGAGTCAGCCCCAATGACCGGGCCGCTGCAGACAGAGACCCTTCCTCGGCCGTCACCAAAAAGGCGCGGGCCTGATTCCAGTCAAATTGTACAGCATCCCAATTCATGCATATTCGTATATATAGAATACATATTTTCGCAATATTTATATTATTTGTGCATGTTTATACCGGCGGCGTCGAGGATATCTATCGCCGGAGTGCCACTATGAAACCCGAATCAAAATTCTGGGACAAAATCGCCGACAAGTACGCCAAGTCGCCGATCAAGAACATGGATGCCTATGAGCAGACCATGAGCCGTACCCGGGCCTACCTGAATAAGGAGAGCAGGGTCTTGGAGGTGGGTTGCGGCACTGGGTCGACCGCGCTTCTTCTTGCTCCCGAGTTGGAACACCTAACGGCCACCGACATCTCTGGCCGGATGATCGAAATCGCCCAAGGCAAAGCAACGGACCAGGCGATAGATAACATTACCTTCAAGCAAGCCCCGATGCCGGACCCGAGCCTAGAGGCAAAGACTTACGATGCGGTTCTGACCTACAACACGCTTCACCTGCTGACCGACCTGCCGGGCGCGCTCCGTTGCGTCCAAAAGACGCTGAAACCGGGTGGCGTGTTTATTTCGAAGACTCCATGCCTAAAGGAGCAAACGAGTCTGTGGGCGATCCCCCTCGTTCTGGCGCGGCTCTTGCGTTTAGCGCCCTACGTCAACTTGCTCAAATTCGCCGACGTTGACAGGGCAATTGCCAGCGCAGGCTTCGAGATTGTCGAGACAGGTTTGTACCCAGCCCCTCTCAATCATTTCGTTGTGGCACGTAAAATCTCTAGCGATTGATTGCGGTTACCAACCCCAGGTGCCGGGGCCGCCTTTGAACGGGCCTTCGATTTCTGATGTGATCCAGCCGCCATAGAAGTCGCCGTCTTGGGCTTGCACCTTTTCATCGCCGACGTAACAGGCGTGCATGTGGCTCGGGTAGAACGACACGTAGTCTTTGATGGCGGCAAAGCGTTTGCTCGGCTTGGGATAACCCCAGCACGCGTTGTCGGCGATTTGCAGGCAACCTTCACCGTCCAATATTCAGCGGCACCCTTCCACTCACAAAAGGACTGTTTGTCGGTACCGACGAGGAAGTTGAAATTCACATCGCCAGAGGGAATGTAATACGAAGGCGGATGGCTGGTTTCCAGCACTCGATAGGCGCCGTTGGTCGAGGCGATGGTTTCTCCGGCGAACTCCACCCGTACGTGGCGGGTATCGGCCTCAAGCAAAGGGGGGCGCGGGTAATCCCATACGGATTCTTTTTGGCGTGTGCCGGACCCCATAGCGGTGCTTACTCTTTGTCGCTTTCATGAACGATAGAGAGTGAATTGATGCAATAGCGCAGCCCGCCATGTTCGCGCGGGCCATCGGGAAACACATGACCCAGATGACTATCCCCATGTTTCGAGCGGACCTCGGTCCGGATCATGCCAAGCGTGCGATCTTCGATTTCTTCGACAAAAGCAGCACGCGTACCGTGTCCATGATCAGTCACAAACAGACTGATCCTTTCCGGGGGAATGTAGTCGAAGAGCGGGTTGTGCACCTGGAGCATGGGCTTTTCCTCGTTGCTCGGCGCCGCACGTTCGGCGGCAACGACTGCCTCATCTGAGAAGGACAGAATTTCGCTCGGGTCACCGAATTCGTTGAACGTGACGCCTGGTTCGTGCGGAAAATTTGGAGAAAGCTTGTAGATACCGGCAAGCACGACGACCGGCACGTTGTGCCGCCTGGCCGCCGCGGCCAGGATGCTCGTGCCCACTGATGCCATGACCCCGCCGTCTGCAAG
>WLXB01000008.1 GCA_012103295.1 Alphaproteobacteria bacterium | reverse complement strand
GCTGGATGTGAAGCGAACCTTCCGGGCAGCCCTCAGCCTCGGGTGCCGGTCCGGTGAGACGGCAAAAGTGTTGGAGCAAGATCACGCAGTTGAAACCATTGTGACATCTGATTTCGCGGTAGATTTCGCACGGCAGGCCCACCAGAAAGGCTTTCTCTCAGTAGCATGCGACGAGGAATGGATTCCTTTCGGATCAGACGTCTTCGACCTCATCGTCGCGGAACACTCGTTGCATTGGACCAATGACCTTCCCGGATCACTGATTCAACTTCGGCGGTGTCTGCAACCGGACGGGCTTTTTCTCGCCAGCCTCTTTGGTGGCGCGACGCTTCATGAACTTCGCGATTCACTGATCGAAGCTGAAAGCTCGATATTAGGAGGTATTACGCCGCGAGTTTCACCCTTTGTTGACGTCCGCGACGCCGGCAACTTGCTTCTGCGGGCGGGCTACGCCCTTCCCGTTGCGGATACAGACATCATGATCCATGAGTTTGACGGCCTGGATGATCTTTTTGATGAGCTTCGCCATATGGGCGAGACCAACTCAATCCAAGAACGATCAAAAGGACTAACAACGCGCCGTCTATTCGATGCCGCCGAAGAAATTTACCGAGCCCGGCATAGCGCCGAAAATGGCAAACTACGCGCAACCTTTGAAACTGTGACCCTTACCGCCTGGGCGCCATCGGATACTCAGCAAAAACCACTATCGCCTGGCTCGGCACACAACCGCCTATCAGATGCGCTAGGGTCTGAGGAAACACCGCTCTAGCGCCAGAGCACAAACAGGAATCAACGAAATGAAGTTCGAAACAAAACTCCTGAAAGGCACGCTCGTAAAACGCTACAAGCGATTCTTTGCTGATGTCGTATTGGAGAATGGTGAAACCGTCGTTGCGCACTGCGCCAATTCCGGATCAATGTTGTCGGTCAAGCCGGACGGCGCACCGGTATGGATTTCTCCGGCCAATAATCCAAAACGTAAACTCAAATACACTTGGGAAATTGTTCAAATCGATGGTCACAACGTCGGGATCAACACCGGACATCCCAATCGCATCGTTGCAGAGGCAATTGAAGCTGGAGAGATTGCTGAGCTCACCGGATATGACTCGCTTAGACGGGAAGTCAAATATGGGAAGAATTCTCGCATCGACATGCTTCTCGAGTCCGACGGCAAGCCACCCTGTTACGTGGAAGTCAAAAACGTGACCATGAAACGGGACCTGACCCCTGAAGGTAAAGCAGAGTTTCCCGATTCCGTAACCACCCGTGGGGCGAAGCACCTTGTGGAACTGGCTGATATGGTCGCCGAGGGGCACAGATCAGTTATGTTTTACCTGGTTCAACGCCCTGATTGTCCTTCCTTCAGTGTCGCAGGTGATATTGACCCGGATTATGAGGCTGGATTAGCCGTGGCAATGAAGGCTGGAGTCGAGGTGATCTGCTACCAATGTGATGTAACACCGCAGGAAATCAGCATTTCAGGGCCGCTGCCCATGGATTTACCAAGCTGAAACCCCTATATGTCAGGCTGTACATGAGCCGGACATCGAACACACTGGTTACGGGATGAACCTCGCTTTGGAAACTCAAGAACGCCCTCGCCCCAATGATATCATTTTGCATGGTCCCGAGGCTTTTGACGCGATGCGAAAATCGGGTCGATTGGCCGCCGAGATTCTCGATTTCATTACACCTCACGTTAAACCGGGTGTGACCACCGGCGAGCTGGATAAGCTCTGCTACGACTTTCATGTCGAACATGATGCGGTGCCCGGTCCCTTGGGATATCGCGGCTACCCGAAATCTATTTGCACATCCATCAACCACGTCGTTTGCCATGGCATTCCCGGCGATCGAATTTTAAAGGATGGCGACGTCGTCAATATTGATGTCTCACCTATCCTTAATGAATGGTTCGGCGACACCAGCAGAATGTTCTATGTGGGCGATGTCAAAATTAAAGCTCGTCGGCTGGTTGAAGCGACTTACACCGCCATGATGAAAGGCATCGAAGTGGTACGACCCGGGGCAACGCTCGGCGACGTCGGACACGCGATTCAGACCTATGCGGAAGGAGAGCGGTTTTCCGTTGTCCGAGATTTCTGCGGGCATGGCATCGGCCAGGTTTTTCACACGGCACCGAACGTCATGCACGTTGGCCGGCCCGGCACCGGCATGGTGCTAGAGCAAGGCATGATTTTTACGATTGAACCAATGATCAATGCAGGTCGCTTTGAGACAAAAGTCCTCGACGACGGGTGGACTGCGGTCACACGCGACAAATCATTGTCCGCTCAGTTCGAACATACGATCGGAGTAACCGCCGACGGTTTCGAAATTTTTACACTGTCGCCAAAAGGCTATACCTGCCCGCCCTTTGAGGGGTAGCGCCGCTGATGGCTGGAAAGCGTTCAA
The DNA here is from genome assembly GCA_012103295.1 of Alphaproteobacteria bacterium. Classification (GTDB taxonomy): domain Bacteria; phylum Pseudomonadota; class Alphaproteobacteria; order Rhodospirillales; family Rhodospirillaceae; genus WLXB01. The sequence continues at coordinate 60,693 of WLXB01000008.1, read as the reverse complement.
GCTCTAAACAGGAACGTGGACTAAGCGACCCCGGGACAGAACTATTTCCCGGCGAAGACGAAAAGCAATCCAAAGCTGGATATCATGGGCATCGCGCCCGTTTACGCGGCCGGTTTCTAGACGCTGGACCGGACGCCCTCGCCGACTACGAGCTTCTCGAATTGCTCCTATTCACCTCACTACCGCGCAAAGATACCAAACCCCTTGCCAAAGAGTTGATTGAAGAGTTTGGATCATTCGCCGAGGTCATCGCCGCAGACAAAGACAAGCTGCTGGCGATTGATGGGTTGGGCGAGAGCGCCGTAGCCGGACTAAAGGCGGTGCAAGCAGGAGCCGTTCGCCTGTTGCGCGCTGGCGTCGCGGATCGGCCGATCATCTCGTCCTGGCAGGCCTTGATCGATTACTGCACAGCGCTGATGGCATTCGAAGAGGCTGAGCAATTCCGTCTACTTTTTCTCGACAAAAAGAACAAGCTCATCGCCGACGAAGCGCAGCAACGAGGAACCGTGGATCACACCCCGGTCTACCCGCGAGAAGTCGTCAAACGGGCCCTTGCCCTCAATGCCACTGCGATCATCATGGTTCACAATCACCCTTCGGGAAATCCTGAGCCATCGCGAGCGGACATTGAAATGACCAAGAAGGTCAAAGACGCGCTAGAGGCCGTGGGCTTGGTATTGCACGACCATGTCGTGATCGGCCGCGGGCGTCACGTGTCGTTTCGGCAAGACGGACTGCTCTAACACCAAAACACCCGGCCATATTTTCATGGCTGCCGTGCGGTTGTGCGGGTGGAAGTAAGAACGAGAACTCTCTATACCAACGGGACACATTCACCTGTTCAGGAAGTCGCCGATGATTCCGCGCTATGCGCGCCCCGAGATGGTTAAAATCTGGGAGCCCGAAAACAAATTCCGCATTTGGTTTGAGATTGAAGCCCACGCCTGTGACGCCCAGGCCGAACTTGGGGTCATCCCTAAGAGCGCTGCTGAAACCGTCTGGAAACTGGGGAAATTTGAAGTCGACCGGATCGACGAGATTGAGCGCGAGGTCAAACATGATGTCATCGCCTTCTTGACGAATCTGGCCGAACACGTAGGCCCTGAGGCACGTTTTGTTCACCAGGGCATGACCTCCTCAGATGTCTTAGACACATGCCTTTCGGTACAGTTGGTTCAAGCCACCGATATCCTATTGGCTGATATCGACGCCTTGCTAGAGGTCATAAAGCGGCGGGCTTACGAACATAAAATGACCGTATGCATGGGCCGCAGCCATGGCATCCATGCCGAGCCAACGACAATGGGCCTTAAGTTTGCCGGGATGTACGCGGAGTTCGATCGCAACCGCAGCCGCCTGCAAGAAGCCCGCAAAGAAATAGCAACTTGTGCGATCTCAGGCGCTGTTGGGACTTTTGCCAACATTGACCCGAGCGTTGAAGTGCACGTCGCTAAAGCTCTCGGTCTAGAAGCTGAACCAATTTCGACCCAGGTTATTCCACGTGATCGGCATGCCGCCTATTTCGCAACATTGGGTGTGATCGCAAGCTCAATTGAGCGCATCGCAACCGAAATTCGGCACTTACAGCGGACTGAGGTGCGTGAAGTTGAAGAGTATTTCTCACCGGGCCAAAAAGGCTCTTCGGCGATGCCGCATAAGCGCAACCCCATATTGACCGAAAACCTCACTGGCCTTGCCCGCCTCGTCCGCGGCATGGCGTTGCCAGCCATGGAGAACGTCGCGCTATGGCATGAGCGCGATATATCTCACTCATCTGTCGAACGGATGATTGGTCCTGATGCAACAGTGACCCTGGACTTTGCCCTCGCCCGCCTCACCGGGGTAATCGACAAGCTGGTCCTCTATCCCGACGCCATAGAGAAAAACCTCAACGGCATGGGTGGTCTGGTTTTCTCTCAGCGCGTACTTTTGTCCCTTACCCAAGCAGGGGTTAGTCGCGAAGATTCTTACCGGTTGGTCCAGCGCAACGCGATGGAAGTCTGGGATGGTAAGGGGGACCTGCTCTCCCGTCTCAAGGCCGACAGTGAAGTGACGGATAGAATCTCGGAAGAGGCTTTAAGCGAGTTGTTCGCGATGGAGTACCACACCAAACACGTCGATACGATTTTCGAACGGGTGTTTGGCTAAGCGTCTTCGATGATCTGTTTGTGAGCCTCGGCCATGCATTCGGCTAGCTTGGCATTCAGTTCTGCATCTTCAATTGAGACACCCTTAGCTGCAATGTCAGCTTTGACTTTGTCCAGCATGTCGTCATCGCCCGGTTTTTCAAAGTTCGAGTCTACGACTTCGATTGCGTAAGCATCTTCGTCAGCACCGCTCATGCCAAAACGCTGTGCCAACCAGTGACCAAATAATTTATCGCGGCGGGCGTGAACTCTAAATTCTTGGTCTTGGTCTAGTTCATACTTACGTTCGAAGCCCTTTTCGCGGTCCTGAAACGAATCGGTCATGATTGTGCTCACCTTTATATTTTTGAGTGGTCGGGCTCGGCCCGTCTTAAGGTTATAGGATTGATATAATGACCTTAACCGACCGGCGCAATTGCCAAACGAGGAAGGTTCTGCGACACCGGTCGTCATGTGCACGGTTATCATTCTCCGCCGCCCCGATCATCGTTGGCCCCTTATCCTGGGCGCCAACAGGGACGAACAACTCACCCGCCCTTGGAAAGCCCCTGCACGCCACTGGCCGGACCGTCCAGACGTCATAGCCGGGCTCGACGAGCTAGGAGGCGGGTCCTGGATGGGCATCAACGATTTTGGAGTCGTCGCCTGCATTTTAAACCGCCGGGGGACGCTCGGTCCGCAGGACGGCAAACTTAGCCGTGGCGAGATCGTTTTGGACGCCCTAGACCACGCTGACGCTATGACCGCCGCCGAAGCCCTGGAACACATAGATGGACGTGCCTTTCGTGATTTCAACCTAGTGATTGCCGATAATCGTGACGCCTATTGGCTCAAACTGGATGCGTCGACCACTGGGACAATCTCGGTCACCGAGATTCCGGAGGGGCTCTCCATGCTCACTGCTGGCGATATGAACGACGACAACAGCCCTAGAATTGCGGCCTTTCGCCCTCAATTTCAGAGCGCCAAGTTGCCCGATCCAGATCAAGGCGACTGGTCTAACTGGCAAACACTATTCGCGACTGGCCCGATACCGAATGCGCTGAACGTCGCCATGTGTTTTCGCACGGATGCAGGCTTCGGAACATCATCCAGCTCGCTGCTGGCCCTCCCCTCGATAGAGGGAGCAGCAGCCGACCCGCCACAACGCCTGAAATGGCTATTCGCTGACGGACCGCCCGATTCGGCGCCTTTTGAGCCGGTAGACACCTAAAAACCCGATAAAATCTGGCTGTTTTCGGGGCCTGATATCAATAATTGAGAGAGGGGGTTGGGCCTGCTATATCCCGCTCTCCCTAACGTCCTTCACGGGTATCCGTTTTGTGAAGGCAATAACCGGTGCACCCCCTCACCATGCCCAGGCGCAAGCAAATATTCGAAGGTAAGGCAAAGATCCTTTTTCAAGGGCCTGAGCCCGGCACGCTCGTCCAATACTTCAAAGACGACGCCACCGCCTTCAACAACAAAAAGCGCGGCACCATTACCGGTAAGGGTGTTCTGAACAATCGCATCTCCGAATACCTGATGTTGCGCTTGGAAGAGATTGGCATCGCGACCCATTTTGTTCGCCGCCTTAACATGCGTGAACAATTGGTCCGTGAGGTTGAGATTATTCCCGTCGAGGTCGTCGTCAGAAATGTTGCTGCTGGATCCATTTCGAAGAAGTTCGCAATTCCAGAAGGCACACGCCTCCCCCGATCCATCGTTGAGTACTACTACAAGAACGACGAACTGGACGATCCACCGATCTCAGAAGAACACATCACGGGTTTTGGCTGGGCGACGATTCAAGAAATCGATGAAATGCTCAACATGTCTCTACGCATCAATGATTTCCTGATGGGCCTGTTTCTCGGCATCAGCATTAAACTCGTCGACTTCAAACTCGAATACGGACGGCTGTATCACGATAACGGCGATATTCAATTGGTTCTGGCCGATGAATTGTCACCCGACAACTGCCGCCTATGGGACGTGCACACCGACGAAAAAATGGATAAAGACCGTTTCCGGCGAGACCTCGGCAAGATCGAGGAAGCTTACCAGGAAGTGGCGCGACGTCTCGGAATTCTGCCGGAGAGCGGGCCAGGCGACATTCAGGGGACAACGACGCTGCAATAAGCGACTTATCGCGTAAATTAAGTACGAACCAACCAAGAGAGATATTGTTAATCCCATGGCCAAAGCGACGGTTCACGTAACCCTAAAAACCGGTGTCCTCGACCCCCAAGGCAAAGCGATCCAACACGCACTCGAAACCCTCGGATTCTCAGGGATCGAAAGCGTGCGCCAAGGCAAATTCATCGAATTGGATTTGGCTGAAGCGGATAAGGCAAAAGCCCAAACCGCGGTCGAAGGCATGTGCGAGAAACTCCTCGCCAATACCGTCATTGAAACCTATCGCGTTGAGGTGAGCGACTAAGATATGAAATCCGCAGTCATCGTTTTCCCGGGTTCCAATTGCGACCGCGATATCGCTGTCACACTCACCAAAGTCACAGGCCACAAACCGGAAATGGTCTGGCACCGAGATGCCACGCTGCCCGATGACCTAGATCTCGTCGCTGTCCCAGGAGGGTTTTCCTACGGCGATTATCTCCGCTCCGGTGCTATGGCGGCAAACTCTCCGATCATTTCAGATTTAAAGAAACGGGCGGATGAAGGCGTGTTCGTCCTTGGTATCTGCAATGGTTTCCAAATTCTGACTGAGTGCGGATTGTTGCCTGGGGCACTATTACGCAACCGCGATCTCAAATACGTCTGCCGCGATGTCACGCTCAGTGTCGAGCAAACGGACAGCGTCTTCACCGGGAAATACAAACAAGGCGAAGTTGTTCGCATTCCGGTCGGTCATCACGACGGCAACTATCTCGCAGACGACGACACACTGCAGCAGCTTGAAGACGACGGCCGCGTTGCCTTTCGCTATTGCAACGACAATGGCGCCGCCTCGGACGAAGCCAACCCGAACGGCTCAGCCCGCAACATCGCTGGTGTATTCAACGAGAAACGTACGGTGCTCGGCATGATGCCCCACCCAGAACGCCTGGCCGATACACGCCTGGGTGGATGCGATGGCATACCGATGTTTGAAAGTTTATTGGACCGCCTGTCATGACGCTGCCAAATGAGTCGATCACCAAAGCGGACATCACGGCGCATAGCCTGACCGAAGAAGAATATCAGCGGGTGCTTGATATTCTCGACGGTCGCGAACCGAACCTGATTGAGCTCGGCATCTTCTCTGTCATGTGGTCTGAGCACTGCTCCTACAAATCCTCAAAGAAGTGGCTCAAGACGCTACCGACTGAAGCGCCGTGGGTGATCTGCGGACCGGGTGAAAATGCCGGTGTCGTCGACATCGGCGAAGGACTCGCCGCTATCTTCAAAATGGAAAGCCACAATCACCCGTCCTTTATTGAACCTTTCCAGGGCGCGGCGACAGGCGTAGGCGGCATCTTGCGTGATGTCTTTACAATGGGCGCACGACCCGTTGCCAATATGAACGCCTTGCGGTTCGGCGCGATCGACCACCCCAAGACAAAGCACCTCGTCGCAGGCGTTGTCAGCGGTGTCGGCAGCTATGGCAACTGCGTTGGCGTGCCCACGGTCGGTGGCGAGGTCAACTTCGACCCCGCGTATAACGGCAATATCCTCGTCAACGCGATGACCGTCGGGCTCGCTCAGCAAGACCGCATTTTCTATTCCGCCGCTTCGGGTCCGGGCAACCCAGTGATCTATGTCGGATCAAAAACCGGCAAAGACGGCATCCACGGTGCGACAATGGCCTCAGCCGAGTTTGACGAGGACAGCGAAGAGAAACGCCCCACGGTTCAGGTTGGCGATCCGTTCACTGAAAAACTGCTAATCGAGGCCTGTCTTGAACTTATGGCGACAGACACGATTGTCGCTATCCAGGATATGGGAGCCGCCGGATTAACGTGCTCCACTTTTGAGATGTGCTCCAAAGGCGGCACCGGGATCGAAATGAACCTAGATGCTGTTCCCATCCGCGAAGCCGACATGACTGCATACGAAATTATGCTGTCGGAAAGCCAAGAACGCATGCTCATGGTGCTCGAGCCAGGCAAAGAGCATATTGCTCAAGCGATCTTCGAGAAATGGGAATTAGATTTCGCGGTGGTCGGTCATCTCACCGACAGCGGTCGGATGGTCTTAACGAAAGGCGGGCGAGAAGTCGCAGATTTGCCGATTGATCCCTTGGCCGAAGCCTCACCAGAATACGACCGTCCCTGGGTAGAAACGCCGAAAGCAGATGCCGTCGCTTCAGATGCTGTCGAACACGGCGATTGGGCCGAGACACTAAAAACATTGATCGGTGCCCCTGATCTCGCCAGCCGTCGCTGGGTCTGGGAGCAATACGATCATATGGTCATGGGCGATACGGTGCAGCGCCCCGGCGGCGACGCCGCTGTCGTCCGTATTCACGATTCAGAACGTGGGCTCGCCGTCACAACCGACTGCACCCCCCGTTACGTTAAGGCCGACCCGTTCGAAGGCGGCAAGCAGGCGGTTGCCGAAGCGTGGCGGAATCTGACGGCCACCGGAGCGCGCCCACTCGCTGTCACAGACAACCTGAATTTCGGCAATCCCGAAAAACCACCGATCATGGGGCAGCTGGTCGGCGCGATTAAAGGGATCGGCGAAGCCTGTTCAGCGCTGGATGCTCCGGTCGTCTCCGGCAACGTCTCGCTCTACAACGAGACCGATGGCGAACCTATTCTGCCAACGCCGACCATCGGCGCTATTGGCGTTATCGACAACCTAGATCAGACCATGACAGTGGGCTTCAAGGCCGAGGGCGAAGCGGTCCTCCTCATCGGCGGAACAGATACCGTGTCCGATGGCTGGCTGGGGCAGTCGCTCTATTTACGAGACATTCATGGCGTTGTAGAGGGCGCACCGCCGACGGTCGATTTGGCGCAAGAACGTGTCACAGGAGATGCCGTGCGCGGCCTCATCACAGCGGGTGCAGTAACCGCCTGCCATGACGTCTCGGACGGAGGCGTTGCTATCGCTCTAGCCGAGATGGCTTTGTCCGGCGATATCGGGGTCACGATTGATACGGGTGAAGCGCCATCTGCACCATGGCTGTTCGGTGAAGACCAGGGCCGTTACATCATCACCTGCACCGCTGAAACATCAGGTGATATCCTCGGGGCAATGCAAGACGCTGGCCTGACGGCACGTCTAATCGGGATGACCGGCGGTGATCAGGTCGCGATTGCGGGCGATGCCTCGGTCGCGCTCAAAACACTACGGGATTTGCATGAGGGCTGGTTCCCTTCCTATATGGCAGCTTAGAGTCAGAGAACCCTTGAAGGAGCAGCGCAATGGCAATGACGGCGTCAGAAATCCAAGAGATGATCAAAACAGCCCTGCCCGATGCGGAAATCAGGATCGATGATTTACGCGGTGACGGCGACCACTACGCCGCCCACGTAACGTCGGCAGCCTTTGCCGGAAAGAGCCGAGTGCAGCAGCATCAGATGGTTTACGCGGCGCTCCAGGGCAAAATGGGCGGGCAATTGCATGCACTCGCCCTGCAAACTGCCGTTCCAGACGCCTGACCTGCTGACGCTAAATTGATCCGGTTTTCCTTGCCAAAGCGGCTGGAAGCCCTATATCCCTTGGCATATGAAGGCTGCCGAGAGCGGCCAACCCTTTGATTAACGGAGACTAGCCGCATGTCCGACAACCCCGCCATCGCACAAATCCAGGAAGACGTAACGTCTAATGATGTCGTTCTGTTCATGAAGGGCACACCGATGTTTCCGCAGTGCGGGTTCTCTGCCGCTGTGGTGCAAATTCTCAGCCAGATCGGCGTTAAGTTTAAAGGCGTCAACGTCCTCGAAGACGACAACCTGCGTCAGGGCATTAAAGACTTCACCCAGTGGCCGACCGTGCCACAGCTTTATGTAAAGAGTGAATTCGTCGGCGGCAGCGACATCGTGCGCGAAATGGCTGTATCCGGAGAATTGGAAACCCTTCTTAAGGAAAAAGACGTCGCTGTCACCTAACGCTATCTCGCGGTTTCTGTAAACCAGCCTTCGTCCGCGAGCTGGGCCCATACTTTTTCAACGACCCTGCCGCCGTCCGCGAGCACGCGATCCTCATCATCCGCAACAAAGCGGCTGTCGTGCACCTGGAGGCGTCCATCGGTCATGGCCGTGCGGACCATGCGACCGTTGGCATAGAGCAGGTTGTTCAGAGGCTCAGGCGGCAACGCCCCAGCGCCGACAAGCATCCCCGAAACATCAACAGAAATCATATCAGCCCGCGCACCTGGCTTGATGATGCCGAGGTCATCACGCCGTAATCCTTGCGCTGGAATGCGAGTGGCTGCATCGACGGCGTTCCACACTGTGGGACGCTGGGTCGGCTGGCCCTGAGGGTCGCACTGCCGTTTCAAGGAATGCCGGGCCTGACCATAGAGCACCGCCAGCTTGAGATCTTCGAGGTAATCGTTGGAATGGGTGTCGATGCCAATGTTGACCTTCAGCCCCGCCGCTAAGGCTTCCGGATAGGGCTGCGTGCCGTTGCCAGCGCCACTGGCTGATGGACAGTGGGAATAAATCGCCTCGTGCTTGGCCAGGATCGGAGCATCAGTCTCCCAGTCGAGGCCTGTCATATGCGCACCGAACACTGGCCCATCGGCAAAGAAACCGAAACTCTCAAGCCACTCGGTCGGGGTCTTGCCCCAGAGCCTGCGGACATCTTCAGTCTCATTGCTCCCTTGCGAGAGATGGATGTGCAACCCGGTACCGAGCTCCTTTGCGGCGGCGGCAAGCGCGGCCATAGTTGCAGGCGTATGGGTATCACAGGCATGGGGTGACATCATCGGCTGTATGCGACCGTCGCCTTTGCCCATGTGTTCTTTGCCGAAGGCCAGATTAGCTGCGATCTCGACCAGAGTACCCTCTTCAGAATCAAGTAGAACCTGATCACTGCCCCGGAACCAGATGCCGAACAGGCGTTCTGTATTGGGAATCATCGAACCAGGGAAGCCGCGCACACCCCAGCGTTCGGCCAGGCGCACGTAGCTTTCGGCCTGACGCAAAGTGAGGCTCATTTCGACCTGAGTGGTGCAGCCCGAGCGCAACAACTCAGCCAGGTTCAGTGCGGTCAACGCATCAAGCTCATCGTCATCGAGCTGTTCGACAATCTCAAGTGGCCGCTGGTATGACCGCGGACCTTCAATGATGCCCCGCGTCGGCGTTGCGCTACAGCAATGGGTGTGACCGGAAATAAACCCAGGCAACAGAATGTCGTGCGGCAAGCTCAGATGTGGCACGGCCTCGGTGAACGGCTCGGCCCGGACGTCTTCGATGACGCCGTTGCGCACCAGCACATGACCATCGCGCAGCAAGTCGAGTTCGCCATCGGTTTCTATAAGCACCCAGCCGGCATCAATGACAAAGCTATCTTCTGGGCCGAAAGGAAGCTCCGGTGCTTGTGCACGTGCCGCAGTGCTAACGGTGCCCGCCGCAAGAGCAGACACAGCAACAGCTTGCATAAAACTGCGTCGAGACGCTTGGGGCCCAACGACAGACGCGTCCTCACCCTCAGACGCACCGCAGATAAAACACGCGCCTTCATAGCCGGATAGATCGTGGTGATGATCGGTCATCGCTGTCCCCTCAAAATTCATCTTTTCAACAGCTTAACAAAACTTAGCCGCGCTTTGCGAGGAACGAGCCCATGCACCAGCGGACCTCTTGGAAATTATATATTTTAATCAACGCCTTGCGCGGAAATTAAACGAGCCCATGCACAATAATGTTGCGTGAACTATCCAGCCCCGGCCTATGCAGTGTCTGCATAGAGCAATCGTCATCTTCTATTTGCCAGGAGCGCAAAAAGCCCACATTTTGACGTCTTCATTTTCTCGTTCCTAAGGGCGACCTATGACATTCCAATCCCGCGCTGGCTCAATCGACGCCACTCATTTTCTTAAACTGTATATCGGTGGTGCATGGGTGGAACCATCGACCGGGCGCCTGCTCGATGTCGTCTCTCCGGTATCGGAGGAGGTTGTGTTTCAAGTCGCAGAAGCCGTTGACGCTGACATAGATGCTGCCGTCGCCTCAGCCCGTACAGCGTTTGATGACGGACCTTGGCCGCGTATGACACCGCAGGATCGCGCCAAGCATCTGGAGGAATTCGCACGGGTGTTGCGCACCCGCGCCGACGACTTTGCCGTGGCCTGGACGGAATCCACCGGGGTCATCACGTCAATGGCCAACATGTCGCCGGAGTATTCCATCGGCGCGTTGGATCGCTCCGTGGACCAAGCTTCCAGCTTTGACTTCGTTGAATGGCACCCGTCGTCATCGGGCACCCACTTGCTGGTGCGCGAACCGGTCGGCGTGGTCGCCACCATCGCGCCATGGAACGCCCCTCTCGCCACCATGTTGACCAAGATCGCTCCGGCACTGTTGGCCGGCTGTACTGTGATTATGAAACCAGCGCCGCAAACCCCGATTGAAGCCTACATCATCGCCGAATGTGCCGATGCCGCTGGCCTTCCCTCCGGCGTGTTGAACTTGATCACAGCCGAACGGGACGCGTCCGATCATCTCGTCCGCCACCCCAATGTTGATAAGGTCAGCTTCACCGGCAGCCTCGCGACCGGACAACGGATTGCCTCGGTCTGTGGCGAACGCATTGCCCGTGTGACATTGGAATTGGGCGGCAAGTCGGCAGCGATTATTCTTGATGATTTCGATTTGGAAACGGCAGCGAAAAGCCTCGTTGGCGGTATCTGCGTGCTCAGCGGCCAAAATTGCGCGGGGCTTACTCGCGTGATCGTCTCCCGCGCCCGGCACGATGAACTGGTCGCGCACTTAGTCAAAGCGATGAAGACCGTCACCATCGGCGACCCCTATGACCCGGAGGTCAAACTGGGTCCGCTGACAATGAAGCAGCAGCTCGAAAAGGTGGAAGGCTACATCGCCATTGGCATAGCTGAAGGGGCGACCTTGGCCACCGGCGGCAAGCGCCCTGCAAACATCGAACGCGGCTACTACTTCGAGCCGACGGTGTTTGCCAACGTGGATAACAGCATGACCATCGCCCAAGAGGAAATCTTCGGACCTGTGCTTTGTGTCATTCCTTGCGATGACGAGGACGATGCTATCCGCATCGCCAACGACTCCCCCTATGGGCTAGCCGGAGCCGTCTATACCAATGACGCAGACACGACCTACCGCATCGCCCGGCAATTGCGTACGGGAACCGTGGGCCAAAGCGCGCCCTCAGCCACCCTTGCCGTCGCCTTCGGCGGCTTCAAGCAATCGGGCCTGGGTCGCGAAGGCGGCGTGGAAGGCTTGTTACCGTACCTGGAAGCCAAGACGGTGATGCTGAAGGGCGAGCCAGGTCAACTGTAGCCCCGCACCTCTTCCAAGGTTTTGATCTGAGTACCGTCGGCGTCGAAATTTTGTGGCGCGAGCCAGGCGTCTAAGGCCGCACGTATGGACGGCCACTCCGCATCGGTAATCGAAAACCACGCCGTATCCCGGTTGCAGCATTTTTGCACCGAGTCATTGCGAAATGTGCCTTCGTAAGTGAACCCGAAGCGTTTCGCCGCCCGCATGGACGCGGCATTTTTATCGTCGCACTTCCATTCGTAGCGGCGATAGCCGAGATCATCGAACACGTGGCGCGCCATCAGCAGGAGGCCTTCGGTCGCTTTGGATGTCCGCTGCAAGGTATAGCCAAAAACGACACAGCCGATCTCAACGCTGCCGTGGGGTTCGCGGATGCGCATGAAGCTGAACATCCCGAGAATGGCATCGCTGCGGGTGTCATGAATGACCATGGTTTCCCAGCCCTGGGCCACCCGCGTTTTCTCAAACTCACCGCGGAAGGTGGCGGCGTCGAGATACGGCCCGACCGAGACATGGCCCCACAGTCGGGCGTTCTCTTTGCCACCAACGACGGCAAAGAGCCCCTGCTCATGGGCCGCCCAATCGAGCGGTTCAAGCCATACCGTGGTGCCGGTGAGCGTCACACTTCCGGGGCGCGGGCGCGGGGTCCAGGTGGAGAGATCTAGAGTCATATCGAGCTTTATATACCCTGAATAAAGACTGCATAGTTGCAGGGAGATTTGATAGTGTACGCCGCATACAAACGGTACTTATTTTTCAGTCCAGACTTGAGAATAAGGAAGAATCGACCATATATATTTGTATTGAAACCTATTCATTGAGACGACAGTGCCTCCCGCTACCCCAATAGCAACGCCGACTTCTGGCCCGAAGTGCGCATGCGACGACCTTGTGGGCGCGACAGTTGAAGGGACGCAGAAGCCTGGGTCGTGGCATGTAGTTGAGAAAATTGTGCGCTCCAAGGGTGCGTCTGGCGGGAATTTTTCTGTTGGATATCGCGTACGCCACGACGACGGCACCGAAGCATTCATGAAGGCTACTGATCTAGCTCTACTTGCTCAGAATTCTAATATGCCGTTAGTCGATAGAATCCAGCACGCCACATATCAATATCAGTTTGAGCGAGATGTCCTATTACTTTGCCGAGGTAATAACCTCGACAAAATAGTTCTTGCTATGGATCATGGCGAGTTCACGACCGTATTTAATGGCGCACAGGACGTAGTCTTTTATCTAATTTTTGAGATGGCTGATGGCGATGCTACGGTCCAATCAGATGTAAGCACACGACTAGACTACGTGTGGTCGTTCAATGCCATGTGGAACTTGGCGATCGCTGTCCAGCAGCTTCACACGACAGAAGTGTCGCATAACGATATAAAGCCCTCAAATGTTTTGAGGTATAACGTCGACCTTCAGAAGCTCGGAGACTTGGGCCGAGCCGTCGCACAGACACGCTCGGGACCGTTCGATAGTATTGCCTATCCTGGAGACAGGACCTATAGGCCGCCTGAACACCTATATAGGCGAAGTACATCGGCGTCCGCCCTAACATCATTCGACTCCAGAAAAGCTACCGATCTCTATTTGCTGGGTAGCGTATCCTATTTTTTCCTTACCGGTCAGATGATAACTCCCGTTGTTCTATCCCATTTAAGAAATGACCATTTACCACAAAACTGGAACGGTGAATTCGACGACGTATTGCCCTACTGGCGGGACGCGTTCGCACGCGCTCTAATGTCACTAGAATCAGAAGCGCCAAAAGATTCTGTTGGTAAATCAACTGTGGAGAGCGGCGAACTTATTACAGCAGTAACTCAATTATGTGAGCCTGATCCAGCAAAAAGAGGGCATCCGCTCAATAGAAGAGGCCAATCAGATAAGTTTGGGGTAGACCGTTACATTGCTTTGTTTGATAAGCTAAGGAGACGAATGGGTCTCCGAAACTAATGTTGCAGTCAGACATTACTGGGAAACGCAGGGTTATACCGCGGTGGCGCCGGTTTTCTAGCACGCCGACTAGCGAATTAGTCAGTGCTCGTAGCGCTGCGCCATACCTCGATACTGATGAAATTCCGTTATTGCGCGCTTTAGAACGCTGGAACTCCGAACGAACTGTCGGGCGGGCGATTGAAGTCGTAAACCAAGCCCTCATCTCTGAAACGCCGGCCAAAGGACTGGCCGCAGCGCACTACATCTTAGCAGAAGGTGCCACACCGACAGATGCTGTGCGAATAACGGCTGATAGACTAGTTCATGGCCAGAAGAATGTGGAAATAGGTAACTTTGCCATTGACGTCATGAATGATGGAGAGCGTTTCGGATTTGTGCAAAAAGAGATTGGTCGCTTAAAGTCGCGATTGCGACTCTACCCGAACAACGCTTTGGAGTGGCTCGAAGTTGCGAGACTTCAATGCACGATAGGCCAACCTAAATCTGCTAGAAAAGCAATCCGAAACGCGCTCATTTACGCCCCTGAAAATCGGCTGGTGCTCAGAGCAACTGCACGTTTTATGATGCACGATGATGACCCTGAGCAGGCGCTATGGGCTCTTAGGAAGTCAGAGGCAGTTAGATATGACCCATGGATTCAAGCTGCGGAAATCGCCGTGTCTAGTGTTATGGGAAAACGTTCGAAGATACTAAAGGTGGGAAAGAACTTACTTCAAAGAACATCCCTGAGCGCGCATCAAACCAGTGAGCTAGCGTCAGCATTAGCGACTGAAGAACTCTTAAGTGGCGACACTAGGGGTGCAAATCGTCATTTTAAGATGTCACTGGTTTCCCCAACCGACAATTCAGTAGCGCAGGCCGTTTGGGCAGAGAACATGGGTATTCAGCATTTGAAGCCGAACCCCAATTCGGTAGCCAACGCATTTGAAGGACGAATGCAAAAATCTATACAAGATGAAGAATTTGAGGAGGCGTTTTTGCAGTCTGTGTACTGGTTAAGCGATGAGTCATATTCGGTTATGCCTGCGCGCATGGGATCTTATATCGCCGATTCTCACCTCAAGAACTATAACAAAGCAATAGAAGTTGCTGATGTAGGACTGATTGCAAACCCTCACGACCTATCACTAAAAAACAACAAGACGGTATCGCTGGCGCATCTAGGGTTGTTGGACGAAGCTGTAATAACCTTCGAACCCATCGCTAAGTTAGTCAAATCGACTCAATCTGGTATAGACCCAACTTACTTGGCAACAGCTGGTCTACTCGAATTCAGGCGTGGCAATAGTCAACAAGGACGGGACCTCTATGAGGGTGCTGTAATTGAAAGCCGGAAGTTAGGCCACATCGCAAAAGCTTTCCGCGCAAAAATTCACTGGTTACTTGAGGAAATGCACGTAAAGGAAATATCGGCTGACGCAATTAACAAAGTCATGAAAAGAATGGATGATGATGTAAAATATTTAAAGGAAATAGAAGGCGATGATGCTAAGTCGTTTTGGTCAAGTACTAAACTGGAAATCGAAAAGAACATTCAACACATCATAGCCTCAAGAAAAACTGAGAATGAAGACGCAATCATAGGCCGGGCGCTTACGTCTGCTGCCAACGATGAAGTTTGACAGGGGCTGATCTATTCTAATGGATAGCTATTCGCTCCATTACTCGCCCTATACGCTCACCAAACCTGAAATGGCAATCGGCAGAGAGCGAATACGTTGGCCGGTGGCACTATAGATCGCGCTGGTCAATGCCGGGGCCACACAGGGCACACCAACCTCACCCATACCGCCCGGGTGTCCGCCCTGGGCAAAGATATGGGTTTCGATCTCGGGCACTTCGGCCATGGTCATCATCCGATAGCTATCAAAGTTGGATTGCACCACCGCGCCGTCTTCCACATCAATCTGGCCATAGAGAGCCGCCGACAAGGCATCAATCACCGAGCCTTCGATCTGGGCTTCGACGATGTTGGGGCTGACCACAGTGTGCGGATCAACCAGGGTGACGACGCGATCAACCTTCAAATCGCCATTGGCGGCGACAGTGACTTCAACAATCTGTCCGACGGTCGAGCCAAACGCCTCAACAAAGGCGATGCCCTTGCCCCGGCGCGAGCCTTCCGGCCCTTCTGCCAGCGGCTTGCTCCACTCACCTTTCTTAGCAAGCTCATCCAGCGCGGCCACGAAGTCGGGCTTGTGGGTGAGCAGGTCGCGGCGGAAATCGACCGGGTCTTTGCCAGCGGCCTCAGCCACTTCATCAATGAAAGCTTCCTGATAAAAGGCGTTGTGCGAATTGGTCACACTGCGCCAGTTGCCATTGGGCACCGGGTTGTCTTGAGCATTCAAGCCAAGGCGCACGGATGGGAAGGCATACGGGGAATCATTCATCGGCATAATCATGCTGATGTCGTCCTTGGCCTCGAACATCACAAAGGTGCCGTTGCGGGTGTTGAAGTCGGCGCTGACCGGCTTGCCAACAATCACGAAATCCAACGCGGTCATGTTGCCGTCATCATCGAGACCAGCCCGGAAGCGAGAGGCCGTTGCCGGGCGGTAGGTATCTTGTTGCACGTCTTCTTCGCGGCTCCAGGTCAGCTTAACCGGCGTCCCTGGGAGTTGCTTAGCAATCGCCGTAGCCTGACGGACAAAATCCATATCGTCGCGTCGGCCAAAGCCGCCACCCATTAGTGTGGCGTAAACCGTCACGTTCGATTTCTTAACTTCGGCGATCCTGGCGGCCTGACTGGCGCTCTGGCCGATAGATTGGCTGGGCGACCACACCGTGATGCTGGCATCTCCAGGGTCATCGGTTTCGGACTCTTCGTACAGCGCCGTGCAGCCCATGGGCTCCATGCAGACATGCGCCAGATAAGGCGTCTCATAAACCGCTTCGACAGTCTGTGTCGCGCGGTCCCAATCGGCGGCGAAGGTCTCATCTTCTTGCAACACATTGACCTCTGCGGCGTCAAACAATGTCGCGTAGTTTGGTAAGGCCGCGCTGGTGCTGAAGGGTGTGCCTTCCGGGATGTTCCAGGTGACATCCATATCGTTGAGCGCCTGTTGCGCGGTCCAGGTGTGCTCGGCTACGACTGCGACGGCATTTTCAAGCACCGGCACCACCGCGATGACACCCTCTCGGGCCATCGCTGACTCCGCATCAAAGGTATCAAGCGTGCCGCCAAACACCGGGCTATGGCGAATGGCCGCATTGAGCATGCCGGGAATTTTAACGTCGATGCCGTAGGTCGCGGAGCCATCGCTTTTTTCCGGCGTGTCGAGACGACCGACCCAGTGATTGAGAATCTTGAATTCGTCTGCATCCTTCACCGAGTTGTCTTCCGGCGGGGCAAACGCGGCGGCCGCTTCCGCCAACTCGCCGTAGGTCATCGATCGGCCTGAGGCGGCGTGAATGACCTTGCTCTTTTCAGTGGTCAATTCACTTTCCGGCACATCCAACTCTGCTGCCGCGGCTTGAATCAGCATCGCGCGTGTCGCAGCACCAACCGTGCGGAGATAATTGTAGTTGCCGAGGATCGAGCTGGAGCCGCCCGTGATGATCAGTCCGATCAGCGGCGTCACTTTGTACAGCGTCGTCCGCGTGAAGTCGGCCAACGCGCCCGGATCCATAAATAACAACGGGATCGCTTCCGCGACAACGTAAGAGCCGTAATCTTTGTCTAGGGGAGAGAGTTCGTAGCGGACGTCTTCCCAATCAGCATCCAGTTCTTCGGCCACGAGCATCGGGATCGCCGTGGTGATTCCCTGCCCCAGTTCCGCCTGTGGCACGGCCACCGTGATGATGCCGCTCGGGCTGATTTTCACATAAGCATGCAGAACCGCATCTTCGGGCGTTGACGCCCCAAACTTAGGCTTGGAATCGCCATCTTTTAGGCTGTTCAGGCCATAGGCAACGGCGAGACCACCGCCTGCTGCGATTCCAGATACGATGAGGCCTCGGCGAGACAATTTCATGGGTCGATCCCCGTATGAGCGATTGGTCCGTTATTCAGGCCATATCGGTAGTAGGCAGGGCGAAAACAAGCAACACAAAACCCGGTGAGGCGTGCATTCCGTGGTCAGAAAAGCGTGAATTTCCGGCCAAAACCCTACTATTACGGAGGGTTTACTCAGCAGCGGCTGGCTGCCTGACATGTTGGGACCCGGTTTTTAGCCGCACCAGCAGAGCCCCGATCGCGACGATCGCGTTCAACACCGCCATATAGAGGAACGGCGTCTGGTAGGTGAAGCCATCAAACAGCATGCCGCAGACCTTAGAATGGATGAGCACACCCAGAGCACCACAAAAGCCCATCATGCCGAACACGGCGCCGCGAAATTTACCCGGGGCCTCCTGGCCCACCAGAGCGGGGCCTGAAACCAGGATGCAGGCTTCGCCGGCGCCGGCCAGAATCGCGACAGGAAAGATGTACGGTGAAGAGAACGGATCACCGACGATACCCAGAGCGAGATACCCCACCGCCGCAATGCCCATGGACAAGGACAACACAGTGACCCGGTCAAAGCGGTCGACGAGAAAGCCCATCACAGGCATGAACAACAGCATCGCGGTTTGCGAGACGGCAAAAATGCGCCCACCACGTTCTGTCGCAACCTTGGTTTCAATGCCGGCATCTGTGCCGGTATTTACGATCCACAAAGTGAGAAAGGTGGTCATGACGATGAGATCGCCGCGCGAAACAAAGTATGCCAACCCGGCAATGCTCAGACGGGGGCTACCCTTGGTCTCGTTATACCCATTGCGCAGGTTGACGAGGAACGGATCTTTCTCTTCCGTCTTGTTGGGGCGGCCATCTTTAAGACCGGCAGCCGTCACCAGCGCGGCCGTCGTAGCAATAGCGGCGATTACCCAGAAGGCATAGGTGCCAGATGTCACCGCATCAAACCCTAGATCAGCAAAATAGCCGGGCAACAACGAAAAGCCGATAGCCGCAACCAACACCACGCCAAAGCCGGTGATAAATCCATTGATGCTGATGATTTTTCCGCGCGATGCATTCTGCGGATAGTCGGCCATGACGGTCCCGAGCATCAGCGTGCCTGTCGCAAACCCAGCGCCCATGAGAATACGCCCGAGCATGAACATTTCGGGTGTGCGAGCCATCGGAAGCACGACGCAGGCCACTGCAATGAGAACAAAGGCCAGACACCAGAGGGGCACTCGGCCAAGTTTGTCAGACAAAGACCCCAGTGGGATGACCAGGGCTATGGCAATAATCTCGATGTAAACCGTCAGTGTGCCGATGAAATTGCCCTGCACCGAGCTCGGCATCTTGAGGTGTTCCGCCAGCAGATAGGGCGTGAGCACCCCGATCCCGGTGACGAAGACGATGGTCATCATCCCAGTGAAAAACAACGTCAGGACGTTGGCCGGGCCAATACCGGGTGTCAGCCAGATCGGACCGAGCCGTCGCTGGCTGCGATCAATCTCGAAGTTTGGTCTTCCCGCGCCTGCCTGATCCGTCATAACCCCTGCTCCCCATACTGTCTAAGCCCATCATAGGGGGCGGAAACAAGGGTGGCGAGAGGTCGCGCGGCTGTGACCCGGACCCTCATGACAGGGGCGTCGTCCTCGGGTTAAGCTGGGGCATTGCGCACGGTACCCACACAAAAATCAGGGAGCTACAGATTATGGCCAACGACACCTTTGACTTGGATTGTGACGAGGAGTGCTTCACGTCCGCCCCACTATCACGCCGCACCTTTAGTGCCGCTTCAGTCGCGGCTGCCAGCTTAGCCGGACTCAAGGCGGCCACCGCCCAAGGTCTGGACGTGACAGAAACCGAGATTGATATCACCACACCAGATGGCACCTGTGACGCCGTGTTCTTCCATCCTACGGAAGGCAAACACGCTGGCGTTCTAATGTGGACTGACATCATGGGCCTGCGCCCGGTGTTCTATGACATGGGCCGACGTTTGGCGTCACAAGGCTACTCAGTTCTTGTTCCCAACCCTTTCTATCGCGATGGCCGTGCGCCCCTGCCCGGCCCCGATTTCAATTTTGCCACAGACCGCGACGTTGCCATGAAACTGATGGGCAACTTAGTGGCCCCAGGCGCCGCCGAACGCGATGCCGAAACCTTCGTGGCCTGGCTCGACGCTCAGGACCAAGTGGACTCAAGTTCGAAGATGGGCACCACCGGTTACTGCATGGGCGGTCCGTTAACCATGCGCACCGCAGGGCTATTGCCTGACCGCATTGGCGCTGCCGGCTCTTTCCACGGCGGCGGTTTGGCGACTGACCGGGACAACAGCCCGCATTTGCTGATTCCAAAGATGAAGGTCCATTACCACATCGGCGTTGCAGACAATGATGACGAACGGGAACCCGAGGTCAAAAATATTCTGAGGGCTGCGTTTGATGCGGCCAATGTCCCCGCAACCATCAAAGTCTACGAAGACGCGGATCACGGTTGGTGTGTGCCTACCAGCTCGGTCTACAACGAAGCACAGGCGGAAGTGGCATGGGCGACGCTGTTGGATACCTTTAAAGCCGGGTTAGCGTAAAACTTACGAAAACCGAAACCACAAACAAAAAGGCCTCGCACAAGCGAGGCCTTTTAAAATTCCCACAACGGTGACGGCCGCCATAAGAATTTGTGTAGAATTTATGTAAGCTGAATTCGGCGTGTTTTAACGCGAGTAAAACGCTTCCTTTACCGCGAGTAAAACTCGACCACGAGGTTTGGTTCCATCTGCACCGGATAAGGCACATCGGCCAACTGCGGAATGCGGGTCATGCTGCCCCGGCCCTGGTTGTGATCAACCTCAACATAGTCGGGCACGTCGCGCTCGCCTGAATCCATCGCGTCGAGGATCAGACCCATGGTCTTCGCTTTCTCGCGCAGTTCAACCTTGTCGCCGATCTTCACCATGTAGGACGGGATCGTCACTTTGACGCCGTTGACCTTGATATGGCCGTGGGACACGACCTGGCGGGCGGCAAACACGGTCGGAACAAATTTCATACGGTAGATAACGGCATCCAGACGGCATTCGAGAATGCCGATCAGGTTTTCTGAGGTATCACCGGTGCGGCGGACCGCTTCCTTGTAATAGCGCAGGAACTGTTTTTCGGAGATGTTGCCGTAGTAGCCCTTGAGCTTTTGCTTGGCCATGAGCTGGATGCCGTAATCGGACGGCTTCCGGCGGCGTTGGCCATGCTGGCCCGGGCCATAATCTCGTTTATTTATGGGACTCTTGGCGCGACCCCAGAGGTTGACCCCCAGACGCCGGTCGATCTTGTGCTTTGAAGCAATTCGGTTAGTCATTATGTAACGCCTTGTTTTTTCTCTGTTTTTGTCCCGGTAGTCTTACCACCCGACCCGTCAGGTCGCCAGAAAGCGGGGCGATGCACCACCCACATTCCCGGGAATGAAGGGCCGGATTTACGGGAAAAGGCGTGGGAAGTCAATCGGTTGACTCCCTCCGTCTCACTGGGTGAGGACAGGTCAAGGGCCCCGTATTTCACCCCTTAATGCCCCGAATACCGGCCTGCCAGACCTGTTTGACCTAGGTCATGGCGAAATCATGCCCCCGGCAGGCATCTTACCTCACTTGCGCAAATGAGAGTGCGCCCAACAAGGTAGGAACGTTTGATTATGGCTACGTTACTTGAGCAGATTGGTGGCGAGGCTGCCGTCGATGCAGCAGTGGATATTTTTTATAAAAAGATGATGGCAGATGATGTTGTTCAACCGTTCTTTGCCAACACGGATATGGACAGCCAGAGCCGGAAACAGAAGCTCTTTCTAACCACTGTCCTCAACGGAACATCAAAAGGCGCGCTGGCCTATATGCGGCGCTCCCATAAGGATTTGGTTCATAAGAGCGGTTTGACCGATGTGCACTTTGATGCCGTTGCTCATCACCTTCAGGGCACTCTAGAAGAACTTGAGGTTCCGGCGAACTTGATCGGCCAAATTATGGAAAGCGTTGGCGGTATGCGCAACGCAGTCCTTGATCGCTACGAAGCTGAAGCCGCATAGCGGACCAGGGCTGGGCGCGGCGCGTCTAGCCCTTATTCTTCCAATCACTACGCTCATCGAATTCGTCGCGGCGGCCGTAGCGCAGCTCCGTGACGATGCCATGTAGGGTGCGGACTTCCTGCTCGGTCAACGCCGCCCGTTGCAACATAGCGCGGATATTCAGCACCATGCTCGGGCGCTTCTCTTCCACATGAAGGAAGCCACAGGTATCGAGTTCATATTCAAGGTGTTGGAACAGAAGATTGAGCTCGTCTTTGTTGGCCGGGCGCGTGATGCCGTAGGGGATCGATTCCGCCTCGCTGGCCTGACTCGCCTGGTACCACTCATACGCAACGACCAGCACCGCTTGGGCGAGATTGAGCGACGAGTAAGCGGGGTTTAAGGGCGCTTCGATGATCACGTCGGCCAGACCGATGTCGTGGTTCTTGAGGCCGGATTTTTCACGCCCGAATAAAATGCCAATCTTGGTGCCGGCCGCGGCGCGGTTCGCCAACTCGCCACCTGCATGATGGGGTGTCCACACGGTCTTGATCATGTCGCGCGGTCGCGCCGTCGTGGCCGTTAGAAATTCAATATCAGCGATGGCTTCTTCGGTGCTTTCGTAAAATCCGGCGGACTTCAAAACCTCAGACGCGCCAGACGAAGCGGCGATGGCTTTTTCCGATAACCAATCCTGCTTCGGCTTGACCAATCGCATGTCCGTCAAGCCGCAGTTGTACATCGCCCGAGCAGCCGTCCCGATGTTTTCCGCCAATTGCGGTTCAACCAAGATGATCGCCGGACCAGCACCGCCGCCAAGGGGTTTGATCGACTCTTTGGTGGTGTCAGTGCCTGACATCGCGGCTTAGGCCGTTTCGCCCTGGATACGTTTGAGCACGCGCTCGCGTCCAATCAACGGCAGGAGGAGCTTGAGCTCCGGCCCGTGACCCAAACCGGTTAACGCCATGCGCAGGGGCAGGAAGAGGCCCTTCCCTTTTCGTCCCGTCGATTCTTTTAACGCGCCGGTCCACTGCCCCCAGGTCTCTTCGGACCAGGACCCTTCAGGAAGATGACTCGCGGCCTCGGCCATGAAGTCTGTGTCTTCGATTGAGGGCGCCAGGGGCGCGAAACATATTGACCACCAGCCGCTGGCATCATCGAAGTTCTTGAGGTTGCCACGCACTGCCGCCCAAAATGCCTCGCCATGGGTCGCCAGGGCGGCTTCGTCGCTGACCAGCGCGGCCAAACGTGGCCCTGCTTCGTCGTAAGACATTTGGTGCAATACTTTGGCGTTTAAGAATTCGAGATCGTGGGCATCGAATTTCGCCGTCGCCCGGCTATAGCGGCTGATGTTGAAGTCAGCAATCATGGCCGGGAGATCGGAATAGACATCAATCGCTTCAGAGCTCCCTAACCGGGCCAGCAAGCTGGATACCGACAGCGGCTCCAAGTGTTGGTCGCGCAGATCAGCCAAGCTGAGCGACCCAGCCCGCTTCGAAAGACCTTCACCAGTGGAACCCGCAATCAATGGCACGTGGCCATAAATGACACGAGAACCGGCAGACACAGCGTCCATCATCTCAAGCTGGACAGCCCCATTGGTGACGTGATCCTCACCTCGAACAATGTGGGTTACACCATGATCGATATCATCAACCACCGACGGCAATAGATACAGGAAGGTGCCGTCTTCACGGATCACCACCGGATCGCTGACGTTGCCGGTATTATAATTGCAGTCGCCACGGACCATGTCGGACCAAATCACGTCTGACTGGTTGAGTTTAAAGCGCCAATGAGGCTTGCGGCCTTCTGCTTCATAGGCGGCGCGTTCATCATCGGACAAAGCCAGCGCAGCGCGATCGTAAATTGGTGGCTTATGCTGAGCCCGGAGGCGCTTTCGCTTAAAGTCCAGTTCGTCAGCAGTTTCATAACAGGGGTATAAACGTCCCGCTTCTTTTAGCGTATCAGCAACCGCGGCATAGCGATCAAGCCGCGTAGACTGACGCTCTTCCCGGTCCCACGTCATACCCAGCCATGCCAGGTCCGTGCGGATGCCTTCGACATACTCTTCTTTGCTGCGCACAGAATCCGTATCGTCAAAGCGCAGAATGAACTCACCGCCATTGGCCTTGGCAAACAGCCAGTTGATCAATGCCGTCCGGGCGTTACCAACATGGAGGTGACCGGTGGGACTAGGCGCAAAACGGACAACAGAACTCATGACTAACTACTTTTCGGAGCGTCGCCGTCGAAGGCGTTTGTGATGGGATAGCGATGGTCTCGCCCAAAAGCGAGGTGGCTGATCTTAACACCAGGCGAGGCCTGTCGGCGCTTATACTCAGCAATCCGCAACAGACGATGAATGCGGCGCACGGTATCGGCCTCGTGGCCATCGGCGATTACATCGGAAACACTGCGTGCATTCTCAATCAGACCTTTGAGAATGGCATCAAGTTCTGCATAGGGCGGCAGGGAATCTTCGTCCTTCTGATCAGGGCGCAATTCCGCAGTCGGCGGCTTGGTAATAATCCGCTCGGGCATAACGGCACCGGACGCGCCTAAAACACCGTCAGGGACATGATCGTTCCGCCACCCACTCAGCGCTGTCACAGTAGTCTTGTAGACGTCCTTGAGCACGTTGTAGCCGCCACACATGTCGCCGTAGAGCGTCGCGTATCCGACACTGACTTCAGATTTATTGCCGGTGGACAGCACCATGTGACCAAACTTGTTGGACAGGGCCATCAGCGTCAGACCGCGTATGCGGGATTGAATGTTTTCTTCCGTTGTGTCGGGCGTGGTGTCTGAAAAATGGGTTTCCAGCATTCCTTCAAACGCAGTCATCGCATCACCAATGCCAATACTGTCCAACTTGACCCCCAAGTTAGCGGCCAAAGCAGCCGCATCTTCCAGACTGTCCTGGGAGGTGTAGGGGGACGGCATCATGACGCAATGGACTTTGTTCGGGCCCAGTGCATCTGCCGCGACAACAGCACTGATGGCGCTATCAATGCCACCCGACAACCCCAACACCACGCCGGGGAAACGATTTTTGCCAATATAATCCCGAAGGCCCAGGACCATTGCCTGATAGATGTTCTCTAAACGGTCAAGCTCGGGGGTCACGATCCCAGAGTCACAGATCCAAGCGCCTTCTGATTTGGTCCACGTCGTGTGAGTCAGGTCCGTCTTCCACCACGGTGCCTGCACCGCTAGAGCCCGGTCAGCATTGAGAACAAACGAACCGCCGTCAAAGGCAAGATCATCCTGGCCGCCAACCTGATTGACGTACACCAGTGGCAGGCCTGTTTCAGACACTCTGGCAACCGCATGGCTCAGGCGGACGTCATCTTTGTCCAGTTCAAACGGTGAGCCGTTGATAACGATGATGATCTCAGCGCCTGTTTCAGAAACAGTTTCGGTAACATCGTCGAACCACATGTCTTCGCAAACAAGGACGCCCAAACGAACGCCGCGCACAACCACGGGGCCCGACGGCGGGCCGGAAGCAAAGACCCGCTTCTCGTCGAAGACACCATAGTTGGGAAGATGGTGTTTGAGGCGGATGCCCTTAATTTCACCAGCGTCCAGCACCAACGCCGCGTTATAACACTCGCCTTCGACCCGCCAAGGCGCTCCGATGATGAGGGCGGGGCCGCCATCAGAGGTTTCTGTAGCCAATTCGTTTGCCGCCGCTTCAATGGCATCAAGGAACGAAGATCGGAGCACCAAATCTTCTGGTGGATAACCGCTGAGATTCAGCTCAGAGAACACCACAATGTCTGCACCCTCAGCAGCGGCATCCGAACGGGCCTGCCGAATGAGATCAGCGTTCGCCGCCACAGCGCCGACCGTAGGATTGGTCTGGGCCAAGGCGATGGTAAGGCTGTCAGACATGATTAACCGCACCTTCTCCGGTCGGGGTTCGGTAAAGACTAGCCGCTTAAGACGCGACGGCCTTCGCCGCCGAGGCCCGGCGATCCTGCTTGAGCATTTCCGCCATCAGGAACGCCAACTCCAACGCCTGACTGGCGTTAAGACGTGGATCACAATGAGTGTGATAGCGATCGCCAAGACTGGCTTCCGTAATCGCCTGCGCACCGCCGACACATTCCGTCACATCCTGACCGGTCATCTCAAAGTGGACACCGCCGGCATGGGTTCCTTCGCTGCGATGAACATCGAAGAAGCTCCGCACTTCACCCAGCACGTTATCGAAACGGCGGGTCTTGTATCCGCTTGAGCTTTTTTCGGTATTGGCGTGCATCGGGTCACAGGACCACACAACAGTCTTGCCTTCGCGCTCCACTGCTTGGATCAATTTTGGCAAATGATCCTGCAACTTTTCAGCGCCCATTCGCGTGATGATGGTGATCCGTCCCGCTTCGTTCTGTGGGTTTAACGTATCAATCATCCGCAACACGTCGTCGGGATCAATGGTCGGGCCAGCCTTGAAGCCGATTGGATTATCGACACCACGCAGGAACTCAACATGAGCGTGATCAAGCTGGCGGGTGCGTTCCCCGATCCACAACAAGTGAGCGGCACAGGCGTACCAGCGACCGGTGGTAGAATCCATCCGGGTCAACGCTTCTTCGTAATTGAGAAGCAGTGACTCATGAGACGTGTAGAAGTCAGTCTCACGCATGCTGGGAACAGCATCGCTGTTGATGCCACACGCTTCCATAAAGGCCAGCGCTTCTTGAATACGGTCCGCAAGATCCTGATAGCGCTCACCTTGGGCGCTGTCCGCAACGAACCCGAGGGTCCATTGGTGAACCTTATGAAGGTCGGCATAGCCACCCTGTGAAAACGCACGCAGCAGATTTAGCGTCGCCGCCGACTGATTGTAGGCCTGGATCAAGCGTTCGGGATCAGGCTCACGTTGCTCCGGTGTGAAGTCCATGCCGTTGACCATGTCACCGCGATAGGACGGCAACTCAACACCATCGATGGTTTCCGTGTTTGACGAGCGTGGCTTAGCGAATTGGCCGGCCATACGGCCGAGTTTGACAATGGGAACGCCGGCGCCAAACGTCAGAACAACAGCCATCTGCAACAAGACCCGGAACGTATCGCGGATATTATCGGGATGAAATTCGGCAAAACTTTCGGCGCAGTCGCCACCTTGCAGAAGGAAACCACGGCCGTTCGCGACTTCTCCGAGCGAACGTTTCAGCGATCGTGCCTCTCCAGCAAACACCAATGGCGGAAAGTTGCCGAGGCGTTGTTCAGCAGCTTTTAGTGCAGCCTGATCGGCGTATTCGGGAACTTGCACGATTGGTTTGGCGCGCCAGCTTTCCCGCGTCCATGCGGTTGTCATGGGAACCTCAATGTCCTGTGGTCTCAAACGGATGCTGCGATATAGAGGCTTAGGCGCTGAATTTCCAGGGTTTTAAGGGAATTAGCACGAAGTTGGCTTGGAGCCTTGCAGCTATGAAAGCACGTCAAGGAGCCCTGACTCGCGCCCGCGCCGGTTCATCTAAGTCATTGTAAACAATAACATTATATGGGCCAAGCGCGCCAAAATCAGACGTCTGCAGAGTCTGGCACTGCGTCACGCATGGTCACGAACTCTTCGGCAGCAGTTGGGTGAATGCCGACGGTAGCGTCAAACTGCGCTTTGGTGGCGCCACACTTGAGGGCAACGGCGAGGCCTTGGATAATCTCCGGCGAGTCATCACCGACCATGTGGCACCCTAGAACCTTATCGGTTTCTCTATCGACGATCACCTTCATCATGATGCGTTCGTCACGGCCCGACAGAGTGTGTTTCATCGCCCTGAACCGCGATAGATAGATTTTAACAGCGTGATCTTTGCGCGCCTGTTCTTCTGTCATCCCTACTGTACCAACAGTAGGCTGGGTGAACACGGCCGATGCGATGTTGGCGTAATCCAGCGTCATTGGATTGTTATTAAAGAATGTTTCCGCAAACACCCGGCCTTCATTGATGGCAACCGGTGTCAGATTGACTCGGTCTGTCACGTCACCAACTGCAAAAATATTCTCGACGTTGGAGCGATTCCACTCATCAACGATCACAGCACCTTTGTCGTTGACCGCGACCCCGGCGTCTTCCAACCCAATCCCTTTGGTGTTTGGGTTGCGTCCTGTCGCATACATGACCTGATCAACGATCATCTCTTCGCCGTGATCAACCATAACTGAGAGCTTTCCATCGCCCTGCTTATCGACAGACCGCACGACACAATCGCGATGTATAGCGATGCCCTTTTTCTCCAACTCTTCGGCCACGGTGCCGCAGACATCGTGATCGAAACCGCGAAGAATCGCTCCGGAGCGGATCAACACATCAACCTTAGACCCCAGAGCGTTGAAGATCCCGGCAAACTCAAGCGCGATGTACCCTCCCCCGACGATCACGATATGATCCGGCAGTTCTTTAAGGTCGAGCGCTTCGTTGGATGTAATAACGTGTTCACGGCCCGGAATGTCGGGAATAAACGGCCAGCCGCCGACCCCGACAAGGATTTTATCTGCGGTGTAAGATTTGCCGCCAACCTCAACCGTATGGGGGTCTGCGAGAACACCGTGCCCGTCTAACAGAGAGACACCAGAGTCCTTAAACATGCGATGATAGACCTGCTCAAGGCGGTCGAGTTCTTTGTCTTTCGCCGCGACCAGCGCGCCCCAATCGTGGCTGACATTGCCGACTGTCCAACCAAAACCTGCCGCGTCTTCAAAGTGATCAGCATAGTGAGCACCGTAAACCAGGAGCTTCTTAGGAACGCAGCCGCGCATAACACACGTTCCGCCCACCCGGCTTTCTTCCACCGCAGCAACGCGGCCACCGTACCCAGCGGACAATCGGCTAGCTCGTACACCACCGGAGCCCGCCCCGATGGTGATCAGGTCGTAGTCAAACTTTGCCATTTAGATGAGTCTTTCTATTAGCGACGGAAAGCGCGAAGCAGTCCTGGCGGATAAACAGCGACTGGCGGTGGCGGCGGAGTGCCGCCGATGCGTTGCCCTTCGGCCGGCGCACTGCCGTCACCCGCTTTACGCAAGATGATTTCAACGCGGCGGTTACGGTTCCGCCCCTGGATGGTGAAATTGGAATCAACTGGGCGTGTCTCACCAAACCCGTGGGCCTCAAGACGTCGGCCAGAAATATTGTTGACGGTTGCAAAGTGACGCACGACGGCGGCGGCACGGGCGGCGGAGAGCGCCCAGTTATCGCGGAACCGTCCGGTCGAATTCAGTGGGGTGTTGTCCGTATGACCGGCGACAATGATCTGGCCGTCGACTTTCTTTACGACATCGGCCAACCGGTTGAGTGATGCAAAAAATGCGTCAGTAATCTGATCGCTACCAGTGCGGAAACCAACTTCATCGGGAAACGTAATAACAATTTCCGAGTAGTTCTTGTCGACATCAACCAAGCGGCCCTGCATCTCTCGTTGCAATGCCATTTGAATCTGCCCAAGGGTTTGATCCATATCAGCTGAAGCTTGTTCCTGCGCCTTTATAGCTTCGCGGAGGGCGGCAAGCGCCATCGACGCAAGGGCTTGCTCTTCAGCCTCTGAAAGCTGCTCTTGGGCACCGATGTCTTCTTCAAAGCCACTTTTGGAATCGAAATCGTCTTCGGTCACTTCTTCATCTGATTCCGCCTCTTCGCCCTGATCCGACCCTTGGCTGGCGCCAGTGGTGTTGGAATTGGGTGACGATATCGTTGGAATAGGGACGGGCTGAATATTTGTGGCGTACTCCAGGACGAGAGTCCCGATCAATTCGATAACGCTAGACAGCAACCGCTCTTTCTGGATGCCGAAGGCTTCCTTCATCGAGCCGGAGACTTCATGGAATTTTTTAACATCCATGATCGAGAACGACAGCAACAGAATGAAGAAGCAAACCAATATGGACATAAGGTCCGCAAAGGTCACAACCCACATTGGCACTGGTGCTGCTTTAGCCATCTACCGCTCGTCCACCCGACGTTGATCCTCTGGCAGGAATGCGGCCAGTAATTGATACATTGAATCTGGGTTCTGTTTTTCAGCAATCTGAGCCACGGCTTCAACGACCAACGATCGATGCATGTACTCAACCTGCGCCTTATTCGACAACTTATCAGCGATGGGCAAAGCAACCAGGTTGGCTACAAGCGCGCCGTACAACGTTGTTAACAGGGCGACGGCCATGGATGGCCCAATGGTTTCAGGATCGTCCATCTCGCTCAACATTTGCACCAGTCCGACGAGCGTTCCGATCATACCGAACGCCGGCGCGGCATCGCCCAAGAAGCGATAAATCTTTTCACCTTCTTCAAGACGCTCGATCAAGAGATCACGATCTCGGCTTAGAGCATGCGAGATGAACTCGGGCGCCATACCATCACAGTACATCAACGCGCCTTTGCGAAGGAACTCACTGTTGATGGGCGCATTTTCCAAAGCCAACTGACCCTTGGTGCGGGACAGCTCTGCCAATTCGACGGCTTCGTCGATCAAAGCAACGGCGCTACCGCTCTGCTGTTGGAACGCATGCGATGTTCCGAGCTTCAAGGCGACCATAACGTCTGACAAGGGAAAGCGAATCAAAACAGCAGCGATACTGCCACCGATCACGATCAGCATACTCGGGACGTTGACGAACATTCCGGGGCTACCGCCAAATACGATGGCCAAACCGACAACAGAAACGCCGGCAACCATGCCCAATATAGTGGCTAGATCCATATTCTACGCATCCTGACAGCCTGTACCCGTGCAACCACTATAGCGTTTGTGGCTGCGAACATGCGGCTGTTCTCCCCCGTGTTCCCACATTTGAGGTCACCGCTCACCACCTTGATAAGCTAGGCGCACAGCAGACCCCTTTCAATACCCGTTAAGTGTAGCCATGGATAGTTAACGAATCCTTTGGATTCAAGGCCTTCTGGGCGATCTCAGCCATCACCAAAACAGCGAACCGAAACAAAGCCGGTGCGCGGCTGCTCACTCTACGGTCACGCTTTTGGCCAAATTGCGCGGTTGATCGACGTCTGTGCCCTTTAGAACTGCGGTGTGATAGGCGAGCAACTGCACCGGAACAGAATAGAGTAGCGGCACCACAAGAGGATCAATGGCCGGAACCTCGATGATATGACTGGCCAGATCATCAAGGCGCTCACGGCCTTTTGAGTCTGTAACCGCAATCACGCTGCCCCCACGTGCCACCACTTGCTCGATATTCGAGACGGTTTTTGGGAAAAGGTTGTCGGATGGTGCCAGAACAACGACGGGCATATGTTCATCGACCAGGGCGATGGGCCCATGCTTCATTTCCCCCGCGGCATATCCTTCCGCATGGATGTAGGAAATTTCTTTGAGCTTCAATGCCCCTTCTAAGGCGATCGGATAAGACAGCCCGCGCCCGAGATAAAGAACGTCTTGGGTCTCGATCAACGATTGAGCAATGTCATGAACCTCGGACTCTCGATGAAGGAACTCCGCCATCCGTGCGGGCACCTCCGCCAACGCCGTCATCAAATGCTGCTCCGCCTCTAAGTCAATGGCATCACGACTGCGCGCCATACCGACGGCCAGGGACGCTAGTACCGCGAGCTGCGTGGTAAACGCTTTGGTCGACGCGACACCGATCTCGGACCCCGCTAAAGTATGAAGAATAGCGTCGGACTCCCGCGCAATCGTGCTTTCGGTCGCGTTGACGATCGAGACAATGTGTTGTCCCTTCGTTTTGCAATAACGCAAAGCGGCGAGCGTATCGGCTGTTTCCCCTGACTGAGAAATGAACAGCGCGAGACCGTCATCGGAAAGTGGCGGTTCGCGATAGCGGAACTCAGACGCGATATCGACGTCGACCGGAACGCCAGCCGTTTGCTCAATCCAGTACTTGGCGATAAGACCGGCGAGGTAAGCTGTGCCACAGCCGACGATTGTGACCTTTGGTACCGTGCCGAGATCGAACGGCAATTCGGGCAAAGCGACCGTGCGTTCGCCCGGATTGATGAAAGCGGTGAGCGTATCGCCCACCACTTGCGGCTGCTCGTGAATCTCTTTGATCATGAAGTGACGGTATTCGCCCTTGCCGATCAACGCCCCTGACATAGCCGTTTCGCGCACATCACGCTGCACGTCAGTGCCATTTTGGTTGCGTACCGACATGCCATCCCGTGTAAGCACCACCCAATCACCGTCTTCTAGGTAGGCAATTTTTTGAGTCATTTGAGCAAGAGCCAGGGCGTCGGACCCAACAAACATTTCTCCGTCACCGAAACCGACCGCCAGGGGCGGGCCATGGCGCGCGCCAATCAAAATATCCGGACGGTCGGCGAAGAGAACCGTCAGCGCATAAGCGCCCTGCAGCTCACCAAGCGCCGCCTGCACTGCCGCTTCATGATCAAGACCGTCGTCGAGGTAAGACGCGATCAGATGGACAACGACTTCTGAGTCGGTTTCAGATTCAAATATTCTACCCGCCGCGGTCAGGCGATCACGCAAGGCTTGGTAATTCTCAATGATGCCATTGTGCACAACCACAACCCGGCCATCGGAATGTGGATGAGCATTGGTTTCATTCGCGGCACCATGTGTTGCCCACCGCGTATGCCCGATCCCCAGCGTGCCAGTGGTCGGCTCGTCAGCCAGTCGTTGCTCGAGGTTGACTATTTTTCCTTCGGCCCGGCGCCGCTGAACAACACCGTCACTAATTGTCGCGACACCGGCGGAGTCATAACCGCGATATTCCAGGCGCTTCAGGCTTTCGACTAAATACGGTGTGACTTCGTTGACGCCAATGATCCCGATAATACCGCACATGGGTTAGCTGTCCTTGCTCTTCGACTCTTTGACAGCCTTCTGTTGCGCCCGATAGGCATCGGCAGTGCCTTCACGATTTTTCTGCGCCGCTTCAGACACAGCAATAGTGTTGGCAGGGACATCCTTGCGGACGATAGTCCCGGCTCCGGTAATAGCGCCATCGCCAACTTTGACCGGCGCAACCAGAACCGTGTTCGATCCAATTGATGCGCCCGCCCCGATATCCGTATGGGTTTTGTTGTACCCGTCATAGTTGGCTGTGATGGTTCCGGCGCCAATATTCGCACCCTTACCCACACGGGCATCCCCGACATAGCTCAGATGATTAACTTTGGCGCCCTGCTCAATATGGGCGTTCTTGATTTCCACGAAGTTGCCAACCTGTGCCTCATCGTCTAACGCCGCACCAGGACGCAACCGGGCGTATGGCCCAACCACCGCTCTGTCGCCGACCGTTGCATTCTCGAAATGACAAAACCCTTTGATGGTGACGTGGTTTCTGACAGTGACCCCTGGCCCGAACACGGTGAACGGACCGACTTCGACATCGGTTCCGAAGGTGGTGTCATGGCAAAGAAAAACGCTGGCAGGATCAGTCAACGTCACGCCAGCCGCCATAGCGGCGGAACGATAGCGGTCTTGCGCTATTCCTTCGGCCACCGCCAAGTCTTCGCGATTATTGATCCCGACCAGCTCGTCGACCTCGCCCTCGGTATACACGCACCTGTCATCGTCCGCCCTGGCCAGCGCGACGACATGGGTCAAGTAATACTCACCCTTTGTGTTGTCGTTCTTTAGGGCCTTCACCCAGGCGCTCAGCTTCCGGCCATTGGCAACAAGAACACCGGAATTGCACAAGTCGACACTGAGTTCATCGGGCGACGCATCTGCGGCCTCAACGATGCTTTCCACCTGGTCCCCGTTGGTGATCAGGCGGCCATAAGCGCCAGGATCTTCGGGAGTAAAACCAAGCACCGCGATCGCGGCATTGCGCTTCTGAGCAAGCAAGTCGTTGATTGTCTCGGTGGTCAGCAATGGCGTATCGGCATAGACCACCAACACATCAGACTCACCGGGATCAAACGCGTCTAACGCGACTTTGACCGCGTGTCCGGTACCGAGGCGTTCTTTTTGAATCACTGTTTTATGGGGAGCAAAACGTGCTGTGTGATCGGCCATTTCAGGGCCGAGAACCACCGTCGCTTTGGTGATACCCGCAGCAGAAAGACCTGCCAACACATGGTCAACTAGGGGCAACCCGGCGAGACGGTGCATCACCTTTGGTGTGTCCGAGCGCATCCGCGTCCCCATCCCGGCGGCCAATACGATGGCAATGGTCTGGGATGTTGGCATGGAGCGTTTCCGGCATGATTGAGAACGAACTGCCGAGGCGCGCAGGGCCTTATGCAGTGAGGTCACACCATGCCACGGAGCCATGTCACGATAAAGGCAAAGAATGGCAGCATCATGGGGTGTATCGATCCCTGACTGATGCCTCGCGGTCGGCTTGACGGCTGAGAACGCGGCTCGTATACAGCCGGACTTCCAATGGGGGCGATTAGCTCAGCGGGAGAGCGCTCGCTTCACACGCGAGAGGTCACTGGTTCAATCCCAGTATCGCCCACCATTTTCCCAAACTTACGATTACTTGACGCCGTACTTCTTTTTCATGAAGGCGACGGATTTGCGGATCAATGTTTCCAGCACTTTGATATCAACATCTTCAAGCTTGTTGATATAGAGACACGATCGACCAGTTTTGTATTTGCCGAGTTTTGCCATCAGCCCGTCGTAGGCCGAGAACCCCGGCATGATATAGATGGTGAGCGCTTGCTTGCGCGGCGAGAAACCGGTGATGGGATAGTCCCCTTCCCGCCCGCTATCGTATTTGTAGTGATACTGCCCGTAGCCGACGATGCTCGGCCCCCACATCTTGGCTTTCCAGCCGGTGACTTTGTCCATCAGTTTCTTAATGGTCTGCGCATCTTTGCGGCGCTTGTCGTGCTCCACGGATTTAATAAACGCGCTGACACTGGCGGTCGTGGCCTTGGTTTTATTCTCAGCCATTGGGCGTGGCCCCCATCTCAGGTGGCGTCGACTGGTGCCTTGGTTTCTGAATTGGCACCGGACTGGGAAAGCAGCCAGGAGAATACAACGAAAGCAAGCAGGGCCCCAATAAATTGGGCAAGTACGAACGCCGGCGCATCCGACGGTTGAATGCCGGAAAAGGTATCGGTAAAGGACCGCGCAATCGTGACCGCAGGATTCGCGAAAGATGTTGAAGCGGTGAACCAATATCCAGCGGTGATAAACAACCCGACGGCATACGGGACGGCATCAGGTCGCCAGCGGAGACAGCCAAGAATGCTGGCCAACAAACCAAACGTTGCGACACCTTCAGACACCCATTGGCCGATGCCGGATCGGGCCTTGGTCGACTCTTGGACCAGCGATAGATCAAACATACCGTGGGCCAGAAGAACACCAACGATACCCGCGACAATTTGAACAGCGACGTACAGCGCCGCATCACGCGGCGATATGTCTTTGCGCACGGCGAAGACCAACGTGACCGCGGGATTGAAGTGTGCGCCGGAAATCGGTCCGAAGATCAAGATCAAAACCACCAGTATCGCGCCGGTTGCCAGCGTATTGCCAAGCAGTGCGATCCCGTCATTACCCCCGGAAAGACTATCCCCCATAATGCCGGAGCCAACGACAGTCGCGAGCAACAGAGCCGTGCCTAAAGCTTCGGCGACGAGACGTTTTGAAAGCGAAAATTCCATCATCAATATTCAGGCACACACTACGTGGTGCCGATCTCCTCTAATCTCTTTTGCAGCACCGGTCTTTCAAGGGTTTCGAACGGCAGAGCAAGAAACAATCCGATACGATTTCTAAGTGTGGTGTAGGCCTGACGAAAGGCCTGGCGCGACGCCTCTTCGCTTTCTGATACGGCGGCTGGATCTGGCACGCCCCAATGCGCCGTGGCCGGATGACCGGGCCACACGGGACATACTTCATTGGCAGCATTGCCACAGACGGTAATGATGTAGTCGATATCTGGTGCATCGGGACCAGAAAACTCATCCCAACTTTTTGAGCGGTAGCCTTCGACGGGATACGATTCTGACGCGAGGAGCTCTAGCGCATACGGGTTCACTTTTCCGGTTGGCTGGGATCCAGCACTGAACGCGCGGAACCTGCCTTGCCCCTCACGATTGAGCGTGCACTCGGCCAAGATGCTGCGCGCGGAGTTTCCCGTGCATAGGAACAATACTGAGCGGATGGAATCGGACATGGGACGCGCTTACGCAACAAGTTCTGATGGTTCTGCTAGACGACGGAAACGCTTTGCATCATCAACATAAGGAGCGGTTTTGCAGGTGCCATCTGCAGCTGACTGAAGAGACGTCAGCGCCCAGGATGGTAGGGTTTCCGACAGGTGATAGAATATCCATTGCCCTTGCCGCCGGGCATCGACCACGCCGCCAGCCCGAAGCAAAGCCAAATGCCGGGAGATTTTTGGCTGAGAATCACCGGTCGCCTCAACCAGTTCACAGACACAAAGCTCGCCATGGGCAATCAGCAACGCCAAACAGCGAAGACGGGTTTGGTCGCCGATCAGCTTAAAAAATAAATCCGGTTCCATAGGTATATATTCGCTTTTCCATATATACAGTCAAGCATATATATGGACGTCGGACGAATATAGACCTGGCCTTTGAGCAAGCTGGCTGGACTAGCCTTCTTCGGTAACCGCGGCGCTTTCCATCGCCTTCGACAACAGCATGTATAGCTTACCCATGTCGGAGGTTGAGAACGTGGTTGTCAGAACTTCAGCCCGATCTGTCGCACGGGCGTGCTTCACTAAAGCTGAGTATTCCTTGAGGTAGCGCATGACAAACGTGCGGAACTTCTCGTCGGTCTCGTACTTTTTCTGAATGGCTGAAAGCTTCTGTCGGCTCAGTGTCTTTGTAATGTGACGCAGGAAGACCGCCTGATCGCCTTTGTGATAGCGCTTCCACAGCTCTTCTTCGACTGAAGGCTGGAAGATCCGGGCGATGTCGACAGATAGCGAGTGAAGCTGTTCGATAACGTATGTGGTCTCTTCCAGGAACTTGGCCGTTTGCGCCTTCTCGTGAGACTCATCGAGCTGCTTGGCGCTGGTGGAGGCCTGATTGGCGGAGTCCAAGAGTTCTTCGACCTGCCGCTTGAACGTGTAGCCGGCCTTCGCTGTTTGATCCGTAATTTCGTTACTGGCGTCGACCAGGCTTTCGGCGTGCTTGCGCAGAGTTTTAAGCACGACCTCAACACGAGCGACGGCTTCATCAGCTGACGTTCCGAGGTTCTGCAACTGATTGCGGAAGCCATCACCGGTTTGACGAACACCACCAGCAATGCGCTCAGAGGTATGGCCGAATTCATCCAGAGACGTCCGCATCTGCTCACTGGCGACAGCAACCTGAGCAGCGCCACGGTTGGTCGAATCTTCGAAATCAAGCATAAGTTTTTGCAAACTCTCGCGGAACCCAGAGAGACGTGATTGAGCATCGTCCGCTGCTGTTGTCAGGTCCTCAGAGCGCTGGCGAATGCCATCACCCACAACACCCATGCGTTCACCGGCCTGGTCGGCTGCCTTGTCGATGGTCTGGGCGTGATCACGGAACACACCAGCAGCCTGTTCCAACTTCATGCCAGCCGAAGACGCAGCCGTCTGCAGCGTATCTTTGGATTGATCGAGAGCATCAAGAGACCCTTTAAGGGCATCGGTGACTTCGCCGGTAACCGTAGAGAGGGCGGTCACTTCTTCACCGATTTCGCGGCGAACGGCTCGGGTTTTCTCGACCGATTGATCGGCAACTTCCATCGCTGTAGTCGCTGTTTGCTCGAGACCTTGACGAATAGACTCTAGCTCCTTGGTAATCCGGGCGCTGGCCTGCATCAATTCGGAAGAGTTCTGGCTGAGAACATCCGACATATTGCGGACGTGTGACAGAACCTGTTCTGACGTCGCCCCCATTTGCCGTGACTGTTGAGCCATCGACGTTTCACTCAACTTAACGTGTGTCGCAAGAGTGCCGGCCGTGGTTTCCAGTTCGTCGTTTTGTCGACGCAGTGTTTCGCGAATGCTTTCCGCTTGAGCGGCGGCGCGCTCTGCGCTTGATGACAGTTGTTCTGCATGCTCGCGAACACGAACACCAACGGAATCGATCTTCTGGATAACCGCATCAGAGGCCGAGCCCATCGCTTCAGCACGCTCGATGGCGATCTCGGAGGCTTTATCAAGATCCCCAGTCGCCGTCTTAAAGCGCTCCGTAACGACCTTACTCTTGCCTTCAAATTCGTCACTCGAACGGGCAAGGCGGGTCTCAACTTTCGAGGCCGCATCACCAACAGCGTCGGCCTGCTGTTTGATCATGTTCTCAACTGCACGCAGTCGGGCAACGGCATCGTCTGACGCAGTCGATAGTTCTTTCGTCTGAATTGACAGCGCTTCTTCAACAATTTTTACACGAGACAGGACCCGCTCCATAACCTGATCAAGGCTGGCAGTCTGCTGACCTAAACGCGTATTAACCTTGGTGCTGAGATCATCAATCCGATCACCGGCTGACGTCAGTTCCGCACGCTGCTTCGCAAACAATTCTTCCAGGCTCTTTGATTGGCCTTTGAAGCCATCAACAATGTTTGAAACCGTGCCTTCCACGCGCTTCGCGACCAACTCGATATCTTCAACATGTTTAGCAACAGCCTTGGCCATATCTTCGGCATGGATCTTTGACGTTTCGTTAGACGACGTCAGCGTGGCTTCTTGTTGCGCAACCTGCTGCGCGATTGCTGCTGACAATCCTTTCGCACGCTCTGTCGCGGTATTCAAACTCGCCACTTGGCTTTCAAGGGCGCCACTCATGGTGTTGACCTGAGCCAGAGTTTTCTGAGAGGCCGAGCCAATGAATTCCTGCTGTCGGCGTAGAGCGTCTTCAATCTTGTGGTTGACGCCGGCGGCGCCGTCTATCGCATCTTTTAACTTATCAACCTGTTCGGTCACGGCGGCAGCAGACGTGCTGGCCCCCGTTTCAAGCTGGCCTGTCACGGTTGATAATTTGTCAGTGCTGCGAACCAAGTGAGCCTGGATATCTTGCAAACGTTCAGAGACGAGTTGTCCTGCTTCAGTCAAGGCATCAGCTTGACGTTTGAGAGATGACGTTACGGCGTCAACGTTTTCTGCCGCTCCATCAGCAGGATAAGTAAGGCGGGCTAAATGAATACGCAGAGCTTCGCCTTCCTGTGAAAGCTGACGGCCACGATCAATGAACGCGATCAGCAGCCACAAAAAAGCGATCGGCATAAGACCGACAGCGAACAGCCCACCGAATTCTGGCGGGAGCAGAAGAAACAACTCGGACCAACCGAGTGTACGCGTAATATAAAAGGCGAAGATCGCTAACCAGACGATGCTAAGACCGACACCAACCGAGATCGGTTTATTGGCATTTGTCCATGTCATGGGACTGACGGGCGCGACAGCGGCGTTCTGATCCATATCGCCAGAAAGTGACGGAGCGGTCACCGGAGGCTTTTTTGCCTCAAACGGTGAGCCGGCTTTTTGCCACACGCGCGAAAGCGCCCGGCCAGCACTCGGCTCTGGCGAGCCCGGGCCGGTCGACCCTTTTTTGCTTTTGCCATTCGATTTGACAGATGGTCCAGGCGAACCAACCCCTGCACGGGACGAGCCCGCGCCTTTGTGTGCGTCTTCAGCCATGTTTCGGCTCTTTATTTTGTTAGCGAAGTATCCCCTTCTCTCATGGGAAGGTTATCCACAGACTATTAACAAATTCTTCCTCAGGGCCAGGAAAATCGGCCAAACAGCAACATAAGGCCGGAATTCGTTGCAGATCGAGCACGACAAAGTATGTTGTTATTTCCACTATAACTTGATAGCTTCAAGCTAGGACTCATTGATAAGGGGTACAGGAGATGACTCTTGGCGCCCGCGTTCGACAATGCCGGCTCGCGCTCAGCTGGAGCCAGGCAGAGCTCGCCAATAGAATTGGCGTAAAACAGCAGTCAATTGACCAGTTAGAATCTGGCAAGGTCAGCCGTCCCCGCTACATCGTGGAGCTGGCTGAATCCCTCAACGTGCCGATGGATTGGCTGCGCCACGGTAAAGGCCAGGTACACTTGTCACGTCCCACTGGCGGGCGGGCCGATGCGCCCCCCGCTTGGGCGTTTGAACCAGATATGGCAACCCTATCCGGAAAAGGCGGCGACAAAGCCTTTTTCGAGCTTGATGGCCAAGCCTTCGCCCTGGTTCCCGTCTATGACGCTCGGGCCTCTGCTGGCCCTGGCGCCCTCAATACGGACACGCCTCAGCCGCTCTATCACAACGTTTTTCGTCAGGACTGGCTTAAAAGTCTGACCGCATCGACGCCAGACAATCTGGCCGTCATGCGGGTTGCCGGCGATTCAATGTGGGATACCCTTCAGGATGGTGATTTCATTCTAGTCGACCGCGCGATACGGCAGTGCAGCCGAGACGGTCTCTATGTCATCCGCTATCAAGATGGCGATGAACTGATGGTTAAACGACTGATCCGGCAACCCAGCTCCAAATTGCTCATTGTCAAAAGCGACAACCCAAACTATCCCTCCCAAATGAGCCTGCAAGATGGCGACCTTGAGGTTGAGGGCCGTGTTATATGGCTGAGCCGAAGTATTGGGTAACGGGCGGGACTAGCATAAGCCGCTATAATCGTTGATCTTTCTCATATTCTGGATTGGCTTCGCTCTTTTTGAGGTTGGGGTAGTCAGATAGCCAATCGAGTATTTTCAACCTGGCGCTGATTTTAGACAGTTTTCTCATGCCAATTAACAATTTTCGTTGTATCCTTTCCTTGTTAACCCAACAAGGAATGCCGCCATGCCATTTGAACCCAACGACCTCACTGTCCTTGCCTATGCCGACGGATATACCTTGTGGCACTACGTCACTGACGATCAAGCAGATGAGGTGCAACAGTCCGGCTACTTCGATAGCGCACAAGACGTTTTTCGGAACAATGATCGAATAGAGATTTTCTCAACCGATGATTCTTTTGATGCCCTCATAACCACTGCAGGGCGGGTGCGAATACGGATTGCCTGAAATGTCGAGGAATCTTGGCGCGCTTAGACATGATGGCGTGCCGCCAACATGGCGGCTACGCATACCGCCAGGCCGGACAATCGAACTCCTAGCAGCTCGTGCCCTTGCACAACGCCTGACAACAGAGCACCAG
The DNA here is from genome assembly GCA_012103295.1 of Alphaproteobacteria bacterium. Lineage (GTDB taxonomy): Bacteria > Pseudomonadota > Alphaproteobacteria > Rhodospirillales > Rhodospirillaceae > WLXB01. The sequence continues at coordinate 20,118 of WLXB01000008.1, read as the reverse complement.
CGAACGCGTCGGACTAACCAGAACCGAGGCACGGCAATATTTTTGAGGCGTTATTTGTCTCTATTGAAGCGGCTTGTTCTGCCCGCCATTAGAACGGGTTAACTTTAGGCAACTCGGACACGTTCAACGCGGCTGTCTCTGGCGGGACGTCCCGATTCACTGAGCCGCTCGTGGAGATCACAGACACATTTACTGCCTGTCCGCTCGAATAGAAAGGGAAGCAGACCGTGTACGACGCAGGCCAAACCACCTATCAGCATGCGAAACCCGAACCCCACTGCAAACATCAAATGTTCCAAGTAGCTCTCGTTAACGGACTCGGGATGCTCACAAAACAAACTTTTTAGGCGGGGCATTAAGTATCTCCACAAAATTACTTGAAAAATATACCCCTGAATCGACAAAATTTGTTTGCGATCTGGTCGCGCTTATCGAACAATAAAGAGAACACGGTTCTATCGAATTGATAACGGGAGTAATTTTGTTCTATGGACGATAAGGACAAGAAGATTCTGACCCTCCTCCAAGAGGACGCCATGATGCCCGTAGCCGAGGTGGCAAGCCATGTCGGCTTATCAACCACGCCTTGTTGGCGCCGCATCCAAAAGCTCGAAGAGGAAGGCGTAATTCGAAAACGCGTGGCGCTCTTGGACAGGCACAAACTAAACGTGGGCGTTACCGTGTTTGTCGCAGTCAAAACTCGGCACCATGTTACCGATTGGCTAGACAAATTTAAGGTCGCGCTCGACTCAATTCCCGAGGTTGTTGAAGCCTACAGACTATCCGGAGATATTGATTATCTGCTGCGTATTGTCGTGCCCGACATCGGCGCTTATGACGAGGTCTATAAAAAGTTGATCGAAATGGTCGAGTTCTCGGACGTCAGTTCAAGTTTCGCAATGGAAGACATGAAATTCACAACCGCGCTACCTGTGACTTACATTTAACTCTGCCTGTCGCGAGTTTCTTTTGCTCCGCTATTTTGACGTCTGGTCGTTGTCATATTCGGTATAGAGAGCGTTCAGAATACGATCCAGAAACTTACCGCGCCATTCTTCACGAGCAGAGGCCTCTTCGTCACTGGGACTAAAATTCTCGACATCGTCTTCAGTATAGACACCATTTTTCGCGGCCAACCGCTCATGAGTATCGAGCCGATCACGCATGACTGAGACCTCTGACGCGAGTTCCATCACCATGGTTAGAAGTCGGTCTATATTTGGGTCGTTAAAAAAATGTGGGTTGCGCCCCTTTATCTGGCTAAGAGACGACTTGTCAGATTCATCTTTTGGCATCCCGTTCGCCTCCCCTATAGAGTTGTATCAAGTTTGTCCGAGCACCCCGATCGAGGCCATGACATATGTCAATTAACGCCTATCGGCGGGCACCGCTGCCTCAGGTGCAATAATAAGGTCAGCCTCGCCACCTTCGTCAACAGATGCGTCGGCAAAAGATTTCTGCTGGCGCCTCCAGGCTGACGCATACGGCCCATCGGAATTAATAAGCGCAGAATGGGTTCCACGCTCTACGACCTCGCCCTCTTCTAGAACAAGGATCTCATCGGCCTCAACAATGGTCGATAATCTGTGCGCAATCATCACCGTGGTTCGGCCGGCACTGACCTCGGCCAGATTGGCTTGAATTTCTTTTTCTGTATGAGTGTCGAGCGCCGACGTCGCTTCGTCAAAAATAAGGACCGGGGAGCCCTTTAGAATAACGCGTGCAATTGCCACCCGTTGCTTTTCTCCCCCAGATAGTTTGAGGCCCCGCTCGCCGACGAGCGTATCGTATCCATCAGGCAGCGAAGAAATAAACCCGTCGATATGGGCCATGCGTGCAGCATTCTCGACCAGAGAGCTATCGGCGCCAGCTTTGGCGTAAGCCAAGTTGTAACCAAGCGTATTGTTAAAAAGAACCGTATCCTGGGGAACGATACCAATTTTCTCACGCAAACTTTCTTGGGTCACGTCTGAGATATCTTGACCATCTATTTTTATACTGCCGCCCGTCACGTCGTACATGCGAAATAGAAGTCGCCCGATAGTCGACTTCCCTGATCCGGTTGGACCGACGATCGCAACAGACTTGCCTGCTGGAACATCGAAGGAGACACCCTTTAGAATTGGCCGCCGCTCGTCATAGGCAAAAGTCACGTTTTCAAAAGCGATACACCCGCCTTCAATGTTGAGCGGCAAAGCTGTGTCTTTATCTTTGACTTCGGGTTCCTCGTCCAAAATGTCGAACATCTTTTCAAGATCGACCAAAGCCTGTTTGATGTTGCGGTAGACAAACCCAAAGAAATTGAGCGGTTGTGCCAGTTGCAACATGTAGGTGTTGACCATAACGAAGTCGCCTTGCGTCATGGTTCCGTTCACGACCCCCAAGCCAGCCATCACCATGAGGACCGTGACGCCGATTGAGATAATCGCCGACTGGCCAATGTTCATGTACGCAAGCGATTCTTGGGTGCGAACGGAGGCACGCTCATAGTCGCCCATGACAGAATCGTATTCTTCAGTCTCGAGTTTTTCGTTTCCAAACGCCTTGACGGTTTCGTAGTTCAGTAGGCTATCAATCGCGCGCGTGTTCGCCTGATTGTCCAGTTTGTTCATTTCGCGGCGGAACTTGAGCCGCCATTCGGTGGTGTAACCCGTAAACAAAACGTACACCGCCACCGTTGTGAACGTGGCAAACGCGAACCAGGCATCAAACGCGCGCCAAAGAATTACCGTCACCAACCCAACCTCAAACAGTGTGGGAAACAAGTTGAACAACGTAATCGAGAGCAAGGTTTGTATGGCAACAGTGCCGCGTTCAATCGAGCGTGAGAGACCGCCGGTCTGGCGTTGCAAATGGTACCGAAGCGAAAGCCGGTGCAGGTGCTCAAGAATTGCCAGAGCCGATTTTCGAACCGCGCGAACGCCGACTTTAGCGAAGACCGCATCTCTCACTTGCCCGAAGGCAAGAGACAAGAGACGCGCTGTGCCATACGCAAGAATAACCCAGAGCGGCAAAGCCATGATGTCACCGTCCAGCGCATCGACGGCGAGCTTCATAAAGTAGGGTACAAATACGTTTGCCACCTTCGCTGCAATGATCGCGAGTAGAGCGAAGACAACACGGGCACGGATCTCTAGATCACCTTTTGGCCACAGGAATGGCCACAACGAACGCAGGACATCAATGTCGCCGCGCCTGCGGGCGTTGTCCTCGGGAAGTGGGCTCTGCGCTTGGCGCACGATAGGGCAGCCTCAAATAGTGTTTGGTGCGGGTGGTATTAGCCCCGCTTGTGACACGGTCTGTCGTGCGAACGCAATAAAGGAAAGGGCGTGAACACAGTCCACGCCCTAGGAACGGTCAGCAATGTTGGAAACAATATCGTCTCTAAGCTGTAACCGGATCAACAACAACTTCACCAGCGATAACTGGCTCTTCCCCAAACCCAGCGACATCCGAGTACAACTCTAGTTCACCGTATAATTTCTTAGGCTCTTGACCTTGGCCATCGTGACCACCGCTCTGACGCTCGACCTGCTGTGCCTTATCGTACAAAGACACTTCGGGTTGACCGTCTCCGCCAGCGTTAGCCGTTGTTGGAGCGTCCTGGGAACTGTCGTAGTACTTCCGTTCGCCCTGTTCTGGAGCAAAACTGCCCGGCTCCGACTGAGCAACCTTGTCGTAGAATTTCTGCTCGCCAGAGCCTTCCTCATAGAAACGTCCAGACTCGGCCACTGCTTTGTCAGAGAATTTCTGTGGGGCATCAGCATCGCTGGCAAAACGGCCAATCACCACCTCGGCTCCATCACCGAAAAACTTCTGTTGGACAGGTGCCCCATCCGAGAAGCCACCCTGACTGGCGATTTCTTCAGCAGCAACATACTTCTTGGTAACGGTGCCCTCGTCACTCGAGCCGCCAGAAACGACTTGAGGGTCACCAAATTTCTTGAGTGGTGCGCGGGCTGTCTCTTCTGCAACTGTCGTCTGGCTAGGTGTCACAGCCGGCTGAGACGCTGTTTCTGCCCGTGGTGCCAAGGATTGCTGAATCTCTTGGTGCTGAACTTGTTCAGCGACATTGGAGGTCTCTGATCGTGCCTGACCTCGCGCCGCATAGGTGAACGATGTATCCCGCGCACGAGTGGCGCGCTGTGATTCAAGAAGATCTACGCGACCATCCGCGTTGTTATCGAAGCGCTGCACTGCGTCGACGGTGCCGACGACTTCGGACGCACTTCGACCGAGGTCAAAGTCTTTCAACTCAACTTTATCGACAACGGCTTTTGATTCTGAACGGGATGCCCGCACCGCGTCAGCCGGATCAGGAACAACACGCTTGATCGGCTGTTTCGACGGCGACTGCTGGTTCTGCTGGCTATCCGCTTGCGACTGATCGGACCGAGAAGGCCGCGCAACAGCATTTGCTGATTGGGCTCCTGCGGGACGTGCTGCCACAGCTGTCTGTTGGGAATTCGTATCCTGGTTTGAACCGGACACGCCAATAGCCCGTGGCTGGTGCCCAGCTACGAGTGATTGCTGCAAAGATGCAGCCGAGTTTGTCACGACTTCGGTCATGGCATCGCCCTTTCTAAGCGACTGTTTTTCTAATGACGGCTTCTGCGTCAAGGTCTCTTATATAGCTGGACAGGGCAAAATTCAATGAAAGGCAACAAATTTCGAAGGGAATTAACGGTTTTCAGCCGAAACAAACAATGTCAACCGGATAGTCCACCCATCAGTAAGTACTTGATTTCTATATATTCTTCGATCCCGTAGCGCGACCCTTCGCGACCGTTGCCAGATTCCTTAATTCCGCCAAAAGGTGCCACTTCAGTCGAGATAATTCCCTCATTGATACCCACCATTCCGTATTCTAGCGACTCGGCGACACGCCAGACTCTGCCTAGGTCTCGGCCATAAAAGTAAGCTGCCAAACCGTACTGGGTTGCGTTTGCCATCGCAATTGCGTCTTGCTCTGTAGAAAAGCGGAAAAGCGGCGCTACTGGGCCAAATATTTCTTCGCTTGCGATCGACATATCGGCGGTCACACCGGTCAAAATCGTAGGCTGATAGTAGGTTCCACCCAGAGAATGGCGCTTTCCACCAACCAGCACCTCCGCGCCATCGTTGACCGCGTCTTTGACTAAAGATTCTACCTTTACGATAGCGTTCTCATCGATTAAGGGCCCCTGATCCATATCACCGTCCAGACCATTGCCGACTTTTAGATCGGCGACCGCCTCCGCCAGCTTTGCAGCAAAAGCATCATAGACCCCGTCTTGGACCAGGAATCGATTGGCGCAAACGCAGGTTTGCCCGGTATTGCGGTACTTTGAAGCCATCGCTCCGACAACTGCCGCGTCCAAATCAGCATCGTCAAAAACGATGAACGGAGCGTTGCCGCCCAGTTCCATGGATACCTTTTTCATCGTTCCTGTGCATTGCGCCATCAGGCGCTTGCCGATCTCGGTCGAGCCCGTAAACGTAAATTTGCGGACTGCCGGATGATTGGTCAGCACGTCGCCCACAGAGGATGCCTTTCGCGTTGGCACCACGTTAAAGACCCCTGGCGGAAGCCCTGCCCGCTCTCCTAATTCAGCCATCGCAAGGGCAGACAAGGGCGTTAGCGCCGCCGGCTTAACAACGAAGGTACAGCCGGCCGCAATCGCTGGGGCCGCTTTTCGAGCAATCATAGCGTTCGGGAAATTCCATGGGGTTATAGCCCCAACAACACCGATCGGTTGCTTAATGACGATGATCTGCTTTCCAGCCTGATGGCTAGGAATTACGTCACCGTAGACACGCTTGGCTTCTTCGGAAAACCACTCGACGAATCTGGCTCCGTAGGCGATCTCTCCCATGGACTCTTTGAGTGGCTTGCCCTGCTCCGCCGTCATGATCGTCGCCAAGTCTTCTTGGTTCTCCAGTATCAGGTCGAACCACCGCCGGAGAATAGCCGCGCGTTCTTTCGCAGTTTTCGCCCGCCAGTCTGGAAAAGCCTTTTCTGCTGCCTCGACCGCCATTGTCGTTTCGTCGGATCTGCAGTCAGCGACATCGGCCAATACCTCGCCCGAAGCAGGATTAGTAACCGGAAAGGTTTCGCCCGAAGCGGCGGGCATCCAACCCCCAGCGACGTAAGCGGTGACTTTGAGTAAAGAGGGGTCTTTGAGATTCATCTCATACATCCTACCGGCTACGTCCGTGGTATTCGGGGTTCGGCATCATATCGACCGCCGTGGCAACTCTGTTTGACATATTGTAGAAGCCCGCCGTATCTGCAATGTCGAAGATGTCATCGTCCGTAAAGCCAGAATCACGAAGGGCTTGGCGATCCTTTTGATCGATCAAACTGGGCGTTGCGGTCATTTTATAGGCGAAGTCCAGCATAGCGCGATGACGCGGCTCTAGTTCTGCGACGCGGTAGTTGATTGCCAGCATCTCACCCAGTTCAGGGTCGCCCGATAATTCGCGGACCGCCTGCCCATGCGCAACGACACAGTAGAAGCAGTGATTGGTGGACGATACCACGACAGCAATCATCTCCCTTTCCAATTTACTCAGCCCGCTTTCTCCGAGCATGAGCTCGTTATAGGTCGCCACGAAAGTTTTGAGCTTTTCCGGCCGAGACGCATAGGACAATAAGACATTCGGTACGATGCCGAGTTTTTCTTGGCACACCTTCAGATACTTCTTCATGCCCTCGTCAAGGGTTGCATCAAGCTCCTCTTCAGTGGGAGTTTTCAGAGCCATAACATGTGACGGCTGGGGCATTCGTGAGTCTCCTGCAAATAAATCTGAGCTTGCTCTTTAGTTAGGACGATATTGGTGCCACTTTTTGGACTGAAAAAGATCGACGCGATAGACTTTGCGACACTCGTTCGCCCTACGTCACCTAATACTTTTCTCGTTTGCCCAGCCAGTTTTAGCCTGGCTGAAGCGGACCAGGAAGCACCAATATTTCCTCATTCGCGTGACACTTTGATATCGGCTTGGGTCGACCTCATACGGAACCAAACCAGGACTGTAGAAATAGTCACATCAGGCGATGGCTTTCAGCGGACTTTCGTTCAAAGAACGAGGTTTGCCGGGTTTCCGGACGTTATCACTGTTCAGTTTATCGCTTTATCGACCGAGACTTGTACTCTGGCTGTGTATAGCCGGTCTCAGTACGGGCGCAGCGATTTCGGGGCTAACAAGAAGCGGGTTACAGCGTGGCTTTCTGATCTCGGCGACCTTCTGGGTTAAATCCTCGTTAGACAACGCGTGATGGGCTTCACACGGTTTGCATAGGGCGCTCAAGTTCTTTAAATGAAGCCCAGGAATTGCGGCTTTTCGACCCCGTGCAGCAAAGTAGAGTGCCATGACATCATCAAGAGAACATCGCTGCGCTCAACTCGCGACGGCTATCGAGTCTCGCATTTTGGTCTTAGACGGCGCGATGGGCACCATGATCCAGTCCTATGATCTGGACGAAGCAGGTTTTCGTGGTGAGCGGTTCAAAGACTGGACCCAAGATTTGCGGGGCAACAATGACCTGCTGTGCCTGACCCAACCCGAGATACTGAGCGAAATTCACCGGGCTTATCTAGATGCTGGCGCGGATATTCTTGAAACGAATACGTTCAGTTCCACATCAATTGCGCAGGCAGACTACGGTCTGCAAGACTATGCCCGTGACCTGAACCTGGAGTCTGCCCGTTCGGCCCGCCAGGTGTGCGACGCTGTAACGGCGGAGAACCCAAGCAAGCCGCGTTTTGTCGCCGGCACGTTGGGACCAACAAATAGAACCGCCTCAATCTCTCCTGACGTCAATGATCCAGGAAAACGCAATACAAGCTTCGATGAATTACGTACGGCCTACCAGGATGCCGTTGAGGGATTAATCGACGGGGGCGTCGACCTACTTTTGGTCGAGACCATCTTTGACACCCTGAACGCCAAAGCCGCCCTTTTTGCCATCGACGACGTACTAGAAAAAACCGGCGAACAGCTGCCAATCATGATCTCGGGTACGATTACAGATCAATCAGGTCGTACATTATCAGGGCAAACAGCTGAGGCTTTTTGGAACTCGGTCCGTCACGTTGCACCGTTTACCGTCGGACTTAATTGCGCGTTAGGTGCAGAACAGCTTCGCCCTTATGTCGCTGAAATTTCGCGCGTCGCCGACACGAATGTCTGCACGTATCCGAATGCTGGGCTGCCAAATGAGTTTGGCGAATACGACCAGAGCCCGGAGGAAATGGCAGCCTTAATCGGCGAATGGGCAAACGACGGCCTGGTAAATGCTGTCGGTGGGTGTTGTGGAACGACACCAGCGCATATCAGCGCGATTGCTGAGGCTGTTGCTGGGAAAGCGCCGAGAACAATCCCCGCAGTGGAGAAGAAGCTTCGGCTTTCAGGCCTCGAGCCGTTTGCGTTGGCTTCATGACATCACAGTCCGGGTCGGCCACATTTGTTAATATCGGAGAGCGAACCAACGTTACCGGTTCGGCACGTTTCAAGAAGCTCATCTTAAACGATGACTACGAAGCCGCGTTGGACGTTGCACGCCAACAAGTTGAGAACGGCGCCCAGATCATCGACATCAACATGGATGAAGCGATGCTTGATTCAGAAGCGGCGATGACCCGCTTCCTTAATCTGATAGCGACCGAGCCCGACATCAGCCGCGTCCCCATCATGATCGACTCATCAAAATGGTCCGTCATTGAAGCTGGACTGAAGTGCGTACAAGGGAAATCGGTCGTCAATTCAATAAGCCTCAAGGAAGGCGAAGAGCCATTCTTTGAGCAGGCCCGCAAGCTAAAACGATATGGTGCCGCCGTCGTCGTGATGGCCTTCGACCAAGACGGCCAGGCTGACACAGCGGACCGCAAAGTGGCGATTTGCACCCGGTCCTATAAACTTTTGACTGAAAAAATCGGATTCCCGCCCGAAGACATTATCTTTGATCCAAATATTTTCGCGGTCGCAACGGGGATTGAAGAGCATAATTCCTATGCTCTGGATTTCATTGAAGCGACACGGCGCATTAAGGAAACTCTACCGCACTGTCATGTCTCTGGCGGCGTCTCCAATATTTCGTTTTCGTTCCGGGGCAACGAACCGATACGCGAAGCGATGCACTCTGTGTTCCTTTACTACGCAATCCAGGCTGGTATGGACATGGGAATCGTGAACGCCGGTCAGCTTGCGGTTTACGCCGACATTCCGGACGCTCTCAAAGAACGGGTTGAGGATGTCATCCTTAACCGCCGGCCTGACGCGACGGACCGCCTGCTTGAGATTGCCGATGAGTATCGGGGCGAAGGCAAGAAGCGCGTTATCGATTTGGCTTGGCGCGAAAAACCGGTCGGTGAGCGCCTCAGTTACGCACTCGTAAACGGTACCACCGATTTCATTATTGATGATACGGAAGAGGCCCGAACGAAGACCGCACGTCCGCTGGATGTCATCGAGGGACCTCTGATGGACGGTATGAATATCGTCGGCGATCTGTTCGGTTCCGGTAAAATGTTCTTACCCCAGGTCGTGAAGAGCGCCCGGGTCATGAAAAAAGCTGTTGCTCACCTCATTCCATTCATCGAGGAAGAGAAAGCAAACAACCCGGACTCAGATACCGGATCAAAAGGGAAAATTGTCCTCGCCACAGTGAAGGGTGATGTCCACGATATTGGCAAGAATATTGTCGGCGTCGTACTTCAATGTAACAACTTCGATATCGTTGACCTTGGCGTCATGGTGCCGAGCGAAAAAATTCTCGAGACAGCTAAGGCCGAGAACGCTGACATCATCGGACTGTCTGGCCTGATTACACCCAGCCTGGATGAAATGGTTTATGTCGCCAGTGAAATGAAGCGGCAGGGGTACGAAATCCCCCTCCTCATTGGTGGAGCAACCACATCCAAAGTTCATACGGCAGTTAAAATAGAACCGAAGTATGATGGTGCAACGGTCTACGTTACGGATGCGTCACGTGCCGTCGGCGTTGCAAGCAACTTGCTCTCGACAAATCAAAAAGATGATTTTATCTCCACTGTTAAGACTGAGTACGAAACAGTTCGAGATGCCCACGAGCGCGGACAATCAAAAAAGAAGCGATTGACGTATTCCGATGCGAAATCAAACGCGTTCAAAATTGATTGGGCGTCCTACGAGCCTCCTCAACCGGAGACACCGGGACTCACCATCTATGACGATTATGATTTGGCCGAATTGAGCGCCTGCATCGACTGGTCGCCGTTCTTTTCGACCTGGGAACTGAAGGGAACGTATCCGAGCATTCTGGACGATCCCCACGTCGGCGAAACAGCACGAGAACTGTACAACGATGCACAAGTTCTGCTGCAGCGGATCATCGGCGAGAAATGGTTAACCGCCAAAGCTGTCGTTGGCCTATGGCCCGCCAATGCCGTCGGTGATGACATTGAAGTGTATGGCGATCCTTCACGAAAGGATGTCCTACAAACTTTCCATACCTTGCGCCAACAGATGCCGCGCCAGGGCAGAGACCGTGCAAATTTTGCTTTGTCCGATTTTGTCGCCCCCCGAGACAGCGGGCATGTCGACACCATCGGCGCTTTTGTTGTGACTGCAGGAATAGGAATCGACGAGCACGTAAAAACGTTTGAAGACGCCCATGACGACTACAATTCGATCTTACTTAAAGCCCTAGCCGACCGCCTCGCCGAGGCGTTTGCCGAACGCATGCACCAACGGGTCCGCAAAGATCTTTGGGGCTACGCGCCAGACGAATCTTTAGGCAACGAAGACCTTATTCGGGAACAGTATCAAGGCATACGACCAGCGCCGGGATATCCAGCCAGCCCCGACCACACAGAAAAAGGGTTGCTGTGGGACCTTTTGGGCGCAGAACGCCACACCAGCGTTTCGTTGACCGAAAGCTATGCGATGTGGCCGGCGTCTTCTGTTTCAGGACTCTATTTCAGTCATCCGGACAGCCGCTATTTTGGCGTCGGTAAGATTGAAAGGGACCAAGTTGCCGACTATGCCAAGCGGAAAGGCTTCGACCTGAAGACTATGGAACGCTGGCTATCACCGAATTTGAACTATGATCCGGACAAGCCTTCAGAGTAAAAGTCAGCGATGCCTTGAACCCCAGGACTAACCCGGAAAAAGAACAAAGAAGACAGATACTGTTAGAAATGCGCCAAGCGTCGCGCTGCCTGTCACTGTCACGAAGCGCCCAAACGGCCCCATCAAGCTTGTAAATTTACGGTCTGCCGCCCATTTGAGGAGCCAGCCGGACGACAAACCGAGGAGCGTACCGACCGCGACCATCGGCCATCCTGTTACCTCGGTCATGATGAAGAATGCCGCTACGAAGAACGCCAAAACGCACCCGATAAACGATGAAATTAGCGCAAGGGGCACCTCACGAAGAGCGATCTTCGTCCAACGCTGCATACGCCACGTACGAACACCCGACTTTATCAGTGACGATTTGGGGTCGCCAATCCACTTGATTGCAGCCCGTTTCGCCTCAGCTACGGCAGAGCTAAGGCCGTTCTCTTGATCAGAGTACACCGCGGCGATCACTTTGAAACGACTACTACCGGATGCCTGACGCAGGACGAGGAGGTGTCTGGTGATCGAATCAGGCGCCAGGATATAAGCGGCGGCGTCATCGTGACTCCGCGACAGCCACCACGTCTCGTTCTCGGCATCTTCCCAGATAAGATACGTAGAGGATGTTGCAGACTCAGTATCGTCCGTCGCCGTCATTGAATTCGCCGCTTTGTGCTTAAAGGATAAGAAGCCTTAGCACCTTGGCAAAGTGAAGTGAACGGCACACCCTTCTCCGGGTTCTGACTCAACCCAGAGATCGCCGCCATGCCGCTGGACCAAATTAAGGCACAAGCGCAGCCCGAGTCCGGACCCCGTTTCACCTTTCGTGCCACGGGTCGTCGGCAACCTCTTACTATGCAGAAATGCCTGGGTACGGTCTGCATCCAGACCAACACCGGTGTCAGACACGGTTATGTGAATGTGCTCGGAAGCATCCTCATTAATATTTGCTGCGACACGGATGCTATCCCCTGCCTCACAAAACTTAATCGCGTTATTGATCAAGTTTCTGAATACGGTAAGCACCATATCTCGATCGGCCCTCACCCGCACGCCTACGACGTCGTGGGATACGGACACACCTTTTTCACGGGCAAGAACAGCCAACGGCAACGCACTTTCATCGACGGCTTCAGCGATATCGACATCAACTGGGTGGAAGTGCAGGTCTGCGCTTTCAACCATTGCCCAGGCCAGCAATGTATCCAGCAGAGCATTCGTATTCTGCGCTGCTTCTACGATTAGAGCGCCGTACTCTTTTGTTTTCTCGGTGGTCAATTCTATTTCATCATTCGACAACAAAGATGCGAAGCCGATGATGTTGTTAAACGGGCTCTTTAAATCGTGGCCAATAATGGAAAATAACTGATCCTTGGCACGTACAGAATTCTCAAGTTCTTGGCGGGCCTGTTCCAACTCAGCCTCACGGGCTCTGGCGTCGGTAACATCCTGAACAGTCGCGATGTAACGTTGTAATTTTCCCGCCGCATCTATAATCGGCTGACCAATTTCCCTGAAATAACGGTTGCCGGCATCAGTGTGGCGCCGGTACTCAATGTCGTACGGCAGCGCCTTAGACACGCCCTCTGTAATCGCTTTGGTATATTTTGCTCGGTCATCCGCGTGAAGATAAGCGGAAAACTCAGACGGGTGGACGATTCTGCGCACCAGCGCATACGTCTCCGTTTCAAACATGAAAGCCAGGTGATCCGAACAAAATGCAAGACAGGTCTGATGAGGATCCCACACCCAATGGCCAAGCCCAGAGACACGGGCGGCAAGGTCAAGCATGTCTTTTTGATCGCGCACAGCCTGCAAGGTGCGAAACGCATCCGTTACATCCGTTACAACACCGAACATCGCCACGACTTGACCGTTCTCATCACTTTCAGGTTGCCCCTTGGTGATGACGTTCCGGATACTGCCGCTAGGCGTGACAACACGTGCGTCATATTCGAAACTGGCGGAGTCACAGATCGCCTGTTCTAATCGCGACCGCACACGATCACGATCCGACGCGTGAACTGTTTCGATGAACTTTGCAAAGTCTGGCTGATAGGATGTCGGGTCTTGACCAAAAATTGTGAAGACTTGCTCGGACCACGAAAGAGAATCGGATTGGATGTGCCAGTACCAATGGCCCATATTGCCGACTGTTTCAGCAAGGGAAAGCACGCGGGCGTCATCTTGCGACCCGCCCCGTCCTACCAGTACAGTTTTATTGTCGGCTGCCGTTAGCATGCCAATATTCATCCCCGATGCGAATTCGTCGCCCAAATATAGTTTTGACTAAAAAATACTTACAATCCGCCATGCAGTCCACCAAAAAGTTTGTCCACACAATAACTAAACCTTTGAGTGTATTTTGAATCAGAATCAGACGAAAGATGGCGCACAGACATCGGGCCTAATCATCGAGAGTCTGGCGTGAGGGCAGATCTGCCATTTCTCAGTTTCTCGCTGTGGTCCACCGGCATTGCAGTGCTGTCCCTTTTGCCGGCGGGCGCGGCAATTTCCACGGGCTGGAGTGACAAACTAGAGCATGGCCTTGCTTATGCTGTTCTCGCGATATTGTTGAAAGCAGCTTTCCCCTCACCCTCGGTCCTGAAAGTTTGGGTGTTTTGTATGCTCTTTGGTGGCCTTGTAGAGGTGGGACAGTTTTTTTCGCCCGGTCGCCAAACAGTGTTTGTGGACATGGTCGCCAACGGAGCGGGTGCCGCGGTGGGTCTTACGCTCTACGCCGTATGGTCGATAAAGCGGCGCCAGAGGCAGCTATGAGACGGCCTGCAGAGCAACCCGATCGGCTGCGCTCGGGACCACTTGCGCCGCTGGGTCAGGCCTGTTACAACCCCGCTCCTTCCGCAGAACACTGCGCCTTTCGCGCAACTTTGCGGACCCCGGTTGGGGGTGTAGCTCAGTTGGTTAGAGCGCCGGCCTGTCACGCCGGAGGTCGCGGGTTCGAGTCCCGTCACTCCCGCCATTTTTTCTTGGATTACGTACCCAGAGGGTTCGAGCTGCACGGCTCTAGCCCTTTTTACTTGTCTTCATTGAAGCCTGTTGAGGTGATTTCATGACAACTGACCGTAGCGTTGTATTTGTATCTGGTGTGCGAACAGCGATTGGAACTTTTGGCGGCAGCCTGAAAAACCACGAACCAACGGCCCTCGGATCAGCCGTCCTAAGAGAAGCCGTCGCACGTGCAAACATTGCGCCACAGTCTATTGGCTCCGTTGTCTTCGGTAACGTCATTCAAACCAATACCCGTGACCCGTATTTGGCGCGTGTCGCCGCCATCGACGGAGGCCTTCCTATCGAAACACCGGCAGTGACAGTGAACCGGCTTTGCGGAAGTGGATTCCAAGCCATTGTTTCTGCCGCACAACAGATTTTACTAGGCGATGTCGACGCCGCGGTTGCCGGTGGCGCAGAATGTATGAGCCAGGCTCCGTATATCGCACCGGCTCAACGGTGGGGACAAAAAATGGGCGACGCCGCCATGGTTGATACGCTGCTTGGGGCCCTCAACGACCCGTTCGGCAACGGACATATGGGCATTACCGCCGAAAACATTGCCGAAAAATGGAACATCGATCGCGGCACGCAAGACGACTTTGCTGTCGAAAGCCATAAACGTGCTGCCCGTGCCCGAGACGAAGGGCGGTTTATCGACCAAATCTTGCCTCTCGAGGTCAAGCAAGGGCGCAACACCATATTGTTCGATAAAGATGAGCACATTCGCGATGATGCCACCCTCGAAGGACTGAGCGGGTTACGCGCGGCCTTCAAGAAGGACGGCTCCGTCACTCCGGGCAACGCCTCTGGCATCAATGACGGTGCCGCGGCCCTCGTCATGATGGACGCAACTGCCGCAGAAAAAGCCGGCATGAAACCCTTAGCTCGCCTCGTCGGATACGCCCACGCGGCCGTCGATCCGTCGGAAATGGGCATCGGCCCCGTCCCGGCGGTTAAACAACTCTTAGAAAAAACCAACTTGTCGATCGCCGACATGGACGTTATCGAATCAAACGAAGCCTTTGCAGCCCAGGCCTGCGCTGTCGCTCACGACCTTGGATTCCCACCCGAAAAAACCAATCCAAACGGTGGGGCGATCGCGTTAGGACATCCCGTGGGAGCAACCGGCGCTATACTCACGGTAAAGGCCATACACGAACTGCAACGGATCGGCGGACGATATGGTCTCATCACCATGTGCATCGGCGGTGGCCAAGGCATCGCCGGCATCATTGAAGCAGTCCGCTAATCAGCAGCCTCTATTGCGTGGTAAATCTTACGCTCTGTGTCAGAGTCGTCGAACGCCTCGATCAATAATCTGGCAACTTCAGCTCGTGGAATCTGTCCAAATTCAAATCGTTCGCTGCCCTCGATCAGAAACCCAGTCTCGGTCGCAGGGCCTGTGCCCAAGCCGCCGGGCCGGATAATCGTGTAGTCAAGGCCGCTCGCAATTAGATGATTTTCCGCCGTGGTTTTTCGTTCGAGTGCCGACCCTAATATCCAACGCACGTAGAACGGTAAGGCATCTCTACTATCACCAGCACCGATGGAACTCACCATCAGGATGCGGTCAACGCCGGTCGCTTTTGCGGCCTCGGCGACATTAATTGTACCGACATCATCCACCGGACTATCGCCGCGTGTACTACCAAGGGAACTTATGACAGCCCCGTAGGTGCCACTATCGAAGGCTGCCCGTACGGAATCCGCATCCAAAGCATCACCGACAAATAACTCCACCTCCAAGTCTTGCAACGCCGTGACGTCTGATGTGGGACGAACAAATGCCGTGACTGAGTCCCCGCGGGCAGCAAGGATCTTGATGATTTCCAAGCCGGTGGCCCGTGTTCCACCAAAGACAAGCACCGCCGACGACTCTGTGTCATCTAGATCACCGGTGCGTTTAAGTTTATTCATTTCATCGCTTTCGGTTCCCCACACAACCGCACCGCCTTTGTCGAGATAACGGCCGAGGAACCAATATTCGTCCGACGTAATGTGAATTTTGTCTTCCGCAATCATGTCTTCGCCGCTGCCGGGATTTTCCATACGGCATGGTCCGAAATCCATCGGGCCGGAAACAGACATGCCATCGTCACTCATGGTGAGCTTGAAATCGCAATTCTCACGCCAGGTAAAATCGTCGAGGGTTAGTCCAGCCAGAAATTCAGGATCACGGTGAACGTTGAAGACATTCTCAGCGTCCTTAAAATCCAATTCACGTTGATGAACACGACCCGTTTCCGGATTGACGTAGAATTGCAATAACCCACGACGGGTTATCCAGTCTGGATCTTCTGAACCATCCATTGACGACTGTTGATAGATTGTTACGCCGTCGACAAACGACACATCGACGGGGACGAAGAGTTGATACATGAGCCGGTGCTGCAAATTATCGGGCACCTCCATATCGATGTCGCGCTGATATTGCTCAGAACTGTCGTATCGGCCGACAACCCATTCCTTAACTGCCGCGAGAATACGCTCGTTGTCGGCTGGGCTTTGGGCGCGCGCTTCAATCGCAAAGACTAAATTGTAAGTAAGAAGCGACAACCCGATTCCAACGATGAAAAATATGATGCGTTTTTTGAAAGTCACGGACCCCTCCGGATATAAATCCTAGTCGACTAATCTGACCTGAACTCTGACGATTTCCAGGGCGCGAGTCGAGAGAGCAGGCATTAATTTGGCCACCGCTCGGTTTGCGACGGGTCCCATATTGCCTTAGCGTCTCAATCTTATGGCGTAGGAAAAGGTGAATTATGCGGGTGACGCAAGCAGGATTGGACGTGGGGCGTTTAACCCCGTGGAAGTTGCCGTTGTGCGCGGTTTTTTTGGCCCTGTTTCTTTGTTTATCGCCAGCCCTTGCTGATGATGTGACCGAAGATCTGCCGGCACTTGCAGAGATCGACTCTTTAGATAACTCCGACGCCACCATTCGCCGGTTCTTCCTCACCAGCCAAGGCATGCGTGGACAAACCGTTCCAATCCCGGAAACCGAGGGCTGGTTTTGCACTTTGAGTCAGGCCACCCATGTGATGCTCGACTTCTGGCCAAACCTAAATCAGTGGGTCTTCCAGGTCGGGTTTTCTGAAGAGGCCGAATTGACGGCCGGAGGCCTAGCGACCTGCCACCGCTTGGCCGGCGAAATGGAGCAGCGCTGATATGACAAACAGGCGCACTCTTACGCGACGCCGTTTTATCGCCACCACTGGATTGTCTGCGATGGTCTCGCCAACCGCCTTGGCTCAAAACGAGATTCGATCGGTTGTTGTGGCGGGAGCGACAGGCCGGACAGGAAAGCGCATTGTCGAAGCACTGAACGCTCAAGGATTCCAAGTTCGTGGCCTCACCCGCGATGCCGCCCGGGCACAGAACCGACACGGGAACATCGCTGAATGGATGAGCTGTGACGTACGCAACCCAAACGCGGTTGCTGCCGCTTTGACGGGGATGGACGCCGTCATATGCGCCATCGGCTACACGGAGTTTGCTGGACCCAATGGCGGGCAATTCGTCGATTACCTTGGCGTGAGACACCTAGTGGATCAAGCCGTCGCACAGCACGCGAAACATTTTGCACTCGTTTCGTCTGGATCGGCTGGCCCGGCCCGCGAACAAAATCGCAACCCCTTGTTTGGCTATGTCGGTTACTGGAAGACCAAAGCAGAGAATAGACTGAAGTCGAGCGGACTCTCGTTCACCATTGTCGGCCCAGCCGGTCTCGTGGATGTGCCAGGCGGCACCCGAACCATTCGCGCACTCAACCGTCCCGAATACATCAAGCTGCCAATGGCAGAGCGTGTCGTTGATATCGGTGACGTCGCGACTGTGGCTGTGGCGAGCCTCACGGACCCCGTCCTGAGCGGCAAAAGCTTTGCCCTGCTCAATGAGGATGGACCTCCGTCGTACGATTGGCGCGCAGACGTTAAGGCCCTACCACCCGAAGAAAGCTAGTCAGTCCATTAACGCTTGGTAGGTCATGGCCCGCATATCGTCTCTGAGTGGGCTGCCATTGCCGAGGTATTGGGTCATCGCTATCCCAATCAGGTTCTTTTCGGGATCAATCCAGAAATGGGTATCCGCAGCCCCGGCCCAGGAATAACTGCCCTCGGACAGATAAGATTTACGGAGTCCCGGGTCTTCCGCGATCGCAAACCCAAGCCCGAAACCCATGCCCGGTGAAAACTTCTGCTCATCGGACATATGATTACGTGACATCAATTCCACGGACCGCGGGCTTAAAATTCTGACATCGCCGAGGACACCACCATTCAAAAGCATTTGCGCAAACCGGACGTAATCTGCTGGGGTCGACAGCAAACCACCGCCGCCGGACGGAATAACATCTTCCGGTTCGTAGGATCGGACACCGAGGCCGCCAGCCGGTTTTATCCCGCCATCCTTACCTTCATAGGCTGTTGCAACTCGCCCTCTGAGATCAGGTGTCAGAACGAATGACGTGTCATCCATTCCCAGTGGGCCAGTAATGCGCTCGGCGATGAAATCTTCAAATGGCTGTCCAGAGACAACTTCGATAACGTAACCCATCACATCCGTAGATAATCCGTAGAGCCACCGATCACCCGGTTGAAAGACAAGCGGTTTTGTCGAAATGACGTTGATAAGCTCAGCAAGCGTTGTGGCTCCACTTGAATTTACATCGTTGTAGGCCGCCATAGCCGGTGATCGACCGCCGTAGGGGATTCCGGACGTGTGAGTGAGAAGGTGATGAATTGTCATCGGGCTTTTTTGATCTTCAACAACCATCTCATTACCATCGCCACTGACGTAGACCTTCATGTCAGCAAAAGACGGGATAAATTTTGAGACCGGATCAGTAAGCCTAAGCCTCCCCTCCTCCATCAGAATCATCGCCACTGTGGTGGTGATCGCTTTGGTCATTGAGTAGATGCGGAACACCGAGTCTTCGGTCAGCGGTATTTCATTTTCTACGTTGGCGTACCCGACGGTGTCCCGGTAAACGATTCTGCCATCACGGACGATAACCATTGCCGCCCCTGAAAGACGTCCTTCATCGACGTGCGTTTGCATGACTGGCGCAATACGCTCCAACCGGTCCGGATCGAAACCAAGACGCTTGGCGTTCCCAAACGGCAGCCAGTCTCCCGCAGATAGGGAACCAGTACCCAATAGACACACGCTGACCGCAATGCAAAATAGTGACGCTTTCATACTCACCTCCCGTGAACCGATTAAACGCTAACACGAGGGAGGAGCTCGGCAGAAGGATCAGAGGGCGTCGACCGGGATCGTCAGCGCCGTGTCATCCAAAGATTCAAGCAATTCTGCGTTGTTGTGGACTTTCGGCAGTTCGCGGCGGAAGAAAAACTGACAGGCAGCAAGCTTGCCGGCATAGAACGCGATATCGTCTCCGGTAGCACCAGGAGTCGCTGTGATAGCCGCCACGGCCTGTTTGAGCCACATCCAGGCGATCACAACGTGCCCGAGGGTATCGAGATAAAGCGTAGCGTCGGCCAAGGCTTGCCGAATATTGTCGTCGCGTGCCGCGATCAATTTATGGGTCACCTCTTTCATCCGCTCCAAGGCCGAAGCCAGTGCCGCCGCGTAATGATGGAGCTCAGCATCGGCAGCCGCCTGAGCGATGGTTCGCCGCATCTCAGATTCAAGCTCCGCAAACGCGGCGCCGTCTTCCATAACGACTTTGCGGCCGAGCAGGTCTAAACCATGAATGCCGTGGGTTCCCTCATGGATCGGATTGAGGCGATTGTCGCGATAGAGCCGTTCGACCGGATAGTCGCGGGTATAGCCGTAGCCGCCCAACACCTGAATGGCGTGCTTATTGGCTTCAAGGCAAAATTCTGAGGGCCATGATTTTGTGATCGGCGTAAGAATATCCAACAGGCGCGTCAGGCGTTTTTGTTCATCGCTGTCCGAAGACGTCTTTTGTTCGTCCACCAAACGTGCGCAAGACAAGACAAGAGCAAGCCCGCCTTCAACGGCCCCCTTTTGAGAAAGCAAAAGCCGTTTTACGTC